>JAZRZS010000051.1:0-16659 GCA_045601505.1 Acutalibacteraceae bacterium
ATAGAGCAGGAAGTAAGGATATAAAGAAAAAACGCTCTGCTAGTGGCAGGGCGTTTTTTGTGTTTTTATTTCTTATGCAAGTTCAGCGAAGTACTTAATAGTACGAACCATCTGGCTTGTGTAAGAGTTCTCGTTGTCATACCAAGAAACAACCTGTACCTGATAGGTGTCATCATCGATCTTAGCAACCATTGTCTGAGTTGCATCGAAGAGAGAACCATAGGTGATACCAATAATGTCGGAAGAAACGAGTTGCTCTTCAGTATAACCAAAGGAAGCAGAAGCAGCAGCCTTCATAGCAGCGTTGATGCCTTCCTTGGTGATATCCTTGCCCTTAACAACAGCAACGAGCAAAGTGGTAGAACCTGTCGGAACAGGAACGCGCTGTGCAGAACCGATGAGTTTGCCGTTGAGTTCAGGAATTACAAGACCGATAGCCTTAGCAGCACCTGTGGAGTTAGGAACAATGTTAACAGCAGCAGCACGTGCACGGCGGAGGTCACCCTTTCTGTGAGGACCGTCAAGAACCATCTGGTCGCCAGTGAAAGCGTGAACAGTGGTCATGATACCGCTCTGAACGGGAGCATAGTCGTTAAGAGCCTTAGCCATAGGAGCGAGGCAGTTTGTTGTGCAAGATGCAGCAGAAATGATGTTGTCATCTGCAGTAAGAGTGTTCTCGTTAACGCCGAAAACGATTGTGGGAAGGTCATTTCCTGCAGGAGCAGAAATAACAACCTTCTTAGCACCAGCATCAATGTGAGCCTGTGCCTTAGCCTTAGAAGTGTAGAAACCTGTGCACTCAAGAACAACATCAACACCGATTTCGCCCCAAGGCAGGTCGGCTGCATTCTTTTCAGCATAGATTTTTATTGTCTTACCGTCAACAGTGATGCTGTCTTCACCTGCAACAACTGTATCAGCCTTTGCATAGCGTCCCTGTGCAGAGTCATACTTAAGAAGATGAGCAAGCATGTCAGGGCTGGTAAGATCGTTGATAGCTACGATTTCGTAGCCTTCTGCGCCAAACATCTGGCGGAAAGCCAAACGTCCGATGCGTCCAAAACCATTAATAGCAACTTTAACCATTGGAAAAACCTCCTAAATTTTTTACTTTCATATTTTAACCTATAATAAATGATTTTTCAAGTAATTTTGTCTTTTTTTTAACGAAAAACGATATTTTATTTTTATTACACAAAAAAAATTATAAAAAAAGAGGTATTTTATGAATTTTATACCCACAAAAGAGATGAGATATGCAAATGCACTGCGAAACTTTCTGCAAAAAAGAGGTATAAAGGATAAAGAAAAACAAATTTTATCGCTGTTTTTGTATGAAGCGGTATTTTGTAAAACCACTTATGAAATGACGGTCGATATAGAAGATATAACCGATGCGATTTTTGGTGCGCTGTTTATTATTGCCACCCGTAAGGGTAAGAAAATTGAAACACAAAAGGGAAGAGGCGATAATGTTAAAATAAATGTAAAATTATATGAAATTTTATTATCGGCAATTGTCTTTGAAGCAGAAGAAAAAATATTTGTAACAGCAGATTTTTTTGAGCATTTTATTAGCATAAAATTTTTGGGGAATTTTAGAAATAATTTATATAAAAAAGTAGCCGCCCTTATGGGCGGCGTGTGTTTAAAGGATGTTAAAACGGGCAAAAATGCAGTTTTCATACCTGTAAATAAAAGCATAGAAAAAGCCAAAAAATATAAATCAGAAATAGACCTTATAAGATGCCAAAACAGTGCTATTTATCTGCTTTCAGAAATGCTATAACATTTTCTGCAGTTTTAATTCCGTCCACTGCAGCAGACATAATTCCACCTGCGTATCCCGCACCCTCACCGGACGGAAAAATACCATTGTGACTTAAACTGCAACCGTCAACTCCACGCAGAATTCTAACAGGGGAGGAAGAGCGCGTTTCAGGAAAAGTCAGCATAGCATAAGGTGCGTCAAATCCCTTTATTTTTTGTCCAAAAGCCTTAATTCCTAAAACAAGAGAATCGGCAATATCTTTTGGTAACACATCATAAATATTTGCGGCAACGGTGCCTGGTTTAACTGTCGGCGTAACCCGTTTTTCGTCAAATGGTATACCTAAAATCTCACCAACGGTCTGTGTTGGCACCAAGCCGCCGCCAATATCAAATGCGCGTTTTTCAATTTGTCGTTGAAGTTCAATTCCTGCCAAAACATCGTCACCATCCAGTTCGTTTGGCGCAATGTCGGCAAGTAATGCACTGTTGGAATTTATGCCGTCACGCGAGTGTAAACTCATCCCGTTGACCGCAATACCGCCTTCCTCGCTTGATGCGTTAATAACCTCGCCACCCGGACACATACAAAAAGTATAGACACCCTTGCCGTTTTCAAGGTGAACAGATAATTTATAATCAGCGGCAGAAAGGTGCGGACTTTCTGCAAAATCTCCATACATAGCGTGGTCAATGTCGCGCCGCAGATGCTCAATTCTCGCACCCACAGAAAAGGCTTTGCGTTCCATTAAAACGCCCTTGCTTTTGAGCATATAAAAGGTGTCCCTTGCCGAGTGTCCTGTTGCTAAAACCAGCGCCTTGCAGTAAATTTGCTTTTCTTCGCCGTTTTGGTTTATAGTAATCTTGCAAAGTCCGTTTTCGTCAAAAAATATGTCGTCCATACGGCAGGAAAATAAAACCTCGCCGCCAAGAGAAATAATTTCTTTGCGCAGGTTTTTAACAATATCTATGAGCCTGTCGGTACCAACATGCGGCTTTGCATCAATTAAAATATCATCATCGGCGCCAAAACGTACAAACTCTTCTAAAACCGCGCGGCAACGCAGATTTTTAATGCCTGTGTTGAGTTTTCCGTCCGAAAAAGTCCCTGCACCGCCCTCTCCGAATTGCACGTTGGATTCGGTGTTAAGTTTTCCGCCGCGAAAAAAGTTTTCCACGCTTTTTTTACGGTCTTCTGCCGTTTCGCCGCGTTCAATAACAATAGGTTTAGCACCTGCACGTGCAAGGGTGAGTGCCGCAAATATTCCCGCAGGACCAAATCCCACGACCACAGGGCGCGAACTAAAGTTTTGCTCACGCGGCCACACAAATTTTTCATTCTTGAAAATTTGTGCTTTTTTACAGCGTGATAAAACCCGTTTTTCGTCAGTGACAGATAGTGTGACCGAACAGCAAAAATGAACATCATCTTTTTTTCGAGCATCAACCGAACGTCTGTGCAGTTTAAGATTTTTCACTTCATTCGGCGATACTTTTAGCGCTTTAGATGTAGCGATTAATAGGTCATTATCCGTAAATCCCAGCGGCAGATGTAGGTCGTTTACAATAAGCATATTATCTCTCCGTGTAAATGGCGGCGGCGCGTCCTGCGGCAAAACCACTTGACCACGCCCACTGTAGATTGAATCCTCCGCAGTCGCCATCAATATCCAAAATTTCGCCTGCCGCGAATAAACCCTTGTGTTTTTTGCACATTAGGGTATCATCATAAAATTCATCACAAAGCAAACCGCCCTTGGTAGCCTGTGAATTTATAAAACCGCCGTTTCCGCGTACAGTAAGTGTAAAATTTTTAAGTGTGCGGCAAACCATCTTTAGTTCGTTATCGGTAATTGTCTGGGCATTTTTATTAAGCGGAATATCCGACAATTTAAGCGCAACCTGTCCTAAACGCTTGTTTATAAAACCCGATAAAAACTCATCACACATTCTGTTTTTAAGGTTTTCTCTGCGTAGTGCAATTGCATCATAAAGCGCATTTTCATCATATCTCGGCACAAGGTCGAGCGTAATAGTGTCACCCTCTGTGCAGTCGCCCGAAACCTGTAGTATGGGCGGTCCCGAAAGGCCGTAATCGCAGAATAAAACTTCGCCAAAATCGCGGCGTTTAACCCTACCTTTTTTGTCTATTAAAGTAACATCGGCATTAACTTTAATACCTTTGAGTTGTCGTACAAATTCGGTGTTGGTTTTAATTTGAACAATAGCGGGAGAGGGCGAAGCAGTTTTAATCCCCATATTTTTTAATATGTTAAAAACAGAGCCGTCACAACCCAGCTTCTCGCCGCCCGAAAGCATACCCGCAGAACAAATCACCGCTTTAGCATTAACGCGGCATTTGTCGGTTATAACCAGATATTTGTCACCCTGTTTTTTAATATCGCAAACCGTTTGTTCACACTCGGTCACAACACCCAGTTCATCACAGCGAAAGCGCAAAGCATCGGTGACACTCGCTGCTTGAAAGGATGCGGGATAACCCTTGTCACCTTCGTATACAATAGGTGTACCGATATTGTCAAAAAATCTTTCGGTATCGGCGACAGAAAACTGCTTGAAAGCGGATAAAATGAAGTTAGTATTTTTGCCGTGATAATGCGAAACATCGGCGTTTTTGTTGGTTATATTGCATCTGCCGTTACCCGTAAGGGAAATCTTTTTACCCACACGTGAAAGTTTTTCAAGAATAACAACACGGCAGAGAGGGGAGGTAAGTTTGGCGGAAATAGCCGCCATCATACCTGAAGCACCGCCGCCAATAATGCAAATGTCTACGTTCATAAAATCACCGCCCAATAATACTATAAAATATGATGCCACAAAAATTAAAAAATGTCAACAAAACCCACTTTACAAAAGACTGTAAAGGTGTTATCATAATAAAAGAACATTTGTTTGAAAGGCGGTGCCCGAGTGGAAAGAACAATACTGCATTGTGACCTTAATAATTTTTTTGCTTCGGTTGCTGTTTTGGATAACCCAACCATAAAAAATTGTCCCATCGCGGTTTGCGGCAGCAAAGAGGAAAGGCACGGCATAGTTTTGGCTAAAAACGAACTTGCCAAAAAGTACGGCGTTAAAACGGCGGAGGCCACTTGGGAGGCCAAGCGCAAATGCCCTGGGCTTGTGATTGTTCCACCCACATACAAGCGGTATAAAGAGGTGTCGGATGCCGTAAAACAAATTTATCTGCGTTATAGTGATAAGGTAGAGCCTTTTGGAATAGACGAGTGTTGGCTGGATGTCACCGGAAGTCATCTTTTATTTGGCAGCGGACAAGAAATTGCTGAAAGGTTAAGGCGTGAGATTAAAAAAGAAATCGGTGTTACAATTTCTGTCGGAGTTAGTTTTAATAAGGTGTTTGCAAAACTGGGCAGCGACCTTAGAAAACCCGATGCTGTCACCGTTATAAGCCGCGAAAATTTTAGGGAAATAGTGTGGCCGTTACCCGCCGATGCAATGCTCGGCGTTGGCAAAGCAACGCTTTCGGGGCTGTCGTCTCTCGGCATTTTTACAATTGGCGATATCGCGGCGGCAGGGCGTGAGGTGCTGGAAAAACGGCTTGGTAAAATGGGTGCGGAACTTTATATATTTGCCAGTGGCAACGATAATTCACCCGTTATAGCAGAACATCCCGTACCTAAAAGTGTTGGCAGAACAACCACCTGTAAACAGGATATAAAAACAGCGGACGAAGCGTGGCCTATAATCCTTTCCCTGTCGGAAGAAATTTCCGAAACGCTCAGATACCACGGACTTTATTGTAATACGGTTCAAGCGCATATCCGCACTTTTGATTTGAATGTAAAGGAATTTCAAGCGCCTATGCTAATGCCCACACAAAGCAGTGTTGCGATGGCGAAAAAGTGTATGGAAATTATTAAAGAAAACTTTGGTTTTATCACGCCTTTGCGTTCTGTGGGATTACGCGCTATAAATTTGACAGAGGGTAAAAGTCCCTATCAGACCGATATTTTTAACGATTTTTCCAAGACTGAAGAAGAGGAAAAGGTAGAAGACAAGATTTTTGAAATCAGAAAAAAATATGGCAGTGACAGCGTAATACGCGGCACTACCATAAATAATAATTGGTGATTAAACTTCAAAATCAAGGCAAAGTCTTGTTTCGGTAAAGGGGCGAACAAAATTGTCGGCAACATATACGTGTTCGGGGTGGGTTGCATAATTTTTAAGCGCCGCCTCGCTTTCAAAAACAGAGTATAGCATAATATCTGCGTTTGAAGAAGGTAAGGAATCTGTCTGTACGCTGATTTCGATAAGACCTGGAATTTTACCAATAAGCGCTTCAAGCTTGATTTTGATGTCAAATTTAACAGCTGTGTTGTTGTGTTCGCTTTTTAATTTCCATAGAATGATGTGTTTTACCATAATGGCACCTCTATAATTGTTTATATCAGTATCATAACATAAATAAAAATGGAACGCAAGATTTTACTTGTTTAATAATTCTTTGCGCTTTCGTCTTCTTACGCGGTTGATGTGGCGTTCGAAATTACCGTTTTCAATCAGTTCGGTCAAAACGAGCTGCATAAAAGTAGACACGGTGCAGGAATAAAACCCTAATTTTACATCAAAAACCTTTAATAAATGTTTAGGCAGTACCATATATCCAATTCGTAAAGATGGGGATATGGTTTTTGAAAAAGTGTTAAGGTATATAACGTTGTCGTTATGTGACAGTGCAAAAAGGGTTTCGGTGGGCTTGGTCAAAACCGAAAATTCCGATTCAAAATCATCTTCTATTATGTAGCGGTCATTTTGCTCCGCCCAGCGTATATATTCGTGCCGTTTTGAAGCGGTGGCGGTAACACCGCTCGGATAACTACGGTACGGTGTGGTGTGCAAAACGTCTGCGTTTGTTTTTGCAAGGGCGTTGCTGTCAATTCCCGAACTTGTAAGCGGCAGATAACTATAGGCAATTTCCGTAGCCTTATAAACCTGCTCTATCTTTTTGTATGACGGTGATTCTATTGCATATGTTCGATTTCTGCCAAGCAGTTCAACAATCAATCCATACAGATATTCAGAGCCTGAACCAATAATAATCTGTTCAATATCAACCGTAATACCGCGGTTTCGCGCAAGATAGCGCTTTATTGCCCCGCGCAGTTGCAAAGAGCCACAGTTTGGCGATTTTTCTAGTAAAAGTTCACCTTGTTCGGTTAAGACCTTTCGCATCGTTTTGTTTAATACTGAAATTGGAAAATCAGGGTATGTGTTTTCGGTGTGATGTATAGAGTGTTCAGTCTTAATATTAACAGATGCCGCAAAACCGTCAGTTTTGCGAAATATTACTACAAATCCACTGCGTTCTCTCGCTTCAACGTATCCCTCGTCACATAAAAGCGCATACGCATGTTCAATGGTTACAGTGCTGACGCCGGTTTCTTCGGCTAGATTTCGCTTAGACGGGAGTTTTGTGTTGTAAGGGAAATTTCCCATAATAATATCGTCCCGTATTTGTTTGTAAATTTGAAGATACAGAGGGCGGTTTTCTTTATTAATTATATACTTCATCTGGTTATATAAAATACTCCTTGTTTGGTAATTGTTATATGGTCAGATTAAATATACACTGTTTTCATTAAATTGTAAAGAGGTTTGTTTATTGATGAATACTAAGATAAGAAAAATTGTCGTAGCGGCGCTTGTTACAGCACTAATATGTGTAGCAACAATGTTTATCAAAATTCCATCTGCGTTTAAGGGATATTTGAATTTAGGTGACGGTGTAATATTAGTATCGGGATGGATATTGTCTCCCGCATATGCGTTTGCCGCCTCGGCACTTGGCTCGGCGTTGGCAGACATTTTTTCTGGTTATATGATATATGCTCCCGCAACGTTTGTTATTAAGGGACTTATGGCGTTAGTCGCGTTTTATGGTTTTAGGTTGTTTAATAAAAAACTCCGCAATCTCACATCAAGAATTATTTGCGGTGTTATTGCGGAAATAATAATGGTACTTGGATATTTTGTATTTGAGGGATTTTTATACGGTTTTGCACCATCAGCACTAAACATACCGGGAAATTGTTTGCAGGGTGTTGCAGGTATAATCGTCAGCACACTTTTGATTAAAGTATTTGAAAAAATAAGGAGATAACAATGAATAAATCTATTTACGAGCAAACTAAATCTGCTTTTTTAGAGCTGTGTGAAAAGGCAGGAGTAAAAGCGGGAAACACCGTAGTAATCGGCTGTTCAACAAGCGAGGTTGTGGGAGCTAAAATAGGTAGTAACTCAAGCCCAGAAACAGCAAAAGAGATTTTTACAGCGTTATATGAATGTGCAAAAGACAGAGGTGTATATCTCGCAATACAGTGCTGTGAGCATCTAAACCGCGCAATAGTAATAGAGCAAAAAGCCGTTCCCTTTGCCGAAACGGTGAATGTCGTTCCACAGAAAAAAGCGGGTGGCTCACTTGCAACGCAAGGCTATAATACATTCACAGACCCTGTGGTTGTAGAAGAAATCAAGGCAGATGCAGGACTTGATATTGGCTTTACACTAATCGGAATGCATTTAAAAAATGTTGCAGTACCGTTGCGCCTTGAAAATAATAAAATAGGTTGTGCAACCGTCTTGGCGGCGCGAACACGCCCAAAATTCATCGGCGGCTCACGAGCGGTTTATGATGAAACTCTTTTATGATTTAAAAAGCACTGCACTAGCAGTGCTTTTTTATATTAAAGGGTTTTGTTTTGAAGGAAACAATATGTAGTTTAAGTGAATAGTAAAAAATAAGAATCCCGTTCACTTTCGCGAACGGGATTCTGGTGCCGCTGACCGGACTTGAACCGGTACGATATCGCTACCGAGGGATTTTAAGTCCCTTGTGTCTGCCTATTCCACCACAGCGGCAGGAACAATATCAATAATATAACATTTAACCCTCTCTGTCAAGGGAAAAATCATATTTTAATAGTCCTCTAAAAAACTGTGAACTCCTTTGCCGTCACTTTCGCGGTATGCGGGGAGAGAGCCTATATTAACATTGTGCATACTGCGGAAAAGATTTTTGTCAACCTCTGGGTTTGTTTTTCGAAGTTCGGCAATAAGGCGCTTGGTTTCGCGTCTTTTGGAAAGGTCTTCGTGCTTTTCACTTTGCTCTGTAAAACGACAAGCGCACTGTAAAAACTGCAGTTCATTATAACGGCTCCAAGCGATAATCTCACGCTCAGGCACCTTGTAAAGCGGACGTATTAGCTCCATATTTTCAAAATTAAGGCTCTTAAGTTTGGGCATCATAGTCTTAATTTCGCTGCTGTACATCATACTCATGAGCAGCGTTTCAATGGCATCATCAAAATGGTGGCCGAGCGCAATTTTGTTACAACCAAGTTCTTTCGCCTTGGCATACAAAAATCCGCGGCGCATACGGGCGCAAAGATAGCAAGGTGATCCACCCGCCGCCGTAACCGTTTCAAAAATATCGCTTTCAAAAATCTTAATCGGTATGTTAAGAAGTTTTGCGTTTTCTTCAATCAGTTTGCGGTTTTCGGCATTATATCCTGGGTCCATAACAATATATTCGGCGGAGAAAGGAACTTCGCTATGGCGAGAGAGCTCCTGTATGCATTTGGCAAGTAACACAGAGTCTTTACCGCCCGAAATACAAACGGCAATCTTGTCACCTGACTCAATCAGATTATAGTCTTTAACGGCGCCAATAAAATTATGCCAGATACTTTTGCGATATTTAGTTATAATGCTACGCTCTATGAGTTTATAGCGTTCCATCTACATACTCTCCGGTGTGGAAATTTTAAGCGCTGTAAGCACATTTTTAATAACAGTTCTTGCTGCAATGCAAAGCGTAAGCCTTGCCTGTAAAAGTTCTTCCTCAACACCCTTAATTCTGCAACTGTTGTAAAATTTGTGGAACTGTGACGCAACCGTTACAACATAGTGTGTGAGTTTTGCAGGGTCATAAGCCGCCGCCGCGTTTTCAACTGTTTTTGTGAATGCAGCAATAAGATTTATAAGTTCTCGTTCTTCAGGAAGTGAAAGAAGAGAGAGTTCCTTTTCGGTGCATTCGCGCGGTGTAATACCCTCAGCCTCAAGATTGCGTAAAATACTGCAAATACGCGCATAAGCGTACTGAACATAATAAACGGGGTTTTGGCTTGATTGTTCAACCGCTAAATCAAGGTCAAAGTCAAAGTGGCTGTTAGGTTCGCGCAGGTTAAAGAAGAAACGAGCCGCATCAATCGGCACCTCTTCAAGCAGTGTAACAAGAGTAATAGCCTTGCCCGAACGTTTGGAAGCCTTGATAACCTCGCCGTTTCGCACAAGACGTACCATCTGCATAAGCACAACATCAAGCTTGTCCGAGTCAACACCCAAAGCCGAAAGTGCCGCTTTAAGACGGGGAACATAACCGTGATGGTCGGCGCCCCAAATGTTAATAGCCTTTGAGAATCCGCGTGTTACAAGTTTATTGTAGTGGTATGCAATGTCGGGTGCAACGTAGGTGGGAATGCCATTCGAGCGCACAAGAACAAAATCTTCGCTTCCAAACTGCTCTCCGCTAAACCACAAAGCGCCCTCTTTTTCGTAGGTGTGACCGCTATTTTTAAGCAGTTCAATAATTCGCATAGTCTCGCCCGATGCGTGTAAACTGCTTTCCTTAAACCAGGTATCATAATCAATTCTGTACTGCAAAAGGTCATCGTGCAACGCTTTAATGTTTTTTGGCAACGCAAATTCAACCAACGCCTTTTTGCGCTCTGTAGAGTCGGCGTTCACAAAACTGTCACCAAACTTTTCTGCGAAAGCGTTTGCGTGGGCTATAATGTCTGCACCGTGATACGAATCTTCAGGCATTTCAATGCCTTCTTTGTAAATCTGCAAATAACGCAGTTCAAGCGATAAACCAAACTTTTCAATCTGGTTACCCGCGTCATTAACATAAAATTCGCGCTCCACACGATATCCCGCAAGGTCTAAAACCGCCGCGAGACAGTCACCTAAAGCGCCACCGCGGGCGTTGCCGATATGCATCGGTCCTGTGGGGTTGGCAGAAACAAACTCCACAAGCGCAGATTTTCCTGTACCAACATCACTTCTGCCATAATTTTCGCCTTTGTTTACAACATCAAGTATAATGTCACAGTAATAACGGTCAGATAAAAAGAGGTTGATAAAACCGGGACCTGCAATTTCAAAACGTTCAATATATGTTTTGTCAAATTCGGCGTTAGCCATAAGTGTTTCGGCTATCTTTCTAGGTGCGCTACGAAAAATTTTCGACCACGCCATAGCGCAGTTTGTAGCGTAATCTCCGTGTGAGGAGTCGGCAGGTTTTTCGATAGAAAAAGGGGTAAGTTCCGCTGCGCAAAGTTCACCTTTTTTTATAGCTTTTTCTGCGGCGGCTAATATAATATCCCTAATTTCTGTTTCCGCTTTTTTAACAATTACTGACATAGTTATACCTCTTTTATCGTAATTTCAATCGTGTTAATTCCAATGGTGCCAAACTTCGTTTTTAGTTCATATTTAAGCAAAAGGCTGCCACATTCTAATCTGTTTTGAACAGTTATTCCGCAAACAGTCATATCAAATGTGCCGTGCGGTGTTTTGTAACTCATATTGTGTTCTTCGTTTGGCACAATACGCATAATACTTTGCATATCACCCGTACGGCTTATAACGGCAGAATTTTCATCTGATTTTATAACTGTATTTACCTTTGGATTTGCTTCGCTATAATGCAGATAATGTTTACCGTTTTTAATATCGTGTCTGCCGCTATAAGTAAATTCGGTAACATCACATTGTCCATCAGCCTGTACGGTGGTTTTAAGATTTATAGTTATATTATTCATATTTTTCAATATCCACCTGTGTTGCTGAAATTTCGCTGTTACCAAGTAAAATTCTTGCCTGTGCCGAAAAAGATTCAGTTTTGTCACTCACAAAATATTCGTTTAGTTCAGGGGTTTTGTCTGATAACATATCATGTTTTTCAAGATAATCCTTAACATACTGCGCCGCCGCTTCTCCCATATTGATGAGTGTAACACCGTCCCCCATAATCTTAGATATAACGGAGGTTAAAACAGGGTAGTGGGTGCAACCGAGAATAAGGGTGTCAACATTCGCTTTAATCATAGGTTGTAAATAGCGTTTAGCCGTCTCAAGCGCAATAATGTCGTTTTCGTCTGTAATGCCCTCTTCAACAAGCGGTACAAAAAGGGGACAGTCCCTTTCTGTCACAGTAGCTTCAGGACAAAGCTCTAAAATGTGTTTTTTGTGTGAACCGCTTTTGATGGTGGCAGATGTGCCGACTACACCGATTTTTTTGGATTTACTTGTGCGCACCGCCGCCTTTGCTGCATGGCTAACTACTTCAACAAACGGAACAGGAAGATTCTCTGCTGTGTCAAAGGCAACAGAAGATACGGTTCCACAAGCGGCAATAATCAATTTTACATTATGGGAAAGCAGAAATTTTTCGTCCTGAAGCGCATATTTGCGTATGGCGTTTTGACTTTTATTGCCGTAGGGAACACGGCCTGTATCGCCAAAATAGACAATTTTCTCAAGCGGTAAAAGTTTGCCAAGCTCCCTTACAACCGTAAGACCGCCAAGCCCTGAATCGAAAACGCCTATAGCTCTGTTGTCGGACATAACTACGCCTCCCTAAAAACATCATTCATATAATATTAACACATTATAATAAAAACTGCAACAATAAAAAAAGAGGTAGATAACTACCTCTAAATTTTATTTGTTTATGATGTCCTTTATAACCTCGCCCGCAATAAGCAGTCCCGCAACGGACGGAACAAAGGAAATACTTGCAGGGGTGCGTCCACTGTCTGTTTTTTTTGGCTGTTCCTCTGAATATAAAACCTTAAGATTTTCAATACCACGAAGTCGCAACTGAGCGCGTATTACACGCGCAAGGGGACAAACAGAGGTCTTTTTTATATCGCATATTTTGAACTGCGATGCGTCAAGTTTGTTGCCTGTACCCATTGAAGAAATAATCGGAACACCATATTTTTTTGAGTTTTCAATTATAAGCAGTTTTGACGTAACGGTGTCAATAGCATCAACCACATAACTAAACTGCGTAAAATCAATTGAACCACTTTTTTCTTCAGAGTAAAAAAGCTTTTGAGCAAAGACTTTAATATCGGGGTTTATGTCGCAAATTCGCGCTTTCATAACCGCGACCTTGTCCTGCCCTAGAGTGCTGTGTAAGGCAATTAATTGGCGGTTTATATTGCTTTTTGCAACTGTGTCACCGTCAATTAGTGTAAGTTCGCCAACACCCGCACGTGCAAGTGCCTCGCAAACATACGAGCCAACACCGCCAATGCCAAATACGGCAACGTGTGCACTGCCCAGTTTTTTGCGGTTTTCTTCACCAATAAGCAAGTCGGTTCTCTTATAGATTTCCATATTATTTTCCTAACATCTTAAGATATTTGGGTATTTCGTTTTCAAAGTCAACGCCATAGGTGCGCTCGGGCTGGAAACGCGCTGTGCGGTCAATACAACCGCTAGTGTATTTTGCGGCAATTTCCAAAGCAGACTGTAAGGCAAAACCTTCCATTAAAGCCCCTACAAGTGCGCTACCGAAAACATCACCTGTGCCGTGATACATAGCGTCAACTCTGTCGGCAAAAGCGTATTTGATTTCTCCCTTTTCAAGACAGGCTGCGCCAAGTTTCTTACTGTCAAAATAAACGCCTGTAAGTACAGGGGTTTTAGCGCCCAAATCAAGAAGACCTTGTAGAATTTGTTTAACATATTCTTCGGTAAAAATGCCGTCTTTATATTCTATTCCAAGCATAAGACAGGCTTCGGTAAGATTTGGTATAACGATATCTGCTTTAGCACAAAGTTTTTTCATACCCTGTGGAAAATTCTCGGGGAAAATAGGATAAAGTTTTCCATGGTCTGCCATAACAGGATCAACAACTACGAGTGTGTTTTCGTCACTCAAAATATCGATAACTTTGCACACCAAATCAATCTGTTCGAATGAGCCGAGATAGCCTGTGTAAATCGCGTCAAAACGGATGCCTTCGCGGCGCCAATGCTCTGCAACAGGCAAAATGTCATCGGTAAGGTCGCGGAAGGTAAAATCCTTGAAACCTCCTGTATGTGTGGAAAGCACGGCGGTGGGAATAACAGCACATTCGCTTCCTGCGGCCGAAATAATTGGTAAGGCAACGGTTAAAGAACATTTGCCGAAGCCCGAAATATCGTGTATTGCTGCAACTCTTTTTTGCATTTTAACCATCCTTTAATATTTTTTTACATACATCTGCAAGACAGCACTTTTCACAAAAAGCTTTTCTTGCAGTACAGATAGCACGTCCGTGCAAAACTGTACGATGACAAAAATCGTTGGATTTTTCGGCGGGTAGAATCTTCTTCATCGCCATTTCAACTTTGTACGCATCTTTCTCTTTAACAAATCCTAATCGATTACAAAGTCTTATAAAATGCGTGTCTGTAACAACAGCGGGTTTGCCGTAAACATCACCGCAAACCAAATTTGCGGTTTTGCGCCCCACACCGGGAAGGGTTGTAAGTGCTTCAATGGTATCGGGTACAACACCATCAAAATTTTCTGTAATCATTTTGCCAATACCGATTAGGTCTTTGGCTTTTGTTTTATAAAGACCGCAGGTTTTAATAAGGTTTTCAACCTCACTCAGCGGAGCATTTGCGAAAGATTTTGCATCGGGGAAACGTGCGAATAGTGCGGGTGTTACCATATTAACCCTTGCGTCAGTGCATTGTGCAGAAAGACGCGTTGCTATGAGTAGCTGAAAAGCATCATCGTAAGATAGCGAACAAATTGCATCGGGATACTCTTCTTCAAGCAGCGCAATAACGGCGTTTATTCTTTCTTTTTGCGTCATATTATACTTCTAATTTCATATCGCCGAATTTTATAAGACCGAGCTTTCTCATACCTTCAGAAATTGCAAGTGTGAGGACGGCGGGTAATATGAAATGCATAACAGCGATTTCGATTAACGCAATAACGGGTGTCATTCCGTCTGCTACCATAGTATCAAAAGCCATAAACTGACCAACAAGACCTGCGCTTCCCATGCCGGAGCCCGTAGCATTGCTCGTCATTTTAAGAACAGCAGAGGCAATAGGTCCTAAAATAGCACTCGAAAGAATAGCAGGCAACCAGATAATCGGCTTTTTAACAATGTTAGGTACTTGAAGCATAGAGGTACCAATACCCTGTGCTATCAAACCGCCAAATTTGTTTTCTCTGTAAGAAGCAACGGCAAAGCCTACCATATTACAGCAGCAACCAATAGTGGCCGCACCTGCAGCAAGACCTGAAAGTCCCATAGAGATACCAACAGCAGCAGAGCTTATTGGGGCAGTGAGTATCATACCCATAAGTACCGAAACGATAATGCCGCCGATAATGGGGCTATTTTCAACATTTATGTTTACCAGCATACCAAGCCAACGCATAAACGCCGATATCGGTGCGCCAAGGAAATATCCAACCAAAGCGCCGGGCAAAATAGAACAAAGGGGTGTAACAATAATGTCGACCTTAGTTTTACCCGATACAAGCATACCTATTTCGGTGGCAACATAAGCCGCAACAAAAGCGCCTAAAGGTTCGCCGGGGGTGCCGAGAGTGATGGTTTCAAGGTTAAGGTTGGAAAATGCGCCAATAAGACCGCATACCGCAGCCGAAACAGTAACAAGGGGAGAAGCCTTAAGTTTAGCCGCAACACCAACGCCGATACCAATACCGGTAACGGTTTTGGCAGCCTTGCTGATAGCCAACAAATAAACTCCAACGGTACCACCGATTAACGAGCCGACCTGTGCGATAATTGTGCCGATAATCAGCGTGGAGAAAAGACCAAGCGCCATACCGGTCAGTCCGTCAATAAAAATGCGGTTAAGAAAATTTTTTATAAACTTCATTTCAACCATCCTTTGTAAAAAATCTATTTATTAAAGATTAGTATAAATATAGCACTATGCAATTACATTTTCAAGTAAAAAATATCTGTTGATTTATAATAAAATATGTTATATAATCACAAAAAAGGGGATAGAACGTATGAAAATAATGTCGGTTGACCTCGGTGATGCAAGAACGGGCGTAGCAATAAGCGACCAAAGCGAAACCTTTGCATTTCCAAAAGGTGTAATTTTTGAATATAATAAAGATAAACTTCTTGAGAAATTGTGTGACACAGCAAAAGAACTAAAAGCAGAACTTCTTGTTGTGGGTTTTCCAAAGAATATGGACGGTTCGGTAGGGTTCAAAGCACAAGAGTGTGAAGCACTTGCAAATGAACTTGCTGATATGACAGGTTTGCCTCTTGTGCTGTGGGATGAACGCTGTACTACAATATCCGCTCATACCGCGCTCAATTTCACCGATACACGCGGTAAAAAACGCAAAAATGTAGTTGATACCGTTGCGGCAGTTATAATTTTGGAAGATTATCTAAAATACAGAAAAAAGTAAAAGCAGGAGAACCTCCTGCTTTTTGCATTTTATAAAATCGTTCCTCCGCCAAGCACGGTATCACCGTCATATAAAACAACAATTTGTCCTTTGGCAATAGCCCTCTGCGGCTCATCAAATACAACCTTAACAATGCCTTTTTCAAGGGGTGTTATAGTAGCGGGTTGCTCTTTGTGGCGGTAGCGCACACGTGCAAGACAGCGTATACTCTCATTAGGTTTGTCAAAGGCAATCCAGTTAAAATCGGTGGCAAAGAACTCACACGAAAACAGTTCTTCATCTTTGCATAAAACAACTTTGTTATCACGCACGTTTTTTTCACAAACATACATCGGGTGGGGCAGGGCAAGGCCTAA
>JAZRZS010000052.1:0-32495 GCA_045601505.1 Acutalibacteraceae bacterium
AAACACGGATATTATAATTTCTTTAACTATTCCGCCTCGGGCGATGATGTTATCGGTAACGGAATTGCATACGCAAAATCACAAGGTTGGTCAACCCGCTCTGCATCAATTATAGGCGGTGCTAAAAAATATGCCGAAGGCTATATAGCCGCGGGACAAAACACCTATTATTATAAGGACTTTGATGTTCAGGATACCAACCCCTACACCCATCAGTATGCTCAAAGTATATATGACGCTATTTCTTCAAGCGGACTGCTTAGAACGGCTTATATAGGTCAAACCTCCGAAGCCGCAGTTTTCCGTATTCCGATTTATAAGGATATGCCAACCTCCGCCGCAGTAAGACCTGAAGAAAATAATAAACTAAATAACTATTATTTTTCAACCATACAGGTTGGTGGACTGTCACCCGCATTTTCAATGTATACGCAGAATTATACCTTGTCGGTCGGCGGTAACACATCGGTTTACGTCGCAACACCGAAAGGCGCATCATATTCGGGCACTACGCAGTTTTCACTCAAAAAAGGCACAAACACGGTAACGTTACCCGTAAAATCTGAAACAGGTTTCACAAATAATTATGTAATAACCGTCACCGCAAGTGCCGATTGCACACTAACTATCACAACCGATAAACCCACATATAAATTAGGGGATATAAATAATGACGGTAAAATAAATACCGCAGACTTGGCAGCGGTCAGACTGCATCTGCTCGGTCTTAAAACCTTGAACGATACCGAAAAAATAAGCGCCGACACCAATGCAGACGGTAAAATAAACACCGCAGACTTGGCAGCAGTCAGATTGCATTTATTAGGGTTAAAGACCATTTCATAAGAAAGGAAACAGATAATGAAAAGAATAATTAAACTATCAATATGCTTTTTGCTGATATTATCTGTTATGTCAGCATTTGCAAGTTTCGGTGCATCTGCTGCGGGGACCTCTATTTCATTTAGTTCTAAGACAGTAAAACCTGGTCAAAATGTGACAGTTACCGTTCGTGTTAACGGGGATGAGGATATATATGGCGTTGATATTTCAATGACATATAACAACTCTGTGCTTAAATATGTTTCGGGCGCCGCAGTAAACAGCGGCAATACCGTAAAAATTGTAGAATCACCAAGCGGCGGCAAAAGCGTGTCATACAGCATAGTTTTTAACGCTTTGAAAGAGGGTTCTGCCGCATTTTCGGTATCTTCTGAATATAGCGGAATATCCCATACAAAAACACTAACCTCTTCCGCAACTCTCACAGTAAAAAAACAAGCTGCCTCATCACAATCGCAAACCACTTCCAAAGCACCAACCAAACCCTCCACCAACGCCAACCTTTCGGCACTTACAATAACAGGTGGCACATTGACACCTGAGTTTAACAGAAACACAACCGAATATACCGTAACGGTTGAAAACTCGGTTGCAACAACCGAAATTACTGCCACCGCCGCGGACAGAAACGCAAAAATTGACGGCACAGGTACTGTAAATCTTGAGGTAGGGGACAATGAAAAAAATATAGTAGTCACCGCTGCCGATAAGAAAACCACAAAGACCTATAAACTTAAAATCCGCCGCGCCACAACGGAAGAAACCTTGGCGCTTAATCCTACCGCTACGGTGATAGATGGCGTAATGCACCATTTAATAACAGATATTTCTGCACTACCCGTACCAAACGGATATAAAGCAGATGTGGCAACATACAACGGTGTGGATGTCGGTGTATTCAAAAGCGAAGACGAAAAGTATACACTCTATCCCATCACCAATGCTACAAACAACACAACAGAGTATTATATTTATAAATCCCTTCGTGACGAGTTTGTGCCTCTTAATTATGTAAATGTGCTCGGCAAAATGTATATTTTACTCGATTACCCCGAAAATTACGTAATACCCGGGGATTATTACGAAACCGCCGTACAGATAGGGGATAAGACCGTAAACGCTCTGTGTTCAGAGGATGAATCACTTAAGGATATTTACTTTATTTATTGTTATTTCGGCGGAACAGAGCAGTTTTTCAGTTACGATGTAACCGATGCTTCTATTCAGCGTTCGCCTGACCTTACGGTTAAAATGGACGAACAGTCCTCTACACCAACAGGCATAAAAGGTGTTGTTTATAAGTTAAAGGCATTTGACAGACTGACAAAAATCTTAATACTATCTCTTGCTGTATGTGTTATCATAATAATCGTATTGCTCATTTTGCTAATTACTTCACGCAAGGGAAGATATAAAGGCAAACGCGTAGCAAATCTTTTTGAAGATGATGAGGAGTTAAACACATTCTTGTCAATAGATGACAGCATTTTTAATCCAACAGAAGAAAAAACCGAAGAATAAAAAATAAACCGTGCTTTGCACGGTTTATTTTTTTAATATCGTTATGCCATAAGGGGAAAGTGATAGTTGTCTGCCATCTGGTTTTTCGCCAAACAGAACCTCAGTCCCCAAAAAGTCTTCGGGCAGGGTAATTTCGGCAGTTTCGCACCAGCGGTTGACGGCAACTAAAACGCGGTTGTCTTCCGTTTTGCGCTCGAAAACCATATACCCGATTTCGCTATGATAGGGGATGAATTCACCACTGGCGAACGCGTTGTTTTGCCGCCTTATCGTTCCAAGCGTTTTGTAAAAACCAATTAAATCAGCATCTTCGCGTCCGTAAGGATACGCCGCGCGGCAAAACGGGTCGCCGTAACCCTCGAGTCCCGCCTCATCACCATAAAAAACGGACGGCACACCGGGTAGGGTGTATTGTAAAGTTACAGCCAATCGCAAAAGTCTTGTGGCGTGGCATCGTTCATCAAAAGATAACCTTTGTCCCGATTGCCAAGCTCTGTCACCGCTTCGCTCGGTGCCAAGTCGGGTTAAAAGTCGCGCCGTATCGTGAGAACCCAAATGATTCATAAGGGTGTCTAAAGCGGGTTTAGGATAGTTTTCCACCTGTGTCAGCACAAGGTCAATAAGTTCCCGCACATTTCCGCCTTTAACAAAGTCTATAATGGCGTCACACAGCGGATAATTCATAACCGAATCAAGTTGTGCCCCGCGCAAAAAACGCCGTCTTTTGCCGTAACTTATTTTGTTTGTGGCGTCTTCCCAAACCTCGCCAAGCAGATAAGCATCGGCGTCCTTTACCTTTATGGTAGTGCGAATTTTATCAATAAATTCGTCAGGCAGTTCGTCCGCAACATCAAGCCGCCAACCTTTAACACCACAGTTCATCCAGTGTGTCAGAACACCCTGTTTACCTGTAATAAATTCCGTAAAACTCTCGTCATTTTCGTTTGTTTCGGGAAGTGACGGAACACCCCACCACGCTGCATAATTGTGTGGCCAATTTCTAAAATTGAACCAGTTGTAGTAAGGTGAATTTTGCGACTGAAAAGCGCCCGTTTCCGTATATCTGCCTTGTTTGTTAAAATAAACGCTGTCATCACCTGTGTGGGAAAATACGCCGTCTAAAATAACAAATATACCGAGTTTTTTTGCATTTTCACATAAATTTTTAAGGTCGTTTTCATCGCCCAAAAGACTATCAATTTTAAGGTAGTTTGCCGTGTTGTAGCGATGATTTGAATGCGCCTCAAAAATGGGATTTAAGTAAATGCAGTTAACGCCGAGCGATTTTAAGTATGGTAGTCGGCTTTGAATTCCCGCAAGGTCGCCGCCGTAATAATCGTTACCGAGAGAACGCGGCTGCCCGTCTTGTAAAAACGCAGGTTCTGCGTTCCAATCATCTTGCAAAAATCGGTCTTCGGGTATATTTGTTTTTGCTTTACCCGAACGGCAAAACCTGTCAGGAAAAATTTGGTATATTATACCACCTTTTAACCAGTCGGGCGTACAAAAATCTTTTTCGTAAACCGTCTGCTGCCAACGTTTACCCCTATCCGATACAGTTCCTAAAGAATGTTCAGTGTTCGTTACAAACATTCTACCGTAGGCACTGTCATAAAAGAAAGAATAAAAATATAGTCCCTCGTCAAGTTCTATTGTGCAGTCATAAAAACGGTAATCATCGAGCGTTTCAGCGCTTTCCATTTTTATAACATTTTCGGCTTCGCCGTCACGTAAAATACAAAGATAAGCGTTTTCCACCCGTGCGTCATTATGCAAAAGCAACCGTAGCCGCAAGGGAGTCCCTGCGGCCACAGCACCAATGTGTGAACGATATAAAGAATTTCGTGAATCAAATGGATAATATCCCATAAAAACCTCTATTTTAATGGCGTAGCATTCCAAATATCTCTTGCATAATCAGCAATAGAACGGTCGGCAGCAAAACGTCCCGAATATGCTATATTCATAAGCGACATTTTGTTCCATTTTTGTGTGTCACTATAAAGCGCGTCAGCCTTTTTGTGCGCCGCACAGTAATCTGAGAAGTCTGCAAGTGACATATAATGGTCAACAGTTTTAAGCGTGTTGGCAATATCTTCAAATGCGCCGTTTCCAAGCGTTTTAGCCATAAAATCAATGGCTTCGCGCAACTGCGGATTATTGTTATAATAAGAGATGGGCGAATAACCATCTTTACGCAGTCTTAAAACTTCGGGAGTCTTCATACCGAAAATAATAATGTTATCGTCACCGACAGCATCGTGAATCTCCACGTTTGCACCGTCATCGGTGCCAAGCGTAACAGCGCCATTCATCATAAGTTTCATATTGCCCGTACCACTAGCCTCGGTCGATGCCAAAGATATCTGTTCACTTATATCAGCCGCGGGAATAAGCAGTTCTGCCAGTGTAACGCGGTAATCTTCAGCAAACAAAACTTTAAGTTTGCCTTTTGTGGCTGGGTCCTCGTCAATCAATTTAGAAAGCGTAGAAATCATATGAATAATCTTTTTGGCAAGTAGATAACCGGGCGCCGCTTTTGCGCCGAAAATATAGGTTTTGGGCAAAAATTCTGCGTTAGGATTATTCTTTATAAATAGGTAGTCACTTATAATGTGCAACGCGTTAAGATGTTGGCGTTTGTATTCGTGTAAACGCTTAACCTGCATATCAAAGAGCGAATCAGGGTCAAGTGTTGCCCCAAACGCACTATTTACATAATTAGAGAGTCGTACCTTGTTTTCGCGCTTAATTTCGGCAAGTTTTGCTAGAACCTCTTTGTCGTCTTTAAAGTCGGCAAGTAAAGATAATTTTTCAGCGTCCATTATAAATGAGTCACCGATTTTTTCAGTAAGGAACGAGGAAAGCGCAGGGTTAGCCTGACAAAGCCAACGGCGGTGTGCAATACCGTTTGTGACGTTTGTAAACTTTTCTGGCGTCATTTTATAGTAATCGTTAAAGAGCGAATCGGTTAGAATTTTACTATGCAGTTTTGAAACGCCGTTAACGCTATGACAGGATGCGACACAAAGGTTTGCCATGTGAATCATACCGTTTTTAATAATGGCAGTGCGCTCTGCAAGTGCGCTGTCACCTGTTTTTAGTAAAACTTGTGCTCTAAAGCGGCGGTCAATTTCTGTTATAATCTGGTACACACGAGGGAGACGGTGTTTGAACATAGATTCTTGCCAACATTCAAGCGCCTCGCTCATAACGGTGTGGTTGGTGTATGCGGTTGTTTTTGTAACAATGTCCCAAGCCTTATCCCAACTATATCCGCATTCGTCAAGCAGAAAACGCATAAGCTCTGGAATAGACAAAGCAGGATGGGTATCGTTGATGTGAATAGATACCTTGTCGGGCAGGTTATCAAGTGTGGGGTATTTGTGTAAATGTCTGTGCAGAATGTCCTGAATAGATGCAGAAACAAGGAAATATTGTTGACGAAGACGAAGTGCCTTGCCCTCCATATGATTGTCTTCGGGATAAAGCACCTTGCTTATAGATTCTGCCATAGCCTGCCCCTCAGCTGCACGGACATAATCACCTTGGTTAAATGCCGCCATATCAATTTTCTGACTTTCGGCACTCCAAAGGCGTAATACATTAACCGTTTTACCGTCTTTACCCGCAACCATAAGGTCATAAGGCATGGCGCGTACAGTGGTATAATCCCTGTGTGTAACGTGGTGGAAATTTCCGTCCCAACTTTCGTCAATGTATCCGTCAAAGTTAACATCAACGGCACTTGCGGGGCGCTGTTCAAGCCAAACACTGCCGCCTGGGAGCCAAAAATCAGGCATTTCGGTCTGCCAACCATCAACTAACTTTTGGCGGAAGATACCAAATTGGTATTTAATGCAGTAACCCATAGCGGGATAACCACCCGTTGAAAGTCCGTCCAAGAAACAGGCTGCAAGACGGCCAAGACCGCCGTTGCCAAGTCCTGCATCGGGCTCAAGTTCATAAAGCGAATCAAGTTTAACCTTGTATTTCGAAAGCGCCTTGCGAACGGTGTCCTCAAGGCCTAAATTGTAAATGTTGTTTTTAAGAGAACGCCCCATAAGGAATTCCATACTGAGATAATAAACGCGCTTGGCTTCAGTGTCATCGGTCGCTTTTTGAAAAGAATGTCTGCGTTCGCGCATAATATCAAGCAAAACAAGCACACAGGCTTTATAAAAAAATTCGTCCGAAGCCTGTTCGGGCGTAATGCCGAAATTGTGGGACAGTTTCTTTTCAATTTGCAACGAGAACTCTTTGTGACTATATTTTTCCATCGGTTTTCCTCCGTTATGATATTTAGTATTATTATTACCCAAAAAATCTTATAAGTTTACTTCGAAAATTATACCATAGAGTTATACTATTTTCAATGCTTTATTATCTAATAAATATTAAAAAATAAAGCCCCGCGGATTTCCCACAGGGCTTTAACGGTTTTTAAACTATTCGTCATCTGTTGTGCAGTCACAACTAATATATTCCGTAGCGGGACCGTTTTTGTAAAACAAGCGGTCAAAAACAACGGCAGCAGCTGCAAACAGCGCAAATACACCTGCAACTGTGGAGATAAACGATAAAAACTTTTTCATAAAATCAACCGCCTTTCTAATAACATTATATAATATTTTTGTGATGATGTCAATATTTTACATAAAAGGTGCAAAAATGCTGAGTACGCGTTGCTTTATTTTTTGTAAAACGGGACGTTTTTTCCATTTTTCTAAAATAATTTCTTCGCTTTGTTCAAAAAGGCTTAAAAAGTGCTTTTTTATCTCCAAAACCGCCCTGGATTTACACAGCCACGCACCGCATTCAAAGTGGGTAAAAAAACTGCGGTAATCCATATTTATGCTACCCACAGTTGCAATACAGTCGTCTGACACAAATAGTTTAGAATGGATAAAGCCTGGCGTATATTCATATATTTTTACACCCGATTCAAGCAGTGTTTCGTAATTTTGCTGTGTGACGGGATGCACATACCATTTGTCCCATTTTTTAGGGGTTATAATTCTAATATCAATTCCGCTTCGTGCCGCAAGTGACAGATTATGAAGCATAGTATTGTCTATTATTAGGTAAGGCGTGGCAATATATACATATTTTTGTGCTGTCACAATAATTTTCATATAAATTTCTTCTGCGGGATTTCGCTTATTAAGCGGCCCGTCACAATAGGGGAGAACGAATCCATCGTGCTTATGTTTATAGTTTTGAATATATTTGTCACCGTCAAGGATGTCACCCGTTATAAATGTCCACATACTCATAAACATAACGGTAAAACTTTGGGCAGCGTCACCCGTAAAAACAGCAGCACAGTCCATCCAATAACCGAAACGCTCTATCAAATTTATATACTCATCACCTATGTTAATTCCGCCTGTAAAGGCTACTTTACCGTCAATTACAATAATTTTTCGGTGGTCACGGTTGTTCATAAACATATCAACCGATGGTCTTATTTTATTAAAAGCGCATACTTCAATACCGTCATTTTGTAATTCCTTAATAAATCCCTTGTTTTGTCTGCTTATAGAGCCAAAATCATCAAAAATAATTTTAATTTCAACGCCCTGTTTGACCTTTTCTTTGAGTACTTTTTTAATTTTATCCCACATTTTACCCTCGGCGAGAATAAAAAATTCTATAAAAATATATTTTTCAGCCGCCGACAATTTGGATAAAAGACGAGGCATAAGGTTTTCGCCAGGAGAGAGATATTCGCACTTTGTAGAGGAATATAGCGGATACTCGGATTCGTTTGATAGAAAAAGCGCCTGTCGCGCGTGTAAAAGGTCTTCATACATTAAACGGCTTTTTTCTTTATCGTCATCGGGTAAAAGGTGTTTATAATGCGCTTCGCTTCTTTGCATACGGCGCCGCAAATGCGGAAAAATCCTGCCGTTACCCCAAAGCAGATAAGAGGTAACACCAATAAAGGGAACAAGCAGTATAAAAATAATCCAGGAAATTTTATATGTCGGGTTGGTTTTGCTATTTATAATAGTAATAGAAAGAATAATGCTTAAAAACTGCACAGCGGCGTAAAACCAGATTATTTGGCTTGAAAGCGAATAAAGCATATAAAAAAGCAAAAAAATTTGAATAAGTATCATAATTCCCGCAATAATAAGCCGCGTTGGTATTATAATGCCTCTTTTTTCTTTAAGTTTCAAAAAATCACTCCTTTTGGATAATATAATACTATAAAATTTATAAATTACTATGGCTTTCGGGTTAATTTTGTGTTACAATATTGTTAAAATTAGGTAACGGAGGAATGGTCTTGCCGCAAATAACAAAACTTGCAAACGGCGTAGAAGGCTTGTTTGTTGAAAACTCACGATTTAATACAACTCTTGTATCATTCAATTTTTATCTTCCGCTAAAGCGTGAAACATATTCTTCTAACGCACTTTTGCCTTATGTGCTTTCAAGTTGCTCTTTTGAATATGATAATTTCAGAAAACTTAATATAAAACTCGGTAACCTTTATGGTGCAACTCTCAGCACAAATAATTCAAAGATTATGGATTATCAATGTTTAAATATTGCCGTAAGCGTTATAAATGATGAATATACGCTCGAACACGAGGGCGTAGTGAATGAGGCGGCAAAACTTTTGGCGTCACTAATTTTCAGCCCTGCACTCCAGAACGACAGTTTTCGCGAATCCGATGTAAACCGTGAAAAAGCACAGATGCTTGACAGGATAAGGGGCGAAATTAACGATAAACGCGGTTTTGCCCGTCAGAGAGCGGTATCTATGTTGTTTGGTGATGACCCGTATGGTGTATCCCGTTACGGCGAGGAAAAAGATATGGAAAAAATTACAGGCCGCGACCTCTTTATAGCGTGGGAGCGTATGCTTCGCACCGCGTTTGTACGCGTTAATGTTATCGGCGCAAAATTGCCAAGTGGTCTGTGGAATGCTGTATCTTCCGCTTTCTCAGCAATAAAACGCGAAAATGTTACGGAATTTACAGGCTTTAATACACCTAATCTAAAGAATACAGAGCAAACGGATTATATGTCGGTATCGCAAGGCAAACTCGTTATGGGATTTTCGCTTGGCGAAGTAAAAGCAGAGAGGGAAACCGCCGCAACCACCGTAATGGCAGATATTTTCGGCGGCGGACCTTATTCGCGTCTTTTTACTAATGTACGCGAAAAATTAAGTCTTTGTTATTATTGTGCCTGTCAGGCAATTAAAAATAAGGGTTTTATGCTTGTCGATTCAGGTGTTGAGTCGGAAAACGCAACTAAAGCCAAAGAAGAAATACTAAACCAACTTGAAATTATGAAAAAAGGCGAGTTTACGGATGACGAGTTGGCAGCCTCAATTATAAGCATATGTGACAGTGTAAAATCTTTAGAGGATAGCCTATCTACGCTTAATGCTTTTTACACCTCTCGTGTATTTGATAAGTCGGTATCCTCGCCGTCAGAACTTATAAATATCATAAAACAGGTAACGCGTGAAGATGTTATAAAAGCAGCGCAAAAGGTTACACCGTGCGTCACATATCAGCTGTTGCCGGAGGGTAAATAATGGAAAAAACATTTATAAAGGGAGTCTGCGTTCCCGAAAACTGCACTAAAGTGGTGCTTTCGAACGGACTGAAAATATTTATAACCGAAAAGAAAAATTTTAATACAAACTATGTTATTTTCGGCACAAAATACGGCTCTATTGATACTGCCTTTTCTAAAAACGGCGGTGAAAAGGTTGTGGTGCCTGAGGGTATTGCGCATTATTTAGAGCATAAACTTTTTGAAAGTGAAGATGGAGATGCGTTTACACGCTTTTCGGCAACGGGCGCAAACGCCAACGCTTTCACATCTTTTGACCGAACGTGCTATCTTTTTTCTTGTGCTGATAGATTTTATGAAAACCTTGATATTTTGCTGGATTTCGTGCAAAGTCCCTATTTTACAGAACAAACAGTGCAAAAAGAGCAGGGAATAATCGGTCAGGAAATCCGTATGTATGACGATAATGTGGGTTGGTGCGTCCTTTTTTCTATGCTCTCGGCAATGTATAAAAACCACCCCGTTAAAATTGATATTGCGGGTACTGTTGAATCAATTGCAAAAATCAACGCACCGCTTTTATACAGTTGTTATGAAACCTTTTATAACCCTTCAAATATGTTCGTCTGTGTTGCGGGTAATGTTGATACAGATGAGGTTATAGAGCATATTAAAAACGGCATAAAACCCTCGTCACCGGTAACTATTGAGCGTGACACATTTTCGGAGCCTGACGAGATTATAACTGACTATGTTGAAAAAAAGATGGAAATAGCAAAACCCGTATTTTGCTTTGGATACAAAGAAAAATGCGAGGGAGAACGCTCTTTAAAAGATATTCTTTGCAGTGAAATTTTGCTTGATGTCATATCGGGCGATACATCACCGCTTTTTGAGGAACTTATAAATAAAAATTTAATAAATTATGAGTTTGACAGCGAATATTTTCAGGGCAACGGCTATTCCGCACCTATATGGCAGGGTGAATCGGATAACCCCAAAGCAGTAGCAGAAGCCATTAAGACCGAAGTTGAACGCCTTAAAAATGAGGGCATAGATGAAGAACTTTTTGAATCTGCAAGAAGAAGTCTTTACGGAACGGCAATAAAGCGTTATAATAGTGTGGATGGCATTGTTATGAATCTTGTTGATTGTGCTATGTATGACAATGAGCCATACGATGATATAAAAATCCTGAGAGACCTTAAAAAGTCGGATGTAGAGGAAAGGCTTAATTTGCTTTCTGCCGATAAAACAGTGTTGTCGGTAGTTTTGCCTAAATAGTTTGGGGGTAAAAAAATGGTTTATGATGTTACGATTTTTGGCATAAATATTCCAATTAAACCCGTTGCATTCACGCTTCCCATACTTGGCGGATGGAATGTTTATTGGTACGGAATTATAATCGCGCTAGGTTTTTTGGCGGCACTCGTCTATGCATATTTTAATGCTAAGCGCTTTTCGATTAACCTTGACCGACTTTTAGATGTTGTGTTGGTTGCGGCGCCCGTGGCAGTGTTTTCGGCAAGACTTTATTATATAATCTTTAGTGACGATATGAAAATTACCGACTTTTTCAATTTTTCGTCAGGCGGATTTGCAGGTCTTGCAATATACGGTGCCGTAATTGGTGCGTTGCTTTCGGGTGCGTTGATGTGCTATATACGAAAAGTCAATATTCTTGACGCATTTGATATAGCTTCAATCGGCTTTTTGCTGGGACAAGGCATTGGCAGATGGGGCAATTTTGTGAACCAAGAGGCTTTTGGCGCGGCAACGGGTAGCAGTTGGTTTGGAATGACAAGTGAAGCGGTTGCTGCAGAACTCGGCACGGGCGTTTTAGCGCATCCTTGTTTTCTTTATGAATCTGTTTGGTGCCTTGCGGGTGCGCTTGTATTGCACATTATAAGCAAAAAACGTGTCTTTAGCGGACAAATTATTCTGTCATACTGTGTATGGTACGGATTTGGCAGAGGATTTATTGAGCTGCTTCGCACAGACAGCCTTTATCTTTTTGGGGTAATACGCGTGTCTTCTTTGCTTTCTTTCGTAATTTGCATCGGCGCAGCGGTAACACTTTTTCTTATGTTCCGCAAAAAACGAATAGACGATGACAATAACAGAGAATACGTTTCTATGTTTGCAGAGAATGAAAAGCAAGAGGAAATAAATGACGATATAGTAAAAACAGAGGAGTAATTATGGCAAAACTTATAGACGGTAAAAAAATATCCGCCGCAGTAAAGGATAGGGTAAAAAACGAAATTAGTGTACTTAAAGAAAAGGGAATAGAAGCTTGTCTGGCTGTTATAATAGTCGGAGATGACCCCGCATCTCAAATATATGTTGCAAACAAAGAACGCGCCTGTGAATATACAGGCATACGTTCGCTCAAATTTGCGTTACCCGCAAGTACCACAATGGAAGAATTACTTTCACTAATAGAAAAACTTAACGCCGATAAAACGGTAAACGGAATACTCTGTCAGTTGCCACTGCCAAAGGGACTTGACGAACAGGCGGTTATTGACGCTATATCACCGCTTAAGGATGTTGATGCGTTTCATCCTGTGAATGTAGGCAAGATAATGACGGGTAATTTTGATTTTCTTCCCTGTACCCCTGCGGGTATTATGGAAATGCTTGATTATGAGGGCATAGATATTGAGGGAAAAACCTGTGTTGTAATCGGCCGCTCTAATATTGTCGGCAAACCTATGTCAATGCTTTTGTTGCATAAAAACGGCACAGTGACGGTTTGTCATTCACGCACAAAGAATCTAGCCGAGGTTACCAGAAGCGCCGATATACTCGTGTCGGCTGTCGGTAAAGCAAACTTTGTAACCGCCGATATGGTTAAAGAAGGTGCTGTGGTTATTGATGTAGGTATGAATAGGGACGAAAACGGAAAACTCTGCGGCGATGTTGATTTCGCATCGGTTGAGCCAAAATCCGCTGCAATAACCCCCGTACCAGGTGGTGTGGGACCTATGACAATATCGGTTTTGATGAAAAATACTCTTACAGCAGCCAAGAAACAGAATAATATAATATAAGGAATGTTTGTGTTGAAAAGAATAGTAATTTTAACCGTCATACTTTGCTTACTGTTCGCGTCCAATGTGGGCGCGGTAGGTATTGACGCCTATGATTTCAATATGGATATTGGCGAAAACTTTTCGTTACTTACAGAGGATACTCTGAGTAAAAACCCTGAATATGTAGAAAGCCTGGGTCACACGGCAGAATCGGTCAAGAAGTACTTTGCCGATAACAACCTTATACTGTTTGCAGCAAGCGAAGATAATCGTATGCAAATACAGGTGAAGTGCACCGAAACCGAGTTTTCGAAGCAACTATACGAGCTGTCACTTCTTTCAAGTGACGATGCCGCAGACATTGCAAAACGGCTATTACCTAAAGGTAGCGAACAAAACTATAACTTGTTGCTATTAGATGATATGTTATTTTTTGAGGTCTTAGGAACCGAGAAGGATAGCGGTGGTGATTTTTGCAGTCTGCAGTATATCACTATAAGAGGCGGAAAACTTTACAGCATCGGTTTTTTTGAAAACGGAAAGACATTTTCGTCCGATTTCAAAAATGTTATAAATACATCGCTGGATAGCCTTTCTATAAAACGCAAAACACAACTCACAGCCGATAAAGCCGAAAATACGGCAGAAGTTATAATTGTATGGGTATTGATTATTGCAGCTGCGGCGCTCTGTGTTGGTCTTGTCGTGTCAGTTATGTATGAACTTACAGGCTCTAAAACAGAGAACGGTAAAAGAACGGTTATTATAAGACGCAGGTATAAAAAGTAAATAAATCAAGCCCCTTTTGGTTACACTAATTACAAATAATGTAATCAAAGGGGCTTTTTTAAATGACATACAATATAGAAAAGTATATATACGAAATTGACAGCCGCGTACAGCCTGATTTAAACTTTGATATTATCAAGCGAGATATAATCATAGCAGGGCGCAAAGCGGCGCTTTATTTTATAGACGGTTTTATGAAGGATGCCGTCTTTGAAAAACTAATGGAATACCTTTATAAAATAACGCCTGAAGAGATAAAAGATATAGACAATATGACGGAGTTTGCCAAAGGTCATATGCCTTATACAGAGGCAGACGCAACCGATGATATTGAGCAGATAGTAACCGCTCTTTTGTCGGGCCCTGCAGTGCTATTGATTGATGGCATAGGGGACGCGTTGCTTATAGATTCGCGTACCTATCCTTTAAGAGGAATTGAGGAGCCGCAAAAAGACCGCTCGGTGCGCGGCTCAAAGGACGGCTTTGTAGAGGCGCTTGTTATGAACACCGCCCTCATCCGCCGCCGTATACGCGACCCAAGACTTCGAATGGAATATCATCAGGTTGGCAAAAGTTCAAAGGTGGATATAGTAATTGCTTTTATAGACGGCATGGCAGACGAAAAAACTCTTAAAAAACTCCGCGAGAGAATAAATAAAATAAAGGTTGCGGGAATATCAATGACACAACAGGCTCTGAGTGAAGCAATGGTGCCAACTAACTTTTTCAATCCCTTGCCAAAAACCAAGTTTTCTGAAAGACCTGACTTTGCAAGTGCCAGTATATTAGAGGGAAGAATTGCCGTAATAATGGATAATTCACCTGGTGTTATGCTTCTGCCCGTTTCATTTGCCGACTTTTTTAAAGAGGTTGACGATTATTATTTCCCACCGGTAACAGGCACTTATGTACGCATAATCAGAATAATATCATCACTTATGACGGTATATCTTTTGCCGTTTGTTCTGCTTCTTAACAATTTTAGGGAATATGTGCCTGAATGGCTAAAATTTATATTATCAGATGAAAATATGGCTTTGCCGTTACTAGCACAGTTTTTAATACTGGAATTTGTAGTAGACGCTTTGCGACTTGCCTCGGTCAACACACCCGATAGTCTTTCAAACTCAATAGGTATAATCGGCGGTTTAATACTATCAGAATTTGCAGTAAATGCGGGTTGGTTTATCCCACAGGCAATAATTTTCTCTGCATTTGTGGCAATAGCATCATTTTCACAACCGAGTTTTGAAATCAGTTACAGTACAAAATTTTTGCGAATAATAATGCTACTCCTCACACAGTTTATAGGAATATATGGCATAATAGCGGGAACAGTGATAGGTATTGTAGTAATGCTTGGCAGTAAAACTCTTTCAGGCAGAAATTATCTTTATCCTATTTTCCCGTTTGATTATAAAGATTTTTGCAAACTTTTTGTACGCACCAAGATAAAATAAAAAATTTGGGAATTGTTAATTAAAAATTCATATATATAGTGTATAATCATATGGAAAAATAAAAATTTCTTTGAAAGGAAACTGTTATGCAAGACAATAGAAATTTTAACAATTCCGAAAACGAGCCAAATTTTCTGGATAGCGTGATACCTCAAAACGAAGAAAAAGCTAAAGCAAATTTTTATTATTACCAGCCACCAAAAAAACCTAAAAAACCGAAAAAATATGGTATAGGCGTGGTTGCGCTGAGTGTTATACTCGCCGTAATAATGGGCGCTATTTCAGGCGCCGGTGCCACAATGTTTATAAACAAAGAAAATACGCCCCAAAGTATAATACAAAACAGTGACGAGCCAAGCATAAAAAATACCACTATAAATGTAGAAAAGGTCTCAAACTCGGTAATTGAGGCGGTTGCCGAAAAAGCTTCACCAAGTGTTGTCGGCATCAGAACGACAATGGCGGTCAATAATTTCTTCGGCGGAAGTGAGGATTATACCGCTGGTGAGGGTTCGGGAATAATTTATTCAGAAGACGGATATATAATAACTAACTATCATGTTTTAGAAAGCGCCGTTAAGGCGTCAAGCGGAAAAATAGAGGTGTTTCTTAACGAGGATAACTCGGCTTCTAACAGCGCTAAACTAGTAGGATTTAATATAAGCTACGATTTGGCAGTAATAAAGATTGATGCAAAGAATCTAAACGCTGTGGAACTTGGGGACTCGGATAAATTAAAGCGCGGACAGTTTGTTGCCGCTATAGGTTGTCCTGGCGGACTTGATTTTATGGGCTCTGTCAGTTATGGTATTATAAGCGGACTCAACCGACAGGTAAACGAATCCACAAAGGAATCGATTTCGTTAATACAAACCGATGCTGCTATAAATCCAGGCAATTCGGGCGGTGCATTACTTGATATAGAGGGTAAACTTATAGGCGTAAACAGTTCCAAAATATCTGCTACCGAATATGAGGGAATGGGCTTTGCAATTCCCGTTAATACAGTGAAGAAAATCTGTAATCAGATAATTGAAAATAAGGATAAACCACAGCCATATGTTGGAATTTCGCTTAGCGAAACTTATGACGAGCAAACGCTAAACCGTTTAGGCTATCCGTCAGGCGCAGTTGTAGCATCGGTTGCAACAGACAGTCCCGCATATGCGGCAGGTGTTCGCAGAGGTGATATTATAACGCAGTTTGCATCTAAAACCATCTCAAACTATAATGATTTGTATGATGCGATTTCGGCTGCTACACCTGGCGAAAAGGTGTCGGTAAAACTCTACCGTTCGGGTAGATATTATAAAACCGATATAACGGTATCTTCAAATAACTAAAACAAAAATGTCTATCGCAACGCGATAGACATTTTTGTTTAAAACCACATAGGTAATATATAACTGATAAAGGAGATAATCAAACCGGCTGTGATAACGCCAAGGGCGATAATCGGTATAGCTTTTTTAAATTTAACACCCAAAACATCAGCAACTAAACCACCTGTCCAAGCGCCCGTTCCGGGTAGAGGAATGGCAACGAATAGAAAAAGACCGATAGATATTTTGGTTTCGATTTCTTTGCTTTTACGTTCTGCGCGTTCTTCAATCCAGTTAATCATTTTGTAAAACGGTCGGAAACGTTTGAGCCACTGAAAAATTTTTCTAATAAATAAAAGTTCGAATGGAATGGGAAGCATATTTGCAATAACGCAAATAGGGAACGCAATTGCCCAGTCAACCCCTAAAATCGCCGCGGCTATAAGACCGCCGCGCAGTTCGAGAATTGGCGTCATAGAAATAATAAAAATAATCAGTTCCGGGCTTAAAAATTCTTTAAGATAATGTGTTAGTTGTTCAGCCATAAAATCACCCTTTAGTAGTCAATAGTTATGTTCTTGTAATAATACTGTAAAATTTCCGTGTAGGTTTTACCGCTTTGCGCTAAAACATTAGCACCGTATTGGCTCATACCAACGCCGTGACCGATACCTCGTGTTTCAAAAGTGAACAAGTCGCTTTTTGTGTCATAACTTATACGGTAAGCTGCAGAGGGAAGAGTGTTTTCTTCACCGCAGTTATTGATGGTAAATACGGTATCGCGCAAAAATCTTGCGGGATATTCGGTGGTGTTTCCGCCAAGACGAACCGAAACTGCATATGCACCGTTTTTATCGTAGTTAACAGTAAACCACTTTTCCTTGTCAGAGATGCGGCTAAGGTCAATGCCCGTAGCGGCGAAAACCCAATTGCGAATGTCGGACGCCTTGTAACTGCGGCGTGTTAGGTATTTATTACTGTTTTTATCAAAACTTGTGTCTTTTGAAGAAAGATATGGAACATCTACAGCCCAATAGTCAAGAGAAGAAATAGTAGAGCCGGCAGAACAGCGGAAATAATATGTGTTAGCAAGAGTACCGTTATAATAAGGCTTAAGTTCCAAAACCGATTTAACCGCAAGTGTAGTCTTGGTGGTGGCGGTTCTAAGGCGCACCATAGGGGCGTTTTCTCCGTCTGCCCCGTGGGAGAGAAGCCAACCGTAACTTGCAACCGCCTGTGCCTTTAGCGCTTCGGGGTGGTAGCTTTGACCCATTTCAGCCTCAACAATACGGGATAAAATGTCCTGCACACTGCCCGACACTTTTTCGCCTGTTTGGGCGTTTGTAACGGTCAGTAATATTTCGGTTTTTTCTTCATCCTCTTTATCGGTCGGTTTTTGTGAAGATGCTATATTTGATGAGGTGTCATCCTCTGTGGGAGGAACATATTTTTTTGGTTTAATATACTGTTCAAATGTTTTGCTGTATTTGCTGAATACAACCTCCTCAAGTTGAGCGAGTGTGAGCGGGTCGAAGGTATTTACGTTTTCATCAAGTTCTTCATCCCGAGCAAAGCCGTCATTTTCAGCAGCATTTTGCGTGTCAACAAGTGTGCTTTCGTTTGGGCGTACTTTACGGGCAAAAACCAAAGTGTTTTTATCGTAGCCTGTAGAAACAAGTGTTATTATCTCGTCATTTTCGTTAACGTCAACGGTTGTAAGAATAGCAGATTTACTGCAAAGCATATCTAAATATTCTCTGTAATCTGCACCGTCAAAAAACTTGGTTCGCAAGAAATTTTTGTTCGTTTCGCCTTTTTTGGTATTTAAAACTGCAAATATTTTATATTCGTCACCAGAATAGAGCGTATCAAAACGCAGAGTGGGCGATTCACGGTATCCCGCAAGTGTTGTGAGTTTTCGTAAATCGGAGAACATCCTGTTGTTTTTATTGTCTTTTCCGTAAATTATAATATTCTGGTAATATGTGTTGTCTTCTATTGGCGTGTGTGTGTATATTGCACCGTAGAGGAAACTATAGTATCCGTTATACAAATGGTCTTTATAAAACAAAGGGTCATCTTTTTTGTGCGCAACGGGATAATCAATGTTTGTGCCGTCAATTTTAATATAACCAACAGTGTCGGGATTAAAACTATATAGCGCACCGAATGAACTATTTATCTCATCGCTTGGGAAACTACCGCTTTGACCGTACATTTGGGAATATTTTACATAAATTTCGTCAATTACGAGCGGTTCAGCTAAGAATATATATGCCGCAACACCTACAAAAAGAAATAAAATTATAAGTATAGCGGTAAGGGCTTTTTTGCCCTTTTTTGCAGTGGGTTTTTCTTCAGCTAGAAATTCCTCTTCAAGTTTAGAAAAATCGTGTTGTACGCTTTTTTTCGGCGCGTCATACGGCTTTGTTTGTACAAATTCCTGTGTGTTTTCAGGTTCTTTGGTCTGCGGTTTTTCGGTCTGTGATTTTTCCATATTTTTCTTTTGCTCTTGTTTGCGGATGAGAGCGACCATATTGTTTGCATTTTTGCCGAAATCACGCACATATTGGTGCACAAGACTTCTCATAATGGTTTTGCGTAAAGCCCTGTCATCTGTAAGCACAACAATAGCCTGTGGTCCGCACTCAATAACGCAGCCGCCGAACTCACCGTTCGCCGATACAAGCGGAATAGCACCCGCAGGTATCATAACGCGTTCTTTTACACCAAGCGAAGATAGATCGCGCTCATACATAGTGTAACCTATTGCGTTGCAAACATTGTATATAACCGAAAATTCACCCTTAAGAGAACCAACCGTAAATATAATTTGACTGCGCGAAACCGCACGGCTTAGTGCCGATAAGAGTTCGCCGTCATTAACAGGTTTGCTGGATAACAGTCGCATAGGGCAACAACCGTTAAGATTAAATTCAAGTTCAAAATCCGAATCGGCCTTATAATATATAATGTCGGCCTTTATCGGTGTAGCCATATAAACTGCTTCCTTTCTGTTTGTTAATTAGATGTAGTTGCTGTGTCAGAACTTTCAGTGTCCGAAAGGGTAGAAGAACTTACGGAAAATTGACTGGAAGTATTAACCCCATTGGACGTTATGTTGTTGGATGAACTTTCGTCCGGCACCCAGTAGTGTCCTGTTAAGGTGTCACTGCCTGTACTTTCGGTTTGCGATATGCTGTCAAAATCGGTGTGGGAATTGGTGTCATCAGCGTTTTCCGATTCGTTTTTGTACGGGTTTTTAATCTTTTTCTTGTCATAGTATGCCTGTGGATAGCGGGCTGTTGGGTTAACCTTTACGAGCGCTGTTTCAATTTTAATGCTCTCGTCTGGACGAACTTTACGTGCAAAAACAACAAATCGCGCATCAGAAAATTCGTAAGTACAGGTTGAAAGCGTCAAAATTTCATCATCTTCTATAACATCAACACCTGTATTGATAATGCTTTTCTCACGAATAAGTTTAATCCACTGTAAGAACTGCGTTTGTGAGTCAAAATCAGGGCGGGTATAGTTAAAGACGAAACCGTTATCCTGTTCGGGAGATGCGTTTGTAATTATCATAGCGAAAATCTTATACCTTGCGTTTTTATAAAGTGTACGCATCGTAATAACGGGATTGGTCTTGTAAAAATTAATATCTTTATAGCGGTAAAGTGAGCCAAACATGGAGCCGTCACGCATCATATGACCGTGTATAACAAGGTTTTGGCTAACCTTTTCTTTGCCTAATTTGGCGTTACAGTCAAAGAAAAGTGTGCCGTAACGGCTCTTTTCTTTAAGGAAATTGTGGTTAAGATAGTAATCGTTGTCCTTGCCTAAAACTACAGGGTTGTCAACATTGGCGTTTGGAACGGTAAGCCATGCGGCTGTATCTGCATTTTGCGAAAGCAGAGTTTCAAAACTTTCATAAACACCGTCTTTGTTCATAGAAATATTGGATTTCTCATAAACATCGAGAATTTCTTCATTTAAACCGTTCTGTTTTGTGCCCTCGTAAAAATAGGTAATCATATAGGTCGAGGATACAATAAGCGCAACAAGGGAAACTGTAAACACCAGTTTGCTAATAATATCTTTCTTGCGGTCGCCTTTCCAAGGCAGGAAAGAGCGGAGAATGTTACAGGTCTTTTTCATAAATTTCGTTTCCAAAAGTTTCAGCCAAAAGGCGTTTATTCTTGTAAAAGCAGACTTAAGAGGTTTTAAAACAGACGCTGTTTTAACCTTCGATACCGCCCAAGCGGATGATACCTTGTTAAGTGTTTGCTTCGTATGAGCTAAAACATCTGTTTTTTCATATTCGCTATCGCCAGAATTATCGTCTTTAATGAAAACATTTTCATCATAAGCATTTTGCGAAAGATCACTCTTTACAAAGAAATAGGGTGTGTGCAATTTATCGTAACTTATGTTGTTTTCACCTGCAATAGCGGGTTGAGCGTTAAGCACAACAGGGGCAGAACCAAGCGGGAAACCGCCCTCCATAGTTTCGGGGAGTGAGCATAAATAGCGTCTTACAAGGTCAAGCGCCGTTTTAGCGGAATTAAGGCGGATTTTGTCGCGTTCGGCTGTGCCGTGACCAAACATAACGCGCCTTACCCAAATATTGTCTTTATCCGCAATGGCAATGTAGACAAGACCTACGGGTTTCTGTTCGCTCGAATCTGGACCTGCTACACCTGTAATACCTACGCCAATATCAGCACCCGATAGTTTTTTTACTCCAAGTGCCATATATGATGCAGTGTGTTCGCTTACAGCGCCGTATTTATTAATAATTGCAGCAGGCACACCAAGTGCATTTGTCTTTATGTGGTTGGCATAAGCCGAAATACCAAAATCAAAAACCGCAGAGGAACCTGCCACCTCAGTTATAAGTGCGGAAAGCAGTCCAGCAGTGCAAGATTCCGCCGTTGCAATTTTAAACCCTTTTTTCTTAAGCAGTTCTACAACTGTATGGTTAAGTCCTTTGCTGTCAACGCCGTAAACACTGTCACCTAAAATATCTTTAATTGCATTGATGGTGGGTATACATAGCCTGTCGGCATCATTCTTATTTTCTGCCTTTGCGGTAATTCTGAGAGCAATCTCGCCATCCTTGGCATATGGTGCGGTTGTCGGATTCTTCTTTTCTGTGTGTTCTTTAATTTTATCTTCAATAGCCGATTCCATTTCGCCAAATATATGCACAGTGTGGGAAACGATAGTGCTGTCTGTTTTGGGCGAAAGGTAGGGAACGACCGATTTTTTAAACATATACTGCATTTCTCTCGGCGGTCCGGGCAGAATTATGACAGTCTTTCCGTCACGCTCAATAGCGTATCCGGGTGCGGTGCCAACATCGTTTTGAAAGACGGTTGCACCTTCAGGTGTCAAAGCCTGTTTGTAGTTGCTTTTGTTCATTTCTCTGCCTGTTCGGCGGAAATATGCTTCCATACGGGTGCGGCTTTCAGCATCCTCTGACATATTGAGCGAGAAAAAGTCGGCAATAGCCTCTTTAGTCAGGTCGTCCTCAGTAGGTCCAAGGCCGCCTGTGAAAACAAGAACATCACTGCGCATTAGTGCTTCTTTAAGAGCGCCCTTAATGCGTTCTGCATTGTCACCCACAACCGACTGAGTATATACATTTATTCCAAGTTTTGCAAGTTCGGCAGAAAGGAATTGCGCGTTGGTGTTAACAATGTCGCCCAAAAGCAGTTCTGTACCGACACAAATAATTTCACCGTTCATTAATTATCACCTAATCTATATAGGAATATTCCGTGTTTTCGATTGCCTTTTGTACCAGTGTTTCAATATCAAGTGCCGCCTCAGCCTCTTCACAGCCCTTAACGGTGGGACGGGTGCGCGGATGCTTTGGGGTGAAGACTGTGCAACAGTCTTCAAACGGCTGAATGGAGATTTCGAAGGTGTCAATCTTGCGTGAAACAGCAATGATATCTTCCTTGTCCATTCCGATAAGCGGTCGCAGGACGGGCATTTCTGCCAATGCGTCCGTAACGGCAAGAGCGGGCATGGTCTGACTTGCAACCTGACCTAAACTCTCGCCTGTAATCAGTGCGCCGCAACCGCGCTGTGCAGCAATTTTTTGCGAAATTCTGAGCATCATTCGGCGCATAATAAGCGTAAAATATTCTTCGGGGCAATTTTTTGCAATTTCTTCTTGTATCTCTGTGAAGGGAACAATGCCAAGTCTTATAGTGCCGCTGTATCGCGCCACGCGTGATAAAAGTTGGCGAACTTTTTGTTCGGCGCGAGGGCTGGTGTATGGGGGACTTGCAAAGTGAATGGCATTAAGTTCAAGTCCGCGCCTTGCCATAAGATACGCCGCAACAGGACTGTCAATTCCGCCCGAAATCATAACGGCCGCCCGTCCGCTGCTTGAAACAGGCATACCACCCGCACCGCGCAACTGCCCTGCACGTATGTATGCGTCATGGTCGCGTATTTCAACCGTAACGGTAAGTTCGGGATTATGCACATCAACAGAAAGATGAGCGAAAGCCCCCAAAAGTGCGCCGCCGACTTCATAACAAATCTCAGGCGATTTGAGCGCAAACTTTTTATCAGAACGCTTTGCCTCTACCTTAAAGGTCGAAACATCTTTTAAAAGCGGTTTTAGATATTCTTTTGCTGTTTCAATAATTTTAACAATATCTTTTTCACAAACTGCGGCGCGATTGTAAGCGGAAATTCCAAAAACGCAGCCAACACGGTTTACCGCCTCTTCCATGTCAAAATCATCGTCAAGCGGAGTTATAACAATAGTGGACTGTGCGCGGTCAATTTTAAAAGCCCCAAGCGGTGCAATCCTCTTTTTAATGTTTTTAATAAGTATGTCTTCAAATGTACGGCGGTTGAGACCTTTAAGCACAAGTTCGCCGTTTTTAATTAAAATAATTTCTTTCATTTAGTACCTCGCAGAGTTTTTGTCGCTTCGCACAGCGCGTCACACAGTGCATCAACGTCAGAGAGCGTGTTAAATCTTCCAAAACTAATTCTAAGTGCGCTGTCTATTTCGCTTTTTGAAAGTCCGATTTCGTTTAGCACATAACTGCCTTTGCCCTTGGCACAGGCGCTTCCGCTTGAAACAAAAATATTTTTTCTTTCAAGAAAATGAAGCAGTGTTTCAGAACGGTAACCGGGAACCGAAATATTAAGCACAGAGGGCAGCGCGTTTTTTGGTGAATTAATTTTAACAAAACCTAAATCGAGCAGTTTTTGTTTAGTATAATCGGAAAGATTTTGCATTTGGGATAAAAACTGTTCATATGGCGGCAGTTCTTCTATAGCGCCCAAAAGCCCGGAAATGAGCGGAACGCTTTCGGTACCGGAACGAAGTCCCATTTCCTGTCCGCCGCCTAAAATAAGCGGAAGAATGTGAGCGTTTTTCGACTTATATAAAATTCCAACTCCCTTGGGACCGTTTATTTTGTGTCCACTTGCCGAAAGCAAATCAACCCCTAAATCATTAACAGAACATTTCATTTTCCCAAAAGCCTGTACAGCATCAGTGTGCAAAAGGGCGGGGGCTTTGTTTTTAATTATAGCATCACGCGCCGCGCGGATAGGCTGAATAGAGCCGATTTCATTATTGACAAGCATAATGCTGACAAGTATAGTACGCTCGTTAACGGCGGTGTTTAACTCGTCTATGCTTATAACTCCGTTTTCATCAGGTTTAAGATAAACGACATCAAAGCCTTCATTCTCTAAATGCTCAAAAACCCGTAAAACCGATGGATGTTCAATAGTGGTGGTAATAATACGATTACCTCGTTTTTTCCTTGCCATAACGGCACCTAAAATAGCAGTGTTGTTGGCTTCGGTTCCGCTTCCCGTAAAGAAAACCTCGTCCTCGCGGCAGGAAAGAATACCCGCTACAGCACTGCGTGTGCGTGTCAGCCTGTCCTCTGCCTCCATTCCCATAATGTGCAGGGAGGAGGGGTTGCCGTAGCTTACTAACGCCTCGTTTATGTATTTAACCGCCGTTTTGCAAACCTCGGTGGTCGAACTGTTGTCAAGATAAATAATATTGCTCAAACGTACAAGCTCCCTAACCAATTCATAGATAATAATATTATAATACTTATACACCATAATTACAACAATTATTTGCACTGTGGCATATTTTAACCAAAAAAGGAAAATATTATAACCGAGGTGTTTTTTGTGAAAAAAGTATGGATTATACGCGTAATTTCGTTTTCATTGGCGCTGTTTTTGGTGCCTGTGGGATTTTTGATAAAACTAAAAACAGAGAAAGATAGTTATGGCAACCATCTGCGTTATTCGTATATGCGTTCGCTTTCCGATTTGTGTGACAGCCTTGCAAATATAGATATAGAACTCAAAAAAAGCGCATATGTAACAACCCCGACACAGTTTTGCAACATAGCGGCAGAGGTATATAGAGAGGCGGGTACAGCAATGTCTGCACTTTCTACTTTGCCGCTTAACGAAACCGATTTGTCACCTATTTTTAAGTTTGTATCACAGGTGGGCGACTATTCGCTCACAGTGGCAAAACAAAGCATATCAGGAAACTCACCCACAAACGAGGAAAGAGAAAATTTAGAGCAACTTTCAAAGATAGCAGAACATTTTTCTGCAGGTGTGGAGGAAATGCGAATAAGGTATGAAAACGGAAACGCTATGTGGCTTGAAATGACAGAAAGCAGCGGTGAATTAGCACAAGGTCTTTCGGATATGCAGGATAATATAGACAGTTATCCAACACTTATATATGACGGACCCTATTCAAGTCATATATTAACTAAGGAATCGTATATGCTCAAAAATGCTAAAGGGGTGGATGTAGATGCGGCACGGCAAAACGCCGCCTATGCGTTGGGTGTTGAGGTTGATATATTATCGCTTTCGGGCGAGGAAACGGGAAAGTTTGAGGCATATAGATTTGTGGGCAACGACTATGAAATTTCGGTCACAAAAAAGGGTGGCTATGTAGAATATTTCAGAAAATACAAAACTGTGGGTGAGCAGACATACAGTTATGAACAAGCAGTAGAGGTTGCAAAAAAGTGGCTTTATGACTACACGCAGGAAAATTTTGAAACAAGTTATTATTTTGCAGATGAGGGTGTTTGCACCGTTAATTTTGCATATAAAGAGGGCAGAACGGTCTGTTATACCGATTTAATAAAGGTCGGCGTAGCATTAGATACGGGGGAGGTAGTGTTATATGAGGCAAAAGGATACCTTGCAAATCATATGCCTCGCACTATAAAAACACCCCAAAAGACCGCACAAGAAGCGCAAAGTGTGGTAAGCAAAAATTTAAAAGTGGAATCACAAAAACAGGTGTTAATACCATCGCCCGGCGGAAGAGAAATAGGGTGTTATGAATTTTTGTGTAAAAATAGTCAAAATGAGGAAATTTTGGTTTATATAAACTGTGATACGCTTATGGAAGAGCAGGTGTATATGGTAATAAAAACCGATGGAGGAACGCTGACAAAATAATGCTTGACATTTGGCTTTTCTGGTGGTATAGTGGTAGAGCCGCATATTGTGGGCTTTTGTCAAGTTGCCCTGATTTTACGGGGTGCGCCCAGCAGTAGCGAGACTGAATTAAGGCAGGTGCCAAGGAAATGTACGCAATCATTGAAACAGGCGGAAAGCAGTATAGAGTAGAGAGCGGAGACGTAATCTATGTAGAAAAGCTTGACGCACAGGTTGACGAAGAAATCACCTTTGACAAGGTTGTTGCTGTATGCAACAGAAAGCTCAAAGTGGGCAAACCGTACGTTAAGGACGCTGTTGTTAAGGGCGTTGTACTTAAAAACGGTAAGGGTAAGAAGATAAACATCTTCACCTATAAGCCCAAGAAGGGATGTGCCCGTCACAAAGGTCACAGACAGCCGTACACAAAGGTTCAGATTAACGAAATCGCATAGTTATGACTAAGGTTTTGGTAAAGCTGGAAGATAACAGAATTAAAGGTTTTGTTATTTCCGGTCACAGCACGAAAAACTGTGATGACCTTGACGGAAAATTGCTTTGTGCAGCAGTGTCATCTGCGGCGTATATGACGGCAAACGGTATAACTGAGGTTGCAGGGTGCGAATGCGATATAGTGGTAGAAGACGGCTATATGTCATTATCATTATTAAAGGATTCGGACGAAGCACAGACGGTTTTAAGAAGTTTTAGGCTTCATATACAGCAGTTGGCTGAACAGTACAGTACAGTAACATTAACTTAAACTTGGAGGTGTAAACCGATGTTAAAGATTAACATACAGTTATTTGCTCATAAAAAAGGTATGGGTTCTACCAAGAACGGACGCGACAGCGAATCCAAGCGCCTTGGTGTAAAACGCGCTGATGGTCAGTTCGTATTAGCTGGTAACATCCTCGTTCGTCAGAGAGGAACCCACATTCATCCCGGCAATAATGTCGGTAAGGGCTCTGATGATACACTTTTCGCACTTATTGACGGAAAGGTAAAATTTGAGCGTGTAGGACGTGCTCGTAAGCAGGTCAGCATCTACGCAGCCGAATAATAGCAATCGGACAGCCCGGATGAGTATACTCAGCCGGGCTTTATTTTGTATAAAAAGGAGAGCGGACACGTCCGCAAAAATTTTATGTTTGTAGATATAGCAACCATACATCTTAAAGCGGGTGACGGCGGCAATGGCGCCGTTTCGTTCCACAGAGAAAAATATGTTGCGGCGGGTGGTCCAGATGGCGGCGATGGAGGACGCGGCGGAAACATTGTTTTCAAAGCGGATGATAACCTGTCCACACTGGCAGATTTTCGATACAAACGCAAATACTGCGCAGAAAACGGTCAAAACGGCGGCACATCGCGCCGCACTGGTAAAAGCGCACAGGACCTTGTTATATCTGTTCCGCGCGGTACTCTGATTAAGGATAAAGAAAGCGGCAAAATAATTGCCGATATCTCGGACGATACACCCACAGTTGTTGCCCGCGGCGGTAACGGCGGCTGGGGCAACTGGCATTTTGCTACCTCAACCCGCCAAATACCGCGTTTTGCCAAAAGCGGTATGCCGGGACAAACGCTTGATGTCACGCTTGAACTTAAACTACTTGCCGATGTGGGACTCATAGGTTTTCCAAATGTCGGCAAATCGACCTTGGTTTCTGTAGTAAGCGAGGCTAAACCTAAAATCGCAAATTATCATTTCACCACATTAACACCTGTTTTGGGCGTTGTCCGTATGGGCGAGGGTACATCCTTTGTTATGGCGGACATCCCAGGTCTTATTGAGGGTGCGGGTGAGGGACTGGGTCTCGGACACGAATTTTTGCGTCACGTTGACCGTTGCCGACTTTTATTGCACGTTGTCGATGTTTCGGGCAGTGAGGGACGCGACCCGATAGACGATTTTAATAAAATAAACCACGAACTTTCGGTCTTCAGCGAGGAATTAAGTCAGCGTACACAGATAGTAGTTGGTAATAAATGTGACCTTTTGGAAGACGAGGAAGTAGAGGCAATAGCGAAGAAATTTGAGAGTATGGGGTATGTATTTTTTCCCGTCATGGCGGCTATTGCAGAGGGAACAGATGCACTTATAAACTATGTCGCTGCAGAACTTGCAAAGTTACCGCCTATTGTGCGTTATGAGCCTGAATTTATTGTTCCCGACCCCCAAATTACTACTAATAAGCGCAGTTTCAAACTACGCCTAGAAAACGGCGTGTTTATTATAGAAGATGCAGAGTGGCTGCTTAAAATACTTGAAACGGTCGACCCTGAAGACTATGAATCACTGCAGTATTTTCAGCGAGTTTTGCACGAAAGCGGTATAATAAAAGCGCTTGAAAAACAGGGCGTTCAGGACGGAGATATCGTCCGTGTTTACGATATCGAGTTTGAATATGTGTCATAAACGGGGGACTTTTATGGAAAAACCACAGCAACTAAGTCCAACTACACTCGCGTTTGTGGGTGATGGAGTATTCTCTCTGCTTGTAAGAGAACGTCTGTGTCAATTTGACCGCCCGTCAGGTGAACTGCATTCGCGTTCTGTAAAACTTGTTAATGCTACAGCACAAGCCAAAGCGTTTAAGGTGATAGAACCGCTATTAAACGAAACCGAAATATCGGTGTTTAAGCGCGGAAGGAACGCCCATACAAGCACTACGCCCAAAAACAGCACAAACGGTGAATATCATACCGCAACGGGACTTGAAGCACTTTTCGGCTATCTTTATCTAAAGAACGATAAAAATCGGTTAGACGAACTTTTTTCGGTTATATGGGACAATTTTTCGGTAAACCTATAAATATATATAGGGGGATTTGAAATGAGAGAAAAGGTTAAAAAAACATTAGTAGATTTGCTTTTTTATGTGGTTGGATGTTTAATTTATTCCACCGCCGTTACTATGTTTACAGACCCGAACAAACTATCCCCAGGCGGTGTTACGGGTATCGCTTTGATATTAAACGAGCTTTTTTCTCTTCCTACGGGTCTTATGGTGTTAATCATCAATATTCCGCTTATAATAGCGGGTTTTTTGGTGCTTGGCAAAAAATTCGTACTAAATACTGCGGTGGCAACTTTTATAATGTCACTTTCGCTTGACGCTGTAAAAACATTTGTAAAACCTTATTATACAGATGGTATTTTGGCGTCACTTTTTGGCGGCATAATGATGGGTGCGGGACTCGCGCTTGTCTTTTTGCGCGGTGCAACAACGGGCGGCACAGACATAGCCGCTAAACTTATAAATCACAAATTCCGTTTTGTATCAATAGGAAGAATCATTCTGTTTATGGATTTAGCAGTTGTTGCAGTTTCGGCGGTTATTTATAAAAACTTTCAAAGTGCGCTTTATTCGGTTGTGTCAATATACGCCGCATCACGCGTGATGGATAGTCTGCTTTACGGTACGGATAAGGGCAAATTTATGCATATAATAACTTCTTCTCCCAATGAAATTTCAAAAGCCGTTTTTTCAGAACTCGGCAGAGGAGTAACACAGGTGAACGCTATCGGTGGATATACGGGTGAGCATCGTTCACTCTTGCTTTGTGCTGTACGCCCGTCTGAAGTTGCGCTTTTGCAAAGCATTGTAAGGAAGACAGACCCCTCTGCGTTCATGGTGATTTCGGATGTAGGAGAAATTCTTGGCGAAGGTTTTAAGAAAAATGAATAAAAACACTTGATTATTGTGACAAAATAGTGTATAATCCCTTTTGTTACTAATATTTGCCGGTGTGATGGAATTGGCAGACGTAGTGGACTCAAAATCCACCGGTAGCGATACCGTGCCGGTTCGAGTCCGGCCACCGGCACCAATCTGAGTGTTCTTATAGGATTTCAAAAGTCCTTTAAGAACACTCATTTTTTATGCCCGTTTTTGTGATTGATTTATGCTGTAGTTGGTTGGTAGTTTACGCTTACACCCTTTCGGGTTTGCACCTGAACTTCGGGAGTATCTATCGGCGCATCTTCGGGAACATTAATTACTCCTGCACAGTTGTAGTGAATCACAAGTTTTTGTGTTTTTACTCCGTCAATACGTTCTGCGTGATGCACTTCAATATACTCTATCAGTTCATTTAACATTCCGGCAGTTACCTTTTTCCTCCTCGCAAACTTCTTTATCGATGTAATAAAATCCTCAGTTGTTAAGGTTTTTTGTTCAATTGCATCCAAATTTTTACGAAGTTTTATCATTCTTTCGGATATCTCTTTTTGCTTGACTTCATAGCTTGAAGTCATCTTCTTAAAGCGTTCGTCAGTAATCTTTCCGCTAAGATTGTCCTCGTAAAGATTCTCAATGATACAGTCAAGTTCTTTATCACGATTGGAAAGTCGTTTTAATTCGCTCTGGTAGCCTTCTTGCTCAATTTTTAGGTTTTCCTTTGAATACTCTCCAACAACCTTTACAAACTCATCCTCGTGCTTTAATGCAAACTTTATAAGTCTCCGTATTTCTGCAAGAACTACTTTTTCCAAGAAATCCACACGAATATAATGTGTTGATGGACAAACTTTGCGTTTGCCCTGATTATATCCAGGACAGTTAAAATACTTAATATCGGGATTTCCTTGATTAAAATGATAGTGCAAAGTTCTGCCACAGTCAGCACATTTAAGCAATCCTGAAAACAAACTATGCTCACCATTTTTCATCGGTTTCTTTCGTGTGGACTTGCGCATTAACTGTATCTTCTCAAAGGTTGCTCTTTCAATAATCGGCTCGTGAACATCCTTGAATACCATCATATTTTCAGGACTGTTCTCGTGTCGTTTTTTGTTTTTGTAGGATATGGAATAGGTTTTGAAGTTAATTACATCACCGCAGTATTCCTGAAGACAAAGCATATTGTTCACTGTTGACTTATTCCAAAAGTACGGATCGGGATTTGTTTTTGAACTTGATTTGCGAATACCCTTTGCTTTTGCATATTCGGTTGGTGTTAATATCTTTTCTTCGGTTAATACCGTTGCGATTTGTTCGCTACCTTTTCCGTCCATAGCCATTGAGAAAATTCTGCGCACAACTACCGCTGCTTCGGGATCAATTACCCACTTGTGAGGGTTGTCCGCCGATTTGATGTACCCATAAGGCGCAGGACCTAACGGAATACCCGAACTGCCCTTTATTTTGTTGCTGATACGGCGTTTCTTGCTGATATCTCTTGAGTACCACTCGTTGAATAGATTCCTTATAGGAGTCATTTCATTTTCTCCTTCTGCGGTATCTACATTGTCCGATACCGCAACAAGACGGATATTATGCTCGGGAAAGAACTCCTCAGTAAGTTTACCAACCTGTATGTAATTTCTTCCGAGTCTGGATAGGTCTTTGGCAAAAACAGCCGCCGCTTTACCAAGTTCTAATTGCTTAATCATTTCATTAAACTCAGGGCGGTTCATTGTCACTCCGGATATACCGTCATCACAAAAGGTAACGATGTGGGTATATCCTTTTTCTTTTGCTATCTTTGTCAACAGCTTCTTTTGATTGCTTATGCTGTAGCTTTCACCCTCCAGCTCGTCATCTCGGGATAAGCGGACGTATAGAAAAGCCGTTTTCTCCCGACTGTATTTTTTATTATTTGACTGACTCATTATTCCTCCTTCCCGCAGTCAAATAAACAGTACCGAATTTCATTTTAATAAGTTGATTGTTCTTGTCAAATTTCGTTTGCTTCTTTTCGGCACTGTAAAGGCACAAAAAGCCTTTAACTATGCCATTTGAGAGCATTAAAAATATTTTTTCATTTGTGTAAAAAGCAGATTGTTCCGGCCTCATCTGCCATAAGATACACTGTATCGGTTGACGTTCCGCTTTGCATATTGCCACACAAAAGCAATATACAGTTGACATTCCAACGCCGCTAAGCCATACGGCAAGTGTCTGTCCGATGTCATGGCGACCGCACGTTTGTCAGACGGCGGATTTTCGTTACTCGTCGCTCATCGGGTTATACAATGTACTACCACGATGCTGAAAGTATCAGCATATTTGTCAAGGTACAAGAAGGGTGTTTTTTGCCCTTTCATAAAGACCACAATCCAAATTTTATTTAAATTTGAACCCTTTTTCTAAAAATTCACAGAAAGTTCAAAAATAAAAAGGTTTTATATCCCATTCATATAGGCAACATCGTTTTTTCGGTTAAAAAATCAACCAATTTGAAAAACTTTTTGAATTTTTACCCTTCTGTAAAAATAAGAAGTACGGTACCTATCAAAAGGTGAAATGAAAATCGAAATTTTTTAGAAAAATAAAAAACACCGTTTTTGGCAACATAAAGTTGTTGAAAACGGTGTTTTGCTTACAATAACTATTTATTATTGTGAGGAAACAAAAATATTTCAAAGAAATAAGGAATGCATTATGTATAGAATTTGGGTTGGAAAAAGGGAATCAGATATTTTAACATATAATTTTTTTGACTGTTCTATTACTTTTTATGGGTCTAATCGAAATAACAACTTTGCA
>JAZRZS010000053.1:0-4260 GCA_045601505.1 Acutalibacteraceae bacterium
TATCACCGAAGCCGAGTGTATTAACAGCAGCTGCTGAGTCACCGCCACCGATTACTGTAACAGCATCGGTTTCTGCAAGGCTCTTTGCAACGGAAATTGTGCCCTTTGCGAAAATCGGGTTTTCGAAAACGCCCATAGGTCCGTTCCAAACAACAGTCTTAGCCGACTTAACTTCGTTTGCATAAAGTTCTGCTGTTTTGGTACCGATGTCAAGACTCATATAGTCAGCAGGGATAGCGTCTGCATCTACAACCTTTACATCAACAGGAGCATCAATCGGGTCGGGGAAATCTTTGGTTACTGTGCAGTCAACAGGAAGAAGTATCTTAACACCGTTTGCTTCTGCCTTTGCTAACATATCGCGGTAGTAATCAATCTTTGTTTCATCAATAAGCGATGTGCCTACGCCGTAGCCCTTTGCTGCAAGGAATGTATAGGACATTCCGCCGCCGATGATAAGGGTGTCTGCCTTTGTGAGAAGATTTTCAATAACAGGAAGTTTGCTGTCAACCTTTGCTCCGCCTAATATACAAACAAAAGGACGGGCAGGTGTTTCAACAGCATTGCCAAGATACTGAAGTTCTTTACCGATAAGGTAACCTGCAACAGCCTCATCCACATACTCTGTTACGCCAACAGTTGAGCAGTGTGCTCTGTGTGCGGTACCGAAAGCATCGTTTACAAAGATATCTGCCAACTGTCCAAGCTCTTTGCTGAATGCTTCGCCGTTTTTGGTTTCTTCTGCTCTATAGCGTGTATTTTCAAGCAAAACAACATCTCCGTCTGCCATCTTCTCAATAGCAGCCTTTGCGTTTTCGCCAACAACCTCTGCATCTGCCGCAAACACTACATCTTTACCGAGAAGTTCGGAAAGGCGCTTTGCAACGGGTGCTAAACTGAGTTCCGGCTTGGGTTCACCCTTCGGTTTGCCAAGGTGTGAGCAAAGGATAACCTGTCCGCCGTCTGCTATAAGTTTTTTAATAGTAGGCAGGGCGGCAACTATACGGTTTTCGTCTGTGATTTGTCCGTTCTTGAGCGGAACGTTAAAATCGCAACGAACAAGGACCTTTTTGCCCTTTACATTGATGTCGTCAACTGTTTTTTTGTTTAATGCTGTCATTTCTAAAACAACTCCTTCTAAAGATTGTTAAAAATACCACAAATTATTTTACCACATTTTCAAGATTTTGCAACTCTTATTATAAATAATATTATAAACATTATTGCCAAGTATAATTGTGTAAATTACCGAAATTTTGAAGTTGTGGGAAATTCCACTGTCTTAACACCTCATACGTAGCTATTGCAACTGTGTTGGAAAGGTTAAGACTGCGAGCCTCTTCTATCATTGGAAGACGGACGCAGTTATCCTTGTTCTGTAACAGAAGTTCTTCAGGAAGTCCCTTTGTTTCCTTACCAAAAAGCAGATAACAGTTATCGGGGTATTCTACATCCGAATATACATTACGCGCTTTCGTTGTAAAATAATAAAACTGTCCCGAATTTTTAGCAAAGAAATCATCTATACTGTCGTAATAAGTAATATCAAGATACTGCCAATAATCAAGACCTGCGCGTTTTAATTTTTTATCATCAATTTTAAAACCCATAGGACCTACAAGATGCAGTCTTGCGCCCGTTGCCGCACAAGTTCGCGCAACATTACCCGTATTTTGCGGAATTTCGGGTTCTATCATAACAATATTTATAACGGGCATATTACACCCTGCTTTCGATAACCTGTGCGTTACCGACAAGTTTTACGTCACCATAGTACGCAGGAATAAATACACACTCACCCGCCTTGAGTTCTACAGAGTCAACCATAAGACTGCCATCAACACAAAGTATTGATGAGAAACTGTCTTCACCGACAGAGAGTGTTTTTTCGCCATTTATTTCATGGTGTATTGCAGTAAAATATTCACAACTCGCCAATGTATCACTTTGCGGTTTTCCAAAAGGAATTTTCGGTGCCGTGCGCTCTGTTACCTCAAGCGCTTTATCAATGTGCAATTCACGCGGTTTGCCGTCTGCACCAAGACGTCCAAAATCGTACACGCGGTAGGTACAGTTGGAATTCTGCTGAATTTCGGCTATTAAAATACCCTCGCCAATTGCATGGATTGTACCCGATGTTATAAAGAAACACTCGCCTTTTTTAACGGGAACTTTATTAAGTACATCGGTAAGAGTATTGTCGGTAGTACGTCTTTTAAATTCTTCACGGCTTATTTCTTCCTTGAAACCGTAGTAAAGACAGGCCCCCTCATCACAGTCAACCACATACCACATTTCTGTTTTACCATACTGATTTTCGTTTTTAAGAGCATATTCATCGGTAGGATGCACCTGCACCGACAACGACTGCTTTGCATCTATTAGTTTTATAAGTATTGGGAAAAACTGAAAACGCTGCGCGTTATTGCCTAGGCAATCTTTTCCAAGAATGTTTATTATTTCGCTTAAACTTTTGCCCTCAAACTCACCCTCGGCTCCTACGCTTTCGCCGTCAGGATGGCAGGAAAGCACCCACGCCTCTGCAAGTGGTGATTTTTCGCTTTCCATTTTATAATCATCACGCAGACGTGTACCGCCCCAAATATAGTCTTTAAATGCTGGTTTTAATTTAATTGGCTGCATTTTCATTCCTCCATACACATTATCAACTGATATTATACGCCAATTTACCACTTTTCGCAATATTTTGTTGCAAAAATTTAAGCTTTTTGTTACAATTGCTTTGGGTGATGATGTTGAAAAAAAATCCTAACATACTGTCTAAATTAAAACTAAAAGAAGAAAAAGCAGGGATCAGGCGCTTATCGGTCGACAGCGCTTTGGGGAAAACCTGCAAGGTGGTTTACATAATATCTTTTGTTTATGCTATGTTTAATAAGCTAATATATATGTTAAGCACATATTTTAATGCATCATACATTATTAAAAATACAGGATATGAAAACCTAACTTCAAAACAACTTTCACAATATGCAGATGATAAAAACAGTATTTTACTTGTAGGTATTGCGACTGTTTTGTTAATAATAACACTAATTTTTCTTTGTAAACGCGTTTATGCTTTTGTGCTACCGATTAACGCCGCGACCTGTATTACACTTTGTATACACTTTGCGTTCCGTATGAACACAACACTTGAGAGTAACGGGCTATTATCAAGTTACACCTATCACCATTTAATACCCTTGTCACTGCTTGTTATATCTGGCACTGTTTACTGTATTATCGGAATTCGCCACAAGATACTTGAAGACAGGGCATACACTTCTTTTGTTAACAAGTTGTATGAAAATCACAGCAGCAAAATTGAAAACCTAACAGAAGACCAGTGGGAAGAATTTTTATCAAATTACGACCCCAGAGATTACAGATAATTAAAGCGGCACTATTGTGCCGTTTTTCTTTTTGCTTTTTTTGCATAATACTACACGCGAATGTGACAAATTTTACCACCATGCTTGTCCTATAATTATATAGCACAAAAATTGGTAGGTGGTTTAATTTGAGCGAAAATGTTAAAACAAAGCAAAGCACTTTAGATGTAAAAGAAATAATAAAAGCGGTCATATTGCAGCTTACAACTGCGGTGTGCGGTTTTGTTGCGTCAAGAGCACCCGTAATGCAACTTTTTTCTCCGTTTGGAATTGCTTTTACAGCAGGTATGCCAAAACCATACATACTATCTGCTGGAATTGGGGCGGCTATTGGCTATTTTGCGCCCATTTTGGAGGGGAGCGGATTTAGATATTTTGCGGCGCTTTTTGCCGTTTGTACCATAAAACTGCTTTTGTGCGGGGTTGGCAAGTTAGAGAAAAAGGCGTGGGTTTCTTCGGTTGTAACGTTTGCCGCCACTGCAGTAACGGGTTTTGCGACCGTTGCAGGCGGCAGTCTATCTCCTGTTTACGCCATAATAGAATCTATACTTGCGGCGGCAGGAGCTTTCTTTGTTCACAGGACACAAAAGGTGACTTCCTCTTCCCTTTCGGGACTTAGCGGAGAAGACCTTGCTTGTACCGTAATGACTATAAATATATTATTTATGGGGTTGTACCCCATTACATTTTTAAGTTTGTCGGCGGGGCGGATTCTAGCCGCCGCCCTTATTATGACAGTTGCACTTTACGGCAGAGCTTCGGGCGGCGCTATTGCTGGTTGTACGGCGGCTTTTTTTATCATGCTTTGCGGAGGAGAGTTCGCATCTGCGGCAATAATTTTTGCGGTTGGCGGACTGCTAACAGG
>JAZRZS010000054.1:0-2868 GCA_045601505.1 Acutalibacteraceae bacterium
CGGTGCGGTTGCAGGTAGTGCGGCAAACTCTGCGGCTGTGTTTGCGGCTCTTCCCGGAGATACCGTTGAACTTTCGGGTATTGATGTAAGCACAGGAAAAATCAGCGCAGGCGCATACGTTAGAATTACAAGCTCTGCTGAAACCGAAACACCTCACGAGCATACCCCCGGTCCCATAACCTGCGAAAACGACCAGATTTGCTTGTCTTGTAACGAGATTCTTCAAACGGCAAAGGGTCACGATGATGGTACATGGGTAACCACTGATGAAGAAGGAGTTCTTGAGCTTCGATGCACTAAATGTAGTACAGTCCTTGACACCAAGCTTAACCAAACCGAGGTTGGTTTGCGTGGCGACTGCGATGGTAACGGCTCTGTAAATGCTATGGACTATATCATTTTGAAGCGTTACTATTTTGCAACATATCCCTTTGATACCGAACAAATGCTTAAAGCCGATGTGGATGCCAGCTATGAAGTTGACGCTATGGACTACATCATTTTGAAGCGTGTTTATTTCGGCACGTATATCCTTAAAGACACAGTAGTTTATAGATAATTTATTTGTAAAAAAACGTACCGCACGTTATATAAGTGCGGTACGGTTTTTAAATACTTCCAAAGGGGTTGTTTATGAAAATGTTTAAAAAATTAATATGTCTAACCTTGGTTTTGGCTGTTTTGTGTTCTTGCATGTCTTTTGTGGGTTTGAATGCATCGGCATTGTCACCTTTGCCTCATTTGCTTCAGGCAGATGAACCTTGGGGGTCCTATTTGGTTGGCGGAGCAACTATCGCGCGCACAGGTTGCGGTATCCTATCCTTGGTCAATTGTGTAGGGTACCTCACAGGTAAACGTATGGATATTATCGAATGTGCCGAATGGGCATACAGCGTAAAGGGTTTTAACAACTATTCTAACAGCTTGGGTACCTATCGATTGGTTCTTTATCCAAAGGTAGAGGCGAAATACGGCGAAGAATATGGCTTTACTGTAGACTGTAATACCGAGGATAGCGGTTGGTGGGTTTCTGACGCAAGCAGCAAAACTCTTAAAAACCACCTTGCAAACGGCGGTGTGGCAATTGGTATGATTCCCGGTCACTTTATCGCTATGGTCGATTACGATGCGACCACCAATAAGTTCCACGTTCTCGATAGCGCTCCTGCCGCATATAGAGGCACATCTTCTAACCGTGGCGACGTTTGGCTTTCCGAAAGCCATTTTACCGAATCTGCAGGCTATAGCTATCAGCTTCAGTGGTTCTGTCTTCTTTCTGCAACCGGCACTCCCGCAGACGAGCAGGATAACGAAAAGGAATATCTTGAAAACGCAATCGCAAAGGCGGAAAACTGTCGTTATAATGCTTATAGCGAAGATGCCCTTAACACCTTGCGCACTGCTTATAATAATGCAGTAACTGTTCTTGCTGCTGAAACCTCCGAAAGCGAAGATTATAAATCTGCTCGTGAGGCGTTGGAATCCGCGATGGACTTCACATCTTCTATCTCTGTAGGTAAAACCTATACCGCTACGGCAACAAACCGCGGCGATGATTATGACGATGACGGCAAAAAACTCACCGACGGTAAAAAGGGATCTAACGCTCCCGATACGTCGGCTTATGCAGGCTGGAAAAACAAAGCCGAAATCGTTATCGACCTTGGAGAAGCTAAAAATTCCAATTATTACAACGTATATCTTGCAGGTGGCGATTGGGGCATAGCTGTCCCCGAGAACGGCGAATTCACCGTTGATATTTCCGCTTCTGCCAACGGAACAACCTTTGCTTCTGTCGGAAGCTCTTCTGATGTTGTAAAAACTAAGCTTAACGGCTTGTGGGAAATTCTTAAGGTTACTGTTGTTTCTCAAAATATGGTAAATGCAAGATATATCAAATTTACTATTAACTGCACAGCTAAGAACAACTTTATCTGGCTTGACGAAGTTGAGGTTTGCTCGGGCGGACTTCTTCTTGACAACAGCGCATATATCAGTAAGATGAATAAAAAGGTATCTGCCGGCGATTGTGTTGTCTTCACTCCCGATTTCGGTACGATAAGCGTTTCCACCGCAAACCATACATATACAAAGAACGTTTTGGTAAAATGGGACAACTCAAAAGATGCATACGTTGTTACAAAGGTAAGCGACGGCACAGCAAATCTTCCCACAGAATTTACTCTTGCCGATGGTGAACTTCTTGTTTCCGCTCACGATTGGGAAACTAACGTTACCGCCGATTTGGTAGAGGGTAGCGCAGTTAACGAGGATTATCTCGCAAACGCAAAGGTTGGCGACCTTGTTTATTTCAACGGCGTTGACGTTGCAAACAGCAAACTTTCTGTTGCGCCTTATCTTACCATAGAAACTCCCGAAGAAGATGAACCTAATCCTAATCCCGACATAATTATCGGTGATAGCAACGGCAACGGACAGATCGATGCTTTCGACTATGCGTTGCAGAAACGCCTTTATTTCGGCACTTATGTGTTAGAGAACGTTTCTGTTGGGGATATCAACGGCAATGGACAGATTGATGCTTTCGACTATGCCTTGCTCAAGCGTATGTACTTCGGTACTTTTAGTATTGCGTAAACACAATTGAATAAACCAAAAGGGGGACTTTTTACAAAAAGTCCCCCTTTTAATCCCCCAAAAACTTTTCCTTTTTTACCTTCGTGATGCAGATGATTAAAATTTGTATTCCCCTTATTCGCGATAATAAAAAACGAAAATTACATTTTCAGAAAACGAAAAATGAACACGCTTGTAGGGACAGGCGTCCTCGACTGTCCGCCATTCCATGTTATATTGTAGGGGTCGGCGTTCTCGACGACCCGTTCCTCCGTTTTGTATACAAAACAT
>JAZRZS010000055.1:0-27019 GCA_045601505.1 Acutalibacteraceae bacterium
CCTCGACATCGCCGCCGACAGTGTTGAGTATTATAAGCAGACCGTCTATATCGATAGATTGTTCGATGCTCACAAGTTGCGGTATGACATGTTCATACTTGGTTGTCTTGCTCTGTGGCGGTAAAATTGAATGTCCCTCTATTTCGCCTATAATCGTAAGGCAATATATGCGATGCTTACCGTCAAATGTAGTGATAGAGCCAGAATCCTTTATATGCTCAAGGTTCCCGCTTTCTTCACCTGTTTCGGTATTTTCTTTTATTTCGTTTTCGTTATTCATAAGTTTCTCCTCCACAAACTATTGTTTGAGAAAAACTTATAAACATACACATTATATTATACTATTATATTTTATACATTTCAAGCAATAAAATATAGGGCGATTCAAATCGCCCTATATTTTAGATAATATACTTACCGTCCTTATAATCGCAATAAATTTCATCGCCCGATTTTATACTTCCATCAAGCATTTTTTCGGATAACATATCCTCAATATTAGTCTGAATTGCACGTTTAAGAGGACGGGCGCCATAAATTTCATCAAATCCCGCATCCGCAACGGCAGATATAGCATCCTTACTGAAAGAAACAGCAATACCTAAATCTTGCATTCGCTTTTGTAGTGATGCAAGTAATTTTTCCGCAATCGACACAATGTCATCGTGCGACAGTTTGTGGAAGACTATAATATCGTCAATTCGGTTAAGCATTTCGGGTCGGAATTCTTTTTTAAGTTCACCCAAAACTTCTTCTTTTATAACCTCATTAGATTTAGTAGTTTCTGCCGATTCGCCAAATCCAAAAGCAGCTTTTTTCTCGGTTATAAGCCGAGCTCCGATATTGGATGTCATAATTATAATAGTGTTTTTAAAATTAACTTTACGTCCCTGCGAATCAGTCAATACGCCGTCATCTAAAATTTGCAAAAGAATATTAAATACATCGGGATGCGCCTTTTCTATTTCGTCAAACAAGACTACGGAATATGGTGAACGGCGCACCATTTCAGTAAGTTGACCGCCCTCGTCAAAGCCGACATATCCAGGTGGCGAACCGATTAAACGCGAAACCGTATGTTTTTCCATATATTCCGACATATCAAGGCGAATCATTGCGTTTTCACTGCCAAACATTGCCTCGGCAAGTGTTTTGCAAAGTTCGGTTTTACCAACGCCTGTCGGTCCCAAGAATATAAACGAGCCTATCGGACGTTTGGGGTCTTTAAGTCCCACTCTGCCCCTACGAATCGCACGGGCAACCGCTGAAACCGCCTCACTCTGCCCTACAATACGCTCGTGCATAACATCTTCAAGACGCAATAGTCTTGCGCTCTCCTCTTCGGTTAATTGTTGTAGCGGTATTCCCGTCCAGCTAGATACAATATCAGCAATTTCGGTAGCGGTTACTGCTCCCGAAATACGCTCTTTATCGTCATTCCATTTATCTTTTAGAGCGCAAAGCTCTTCACGCAATGCTTTTTCTTTATCGCGCAGTTGAGCCGCTTTCTCAAAGTCCTGCGAGTTAATAGCGGCGGTCTTTTCGGTATCAAGTTCTGATATCTTCTCTTCAAGCTCTTTAAGTTCGCTTGGTGCAGCAAAAACCTTTAATCTCACGCGTGAAGCCGCCTCATCGATAAGGTCAATCGCCTTGTCGGGCAAAAATCTGTCCGCAATATAACGCGAAGACAATTTAACCGCCTCTATGAGTGCTTCATCGGTTATTCTGACACCATGATGCGCCTCATATTTATCACGAAGGCCCTTAAGAATTAAAAGAGCGTCATCCTCATCAGGCTCTGCCACGTTTACGGGTTGAAAACGCCTTTCAAGAGCGGCATCCTTTTCAATGTTTTTACGATATTCCGATATTGTTGTGGCACCAATTACCTGTAAATCACCACGTGCGAGTGACGGTTTTAATATATTCGCCGCATCGGTAGAACCCTCTGCAGAACCCGCGCCGATTATGGTATGCACTTCGTCAATAAAAAGGATAATATCCTTATTTTGAAGCACTTCATTGATTACCGATTTAATGCGCTCTTCAAAATCGCCTCTATATTTTGTTCCTGCGACCATTCCTGTTAAATCGAGCGATATTATTCTTTTAGAATTTAAAATATCGGGCGCCTCATTATTAGCAATTTTAAGTGCCAGTCCTTCGGCTATCGCGGTTTTACCAACTCCCGGTTCGCCTATTAAGCAAGGGTTATTTTTCGTTCTTCTGCAAAGAATTTGTATAACGCGTTCAATTTCTTCACTTCTGCCGATAACAGGGTCGAGTGCGCCTGATTTTGCCTCTGCTGTAAGGTCTCTGCCGTATTTTTCAATAGTAGGAGTTTTTTTGCCGTTTGAGCCTTGTTTTTCGCCCTTTGATTTTTTTGATACAGTTCCTTCCGCATCCGCGCCAACAGCATTCATAAGTTCACTTGTAAGCGCCGCTGCATCAACATTAAGTTCGCCCAAAAATCTAATAGCATAATTGTCGCCGTCACTTAATATTCCAAGCAAAATATGCTCCGTTCCAACAAAGCCGTTACCAAAGTTTTTCGAAAGCGAAATTGCCGCCTCTACAACCCTTTTAGCGCGTGGTGTCAAGTTTTCGGGGGTTAGGTTTGTTGGGGTTCCTACACCAATGGTTGTAGAAAGTAAAGAATCAATTTTTTCCTCTGTGACGCCTCTGGCATTCAGCACACTCGCGGCAACGCCGCCACCCACGCGCAAAAGCCCAAGCAAAATATGTTCGCTTCCCACATAGGTATGGCCCATTGTTTCTGCGGCATTTATAGCCAAATTTAAAGCTTCGTTAGCTTTTTCTGTAAAGCCGTTAAAATTATATCTCATAAAATCACTCCAGGTGTTCTCTCACAATTTTAGCACGACAAATATCTCTGTCATCGGGTGACATCAAGCCGTTAAGTTTTTGAATCATAAACGGCTGACATTCCACAAGCAAACGCATTGGTAAAGTTTTATCTATATCTATTATGCCCACCGCGGTACCAAGTTTAATCCGCGAGATTAGTTGCATCATTTCTTCGCTTGACAAAATTCTTTGATTTTTAAGAATTCCGTACGCGCGCATTACATTATCCTCTAATGCTATTTTATTGATAGCATCTCGGTCAAGGTTTTCCTTTTTTATAATCTGCATTGTTATCGATTTAAGGTTTTCAAGTGCCGCTTTTTCGGATATTCCAAGCGTTATTTGGTTGGAAAGTTGGTAAAGCGCAGCGGCTGATTTTGAGCCTTCGCCGTAAAGCCCCCTTACCGTCAAACCAAATTTTGATGCCGATTCGCTTATAACTGAAAGTGTACCGTTATTTGATATAACGGGCAGATGAAGCATAACCGATGCGCGTAAACCCGTACCCAAATTTGTAGGGCATTGGGTAAGATATCCAAACTGTTCAAGGTAGGCATATTCAACCTCTTTTGATAACGCATCATCAATTTTGTCGGCTATATCATATGCGGCTTCAAGCGCAAGTCCGGGCAAAATTACCTGAATTCTTATATGGTCTTCCTCGCACACCATAATGCTGACACTCTCATCCGGTGAAATCAGCAATAGCTTGTTTTCGCGATGATTAGCAAACTCGGGACTTATGATATGACGTTCAATCATTGCACCCGCTTCCTCATCAGATACGCTATTCATATCTATAACCATAAGTTTACCGCAAATATCATTCGGAATATTAGCTGCAGCCTTTTTCATTATTGCATTGATTTCTTTGTTATGCTCTGCAGTCATACGCGCAGGGAAAGGAATTTTCTTTATATTACGGGCAATCCTTATGCGTGTGCTGACAACAATATTTCCCTCCGTACCGAAGGATTTGTACCACTCACTCATTATCTTCCCTTCCTTCCAATTCCTTTATTTCATCACGCAGTTTTGCAGCAAGTTCAAAATTCTCCTCGCTTACCGCCTTGAGCATCTGAGCTCTTAATGTTTCCTTCTTATCCTCTTTGGTGACGGGCGCCAAAGCAGAAGATGTTACATTTAATCTTTTTCCGATATGCTCTGTTGTGCCGTGAACACGTTTCAAATAAGGTATTAACTTATTCTTAAATGCTTCATAACATTCAGAACAGCCCATTTTTCCGCTTTCGGCAATATCGGAAAAACGCGTACCGCAACACTCGCAACGATGTTCTTTGATATTACCCGTTGCAAGTTCATCACTGAACATAGAACTTAACATAGATGCAAATCCATTATTTACAAATTTAGAATACCCGCTCATTGCCGCACAGTATCCACAAAGATTTTTTTCGGTTACAACACCGTTAATTACTGTTTTTATATGGGTTGTAGCTGTGTTTTTACCGCAATTTTCACATAGCATATTTTATTAACTCCTTTCTAAAGTTCTGTCAACAGCATGTGTTTAAGAATTGATGCGCGTACTATATCACGATATTCGTTCGGAAGACACGAAAGTGTCTTATCCGAAATTGCTGATAGCATCAAAACCGATGATTCACGCGAAATCACACCGTTTTGCAGACAGTTTTCAATCAAAATTCTTGAAGACATACTATCAAGTCTTCCGCCTATAGAATTAATTATATGCATTATTGCAGAGCTTCTATTAACCTGAACGCGCCTAATTCTGACATATCCGCCGCCGCCGCGCCGACTTTCTATAATATATCCGTTTTCAGGCGTAAAGCGGGATGAAAGCACATAGTTTATCTGACTTGGAACACAACCAAGCGCATTTGCTAGTTCGTTCCTCCCTATTTCTGCTATATCCATTTCCGATTCATTTATAATTTCTATTATTCTTTTTGCAATTAAATCACTAATCTTCATAATCACCTTTGACCTTTCCTGACTTTAATTATATTATACACGAAAGTCTAAGAAAGTCAAACATTATTTTTACGTTATTTTACCGCTGTAACAAAAACCAAATAGTAGCATAGTATGATATTGAAGACTGAAAGAAGGAGGTCCAGATTATGTGTAACGGTAATAACGGTTTCTTCGGCGGAAATTGCTGCACTTGGATAATCATCCTTATTATCCTCTTTGCTTGCTGCGGCGGTGGTTGCGGTAACAACGGTGGTTGCGGCGGTTGCGGCAACAACGATTGCTGCTGCTAATCGGCAATCCATAAAAAAAGAGCCTATCCAAACGGATAGGCTCTTGCCATTTATGTATTACTTATTAAATACATCAAGAACTGTGACATAATCATCGTCATCAGAATCATCTGCACTGATAAGGTCACTCAGTTGGCTTGAAATGTCGTTGCTGTCCTTTTTCTTGGAATCGCCAAGACCTGTTGCAACAACTGTTACACGAATTGTATCCTCAAGAGTGTCGTCAAGCTGTGCACCCCAGATGATAGTTGCATCGGGATTTGCCATTTCAGAAATGATGGAAGAAGCCTGTTCAACCTCTTCAAGACCGATATCGTTAGAGGCTGTGATGCTGATGATAACGCCCTGTGCATTGTCCATAGATGTTTCAATGAGGGGGCTGTTAATAGCAATCTTAGCAGCCTGTTCTGCCTTATCGCGACCTTCTGCAACGCCAACGCCCATGTGTGCATATCCTGCATCCTTCATGATGGTTGTAACATCGGCAAAGTCAAGGTTAACAAGTGCTGTAACATTGATAAGTTCAGAAATGCTCTGAACGCCTTGACGAAGAACATCGTCAGCAATTTCGAAAGCGTTTTTGAAGGTAATCTTCTGCTCAGAAACATACTTAAGACGCTCGTTGGGGATTACTACAAGGCTATCAACCTGCTCACGAAGTGCAGCTATACCGATTTCAGCCTGTTCCATTCTCTTCTTGCCTTCAAAAGCAAACGGCTTTGTAACGATACCAACAGTGAGTATACCAAGCTCTCTTGCGATTTGAGCAACAACGGGAGCTGCACCTGTACCTGTGCCGCCGCCCATACCTGCGGTTATGAAAATCATATCAGCGTCACGGATGGCTGCTGTGATTTCGTCTTTTGATTCTTCTGCTGCGTTTCTGCCGCGTTCAGGATTTGCACCTGCGCCCATACCGCCCGCAGACTTTTCGCCAATTTGAATTTTTTGATTTGCTTTGGAAAGATATAAGGCAGCCTTATCTGTGTTAACGGCAACAAATTCAACACCGCGAACACCTGCGTCTACCATGCGGTTAATAGCGTTTCCGCCGCCGCCGCCGACACCAACAACCTTAATTTTTACTACATTTGCCAATTCGTTTGAAACTTCCAATGACATTTTTTTCAACCCTTCCGATACTTTTTATGTAAAACTTTCAAAATATATTGCATAAAACAATTACACACATTGATGATAACACATTATATAATAAATTTCAATATTTATTTTGAATTTTTTTCAAAATACATTAAAACTTTAAAAAATGTGCATTTTAACCCGAAATTCCACAAAAATTATACACATCAATTTTAACATCTTTGAACAAAGATTTAGTGTTATCGTTTGCAAAGGCTTTCATATTTGCAACGCCTTGTGCTTTCTCGCTCATTTTTTCATACATAGCCGAAAAACGTTTGATTTTATATTCCATATCAACGCTTGTTCCTAGCTCAACAACAATTCTTCCGTCCGCTATAAACTTTATGTTTACATCATCACTCACATCAATACCTGTCACGTTAAAGTTTATATTACCCGTCAATTTCAAAATCATATTCATAAGTTCATCTTCTTCGGCCGACAATGTAACCGTTTCGCCAAGTTTTTCGGTGAATTTTGTTTTTGATTTTATAAATATAGCGTCAACAGGCGGATCTTCTGTCGTTTCGATAAACTTAAAATTGCCATCCATTACACAGAAGTAGCCGTTATTTATTAGATAATACTTTGGTGAAGCGGTTTTTACAGTAAGTCTTACAGTATCGGGGAATATTTTTTCCACCGTTATTTCACCGCTTTTTGCAAGTTTTTTGGATATTTTGCCAACCACATTTTTCTTGGAAAGCAAAATCATATTACTTTCGCCGTCAATCCCACTTGCATCAACTATCTCTTCTTTTGTGTAAATGCTTTCGTTCTTTACAACAACCCGCTTAACAGGAAACAAAACAGTAACAGAAAGAATTACAAAAACGCTTATAAGCATTAAAAACAGAAATACCAAAAAGCCTATAATACGCCTTTTTCTACGCGCTTTGCGCTTTTGGGCGTTTCTTTTTACAACCTGTTCCCTGTTTTGCATTCCTATACCTCTTTTCGTACTATGTCTGCACCAAGATTCGTTAAGACATTTTCTATTTTTTCATATCCTCTATCTATGTGATAGATTTTATCTACTACCGTCAGACCGTCTGCCGCCAGACCTGCAAGGGTTAATGCCGCACCGCCACGCAAATCGGTTGATTCTACCCGTGCGCCTGAAAGCGTTTCTACGCCGTCAATGACCGCAACCCTATCGGCAAGTTTAATTTTGGCGCCAAGTCGCCGCAGTTCACCTACATAATTATATCTGTTTTCAAAAATGTTTTCTACAAACATTGAACTTCCCGAAGCCAACGTAGCCATAGCCACCAAAATCGGTCCTGCATCGGTTGGGAAACCGGGATGAACCATTGTTTGTATTTCTAAAAATCTGTTTAGTCTTTGCGGTGCTGTGAGCAAAACGCTTTTATCTTTAACCTTCATATCACAGCCCATATCCGAAAAATATGTTAATACCGAAATGAGATGGGATTTATCAATATTTTTGAGTAGTATTTTACCTTTTGTCATAGCAGCAGCCGCCAAATATGTTGCAGCTACAATTCTATCGGGTATTACGGTGTGTTCTGTACCGTAAAGTTTTGAAACGCCGTTAATAACGATCGTTCCCGTACCTGCACCGCAAACACAGCCACCCGCGCTGTTAATAAAATCCTGTAAATCGCATATTTCGGGTTCACGCGCCGCATTATGAATTATTGTGCGCCCACTGGCTGTTGCGGCGGCAAGAATTATATTTTCAGTTGCGCCAACGCTTGGGAAGGCAAGATGTATTTCTGTCCCTTTAAGGCAGTCCTGCGTTTTACAGTCAAGGCAACCGTAACTCTCGTCAATTATAAGCCCTAATTTTCTAAGCGCGGAGATATGCAAATCAATAGGTCTTGGACCTAGTTCACATCCGCCCGGACTGCAAAGTTTTGCACGTCCCATTCTTGCAGAAATTGCGCCAAGTAAGACAATTGAAGAGCGCATTTCACGCATAAGTGAGTCGGGTATATCGCAACAAGAAATGTTTGCGGAATTAACAACAAGGGTATCGCCCTCACGTTTGCAAACACATCCAAGATGCTCTAAAATTCGCACAGACGCTGTTACATCTGAAAGTTCGGGACAATTATGTATTACGCTTTCGCCGTGGCAGAGAACCGTTGCCGCCAAAATAGGCAAAGCACTATTTTTTGCACCCTGTACACAGACCTCGCCCGATAAGCGTTTACCTCCGTTAATATACAGTTTTGACATTATTAGCACCTCACATAAATGTGGTAATATCTTCACATTTCATACTATGAGGTGCAATAAATTTATGCTACTGTAAATAATTTCATTATTACTTTATAAATTCGCTCATTTGCGTCACTTATTGCTGATTTTTTGGCGTTTTGGCTCATTTTTTCGAGCGCCTCTTTATTGTCAACCATATAGGAAACCGCCTTAATAAGACGTTCTGCCGACAGGTCTTTTTCTTCTATTACCTCGGCGGCACCCGCCTTTTTAAGCGTCATTGCATTGTGAAATTGATGATTTTCCGCAACATAGGGTGACGGTATAAGCACCGAAGGTTTGCCGCAATTTTGCAGTTCGCTGAGCGTAATGGCACCCGAACGGCAAATTACAATATCCGCCGCCGCCATACAAACATCCATATCGTCTATATATTCGCGTATTTCCACATTGGAATATTTTGTATAGTCAATTTTCTCTTTAAGCAAAGCAGTAGTATCCCCGTATCCCCTTTTGCCTGTAGCGTGTAAATGATAATATTTACCACTTTCGGCAAAATGAGCAATAACCCCTGCAACAGCCTCGTTTATCGGTCGGGCACCAAGACTGCCGCCAAAGGAAAGGATAACAGGTTTATCACCCGCGCCGAGTTTTTCCTTTGCCGCTTTTTTATCAACAAGTGTCATGGCACTTCGTATGGGGTTGCCTGTAATTACAGGAGCATTTTTGCATTTAAGATATTTTTCCGCTTCGGGCATTGCAAGCATAACGGTATCAACCATTGAAGAAAGCGCCTTTGTTGTAATTCCGGGAAAAGCGTTCTGTTCATGAATACAGGTTCTGATTTTAAGTTTTGCCGCTTCTCTTAACACAGGGCCGCTAACATATCCGCCCGTGCCTACTACGACATCGGGTTTAAGTTTTTTTAATATCTTTCTTGCCTCAACAGATGATGTGAGCATCATTCTTACGGCAGAAATATTTCTTTTAATATTTTCGAAGGATAGTTTTCTTTGAAAACCTGCGACCTCTATGGGATAAAAATCGTATCCCGCCGCCCTAACCAAGCGTGATTCTAAACCCTTTTCGGTACCGATATAACTGATTTTTGCATCCTTGTGGTTTGAAACGATATAATCGGCAACCGCAAGTGCAGGGTTAATATGCCCCGCAGTACCGCCGCCTGCAAACAAAATATGCATAGAGGTTTCTCCTTTTAGGTTTTTTCTAATGAACTCGCTCTTGAAACAGACAAGACAATACCCATTTCCGCCAGTAGTAATAACAGCGCTGTGCCGCCGTAACTGAAGAAAGGAAGACTTATGCCTGTATTAGGTATAGTGTTTGTTACAACTAAAATATTAAGAGCAACCTGAAGGCCTACCTGAAAGGTAAGGCCAAGAGCCAAAAGTGAACCAAACTTATCGCGCGCACGCATTGCAATTGTAAAACCACGCCACACAAGCGCACAAAAAATAATTATTATAACCATAGCACCGATAAGGCCAAGTTCTTCACATACAATTGAAAATATAAAATCGTTGTGCGGTTCAGGCACCCAGAGATATTTTTGTCTTGACTGTCCAAATCCGCGTCCCAAAATACCGCCCGAGCCGATAGCAAGTAAAGACTGAATGGTTTGATATCCCTCATCTGTAGGATATGACCACGGGTCAAGCCAAGCCATTATTCTGTCAGAAGCATAACCTAAATAATATCTTATTACAAAATATCCGCTAACTCCGATTATGCCAGTAAACGCAAGTCCCATTAAGGTCAGTTTTTTAGAAAGTCCACCGACAAAAATCATTACAATTCCCATACAGAATATAAGCACAGTTGCCGAAACGTGTGTTTCAAACAAAACAAGTGCGCATACAGCGCCCAGCAAGAACAGCAAAATCATTATAAACGAAAATTTGCCCATACTACCTGCATTATTTGAAATGAGATGTGCAAACAAAATTATAATTGCAAGTTTTCCTATCTCAGACGGCTGAAACTGTATCGGTCCAATTGTTATCCATCGATGAACATTTGCAATTTCGGGAAAACCGTAAACCGCTATTAATAGAATAATTGCCACAACATAAATCGGCAGCGCAAACTTTTGGTACACTTTGTAGTTCACCTTTGATAAACCAAACATTGCACCAACGCCTATCACGGCAAAGAACAATTGTCTTAATATAAATCTAAAACTGTTGCCGTAATATGTGAGCGCATATGAATAACTGGCAGAAAACAGCATTATAAGCCCTATAACAAGCAAAATTGTTACAAGGCTGAAAAATGTTATATCCATTTTTCCCTTTATCCAGAAGTCGCCAAAATGTGACGCGCTTCGCTTTTTAGCCATTTTCTTCACCACTCTACTGATATTTTATAACAGGCCTGAAACCAAAACTGCTATAGCGCCAAAGCCCATAGAAACAACCGAGAAAATAAGTACTATCTTTTCTTCACCCCAACCGCTCATTTCAAAGTGATGGTGTATTGGAGTCATCTTAAAGATGCGTTTTTTAGTCTTTTTGAAATATGTTACCTGTATTACAACCGAAAGCGCCTCACAAAGATACACAATGCCTATAAGAAGCAAAAGAATCGGTCTTCCTGTGCAAAACGCGAGTCCCACAACGGCACCGCCTAAAAAAAGCGAACCCGTATCACCCATAAACATTTTTGCAGGATGGGAATTCCAAACGAGAAAGCCCACACACGCACCCGCCACGGCGGACGCAAACATATTTGCCCCTGCAAGACGCAAACCGCCTGTTATAAGCATAAATATGCAACAAACAATAAGCGTAACAGAACTTGCAAGTCCATCCACACCGTCCGTAAGATTTACGGCATTAATAAAACCATATATAAACATAAGAGCAATAGGCCAGAATAGAATCCCCGCACCGCTTACAACACTAACATCGCCAACAAACGGCAGCCACGTGGTTTTAACACCTGAAAATGCAAGTACAGCAAGATACAAAGCAGATGCGAAAAGTTGCATTATTGTTTTTTGACGTGCAGTAAGTCCTAAATTGCGTTTTTTAACAACCTTTATATAGTCATCCAAAAATCCTATTCCGCCCATAACAAGCGCTAGAACTACGGATGCTATGAAAATTATAAATTTATTAGTTTTAACCTCTGAAAAAATATTGACCTTTGCAGTCATTCCATATGCAAAAGCCGCACAGAGTGCAACCAAAACACCGAATATCATCATTATTCCGCCCATTGTGGGTGTACCCTGTTTCTTTTGATGCCATTGCGGTCCCTCTTCGCGTATTGTCTGACCGAAATTAAGTCTTTTAAGCACGGGCAAAGCATAAAGACCCGAAACGGCGGTTGCAATAAAGGCAATTATTGCCGAAATTACAGGAGAAATGTCTGTCATATTTACACTCCTTTATTTTTCTAATGTTGCAAGTACTTCTGCTATTACTTCGCGCTCATCAAAATGAACAGTGTCGCGTCCTAATATCTGATAGGTTTCGTGACCTTTACCTGCAAGGACCAAAACATCGTCCTTTTGCGCGTTTTTAATAGCATATTCTATTGCTTCTCTTCGGTTTTCTATAACCTTATAAGAAGCCTTTTTATCGGTTATACCTGTGAGAATATCATCAATTATTTTTGTCGGATTCTCTGTTCTTGGGTTATCGCTCGTTATTATGGAAAAATCAGCATATTCAGTTGCGATATTACCCATAATCGGCCTTTTAGTTCTGTCGCGGTCACCGCCGCATCCAAAAAGCACTACAAGACGGTTTTTCTTGCATTCACTGAATGTTTTTAGAATGTTTTTAAGACCGTCAGGCGTATGGGCATAGTCAATTATTACCGTAAAATCTCTACCTGTCGGTACAACCTCTGCCCTACCCTTAACACCGCTTATCTGCGACAGCGCAGTAGCAGCAGATGCCGTAGAAAAGCCAAGTTTTATGGCGGCTATTACCGCACACATTGAGTTGTATACAGAAAATCTTCCGCCGGTTGAAAGCTTTATACGACTGATTGTGCCATAACCGACAAACTCATAATCCACGCCATCGGTACGATAGTTGATGTTTTTAGCGGTATAGGTCGCATCGTCACTCGTTGCTGAGTATGTCACCGTTTCAGCGTTAAGCCCCGACATTATTTTTTCACAATATTCATCATCAAAATTTACAATAGAAATCTTAGAGTTTTCAAACAGTTTGCGTTTGGCTAACATATAGTTTTCCATTGTTATGTGATAGTCAAGATGGTCTTGAGTGAGGTTTGTAAAGATTCCTACACTGAATTTTATTCCCTCTACTCTACGTTGGTCAAGCGCATGGCTTGATACCTCCATTATTACATAACGGCAACCCGCAGATTTCATTTTAGCGAAAAGTTCTTGCAATTCATAAACACCAGGAGTGGTGTTTTTTGACTCTAATACTTCATCACCTATCATATTCTGGATAGTACCGATAAGTCCTACATTTTCGCCATTATATTCAAGAATGGATTTTATCATATAGGTGACACTTGTCTTGCCGTTTGTCCCCGTAACACCAATAATTTTTAGAGATTCTGCGGGGTTACCAAACCAGTTGGCACACATTACAGCATAAATTTTATGCGTATCATCTACAATAATCTGATTAGGTGCGCCGACATCACGCTCTGCCACAACAACCGCCGCTCCGTTTAAAAGTGCCGACTGTGCAAAATCGTGTCCGTCCGCCAAAGCGCCATTCACACAAACAAACGCCCAACCTGATTTTACCTTACGCGAATCGTTAGTAACGCCTTTTATATCTATGTCTCCGAGTTTTGCCGTTACATTGGGCATTAGTTCTTTTAATAACACTTTGTTCACCTCTTAGTTGGTAGCATAATCCGCCGAACTGTTATCTCTAAAGAATACTGTGACAACCGTTCCGTAATCAACTGTTGTTTCGGCGGCAATACTCTGCGTATAAGCAATAACAGCTCCGCCTGACTGTGCATTGCCTGAAAATTCCACATTTACTCCTGCGTTAATGGCCGCAGCGTTAACGGCCGACATTGTCATTCCTACAAAATTAGGAACCTTTGTCTGCGTCTTTTCACTTCCCTGTGTGTAAAGAACCACAAGTCCGTTTTTACTAACAGAACTGTTTGCCGCAGGAACCTGTTTATCTATAGTTTCACCGTCTCCCACAATTTTATATGAAAGACCCGCAGTTTTAATTTTTTGTTTTGCCGCCTCTACAGTATCATTCGCTACATCGGGCACTTTTACAAAAAGTTTGTTAAGTTCTTCTTCGCTGTATTGCGGTTCATACCCAAGGTATGGCAAAACTTCAGATAAAATCTGTCCGCCTACAGGCGCCGAAACGACACCTCCGTAATATTTGCCGCCTTTTGGCTCGTCAAGCAACACCAAAACAGCAATTTCGGGGTTATCCATCGGTGCTATACCGCAGAAAGATGCAACATATAGATTATCCTTTCCCGTTGCGTTCATCTGTGCGATTTTTTGTGATGTACCTGTTTTTCCGCCTATTTTATAACCTGCAACATAGGCGTTCTTAGCACCGCCTGAAACAACCGAATTTTCAAGCATTTCACACATCTTTTTGCTTGTTTCTTCCGATATTACCTGTCGTTTAACTGTGGTTGTAGTCGTTGTTTTAACATTTCCATCAGAATCAAGCACCTTTGAAACCAAATACGGTTTTACTAAATATCCTCCGTTAACTGCCGCAGCAACCGCGCTTATAAGCTGTACAGGGGTGATACTAAATGTCTGACCGAACGAAGACGATGCCAATTCGACCGGTCCCATAGCACTTTCGGCGTGGTATATAGACGAAACTTCTCCGGGCAAGTCAATACCTGTTTTTTGGGTAAGACCAAATGCTTCAAAATACTTAGAAAACAATTTGCTGCCAAGTAAAGAACCTAATGTTATAAACACTGGGTTACAGGAATTTGAAACAGCCTGATTTAAATTCTGTACGCCGTGACCTGAATGTTTATGACAATTATAGTGTTGACCCGCAACAACTATGTAACCCGGACAATTATATTTATTATTTAAGTTTGTTACGTTTTCTTCCAAAGCGGCAGATGCTGTGATAATCTTGAATACCGAACCAGGCTCATACGAGTCGGAAACAGCCTTGTTACGCCACTGTTTATTTCGCAGTTCGGTTAAAAGTTTTGAACGCTCTTCTCCCTCAAGTCCTGTTAAAAGTTCCGTATCTGCATCCGAAAGCGCAAAAGGCGTATTTGGATTAAAGTCACCTTTTATCGCCATTGCAAGAATAGCGCCCGTCTTTACATTCATTACAATTGAAACGCCGCGATTTGCAACCAAGTTTTCTTCAATTGCGGCACTTAAATATTTTTCTGCAACATATTGAATATAAGAATCAATAGTCAGCACTAAAGAACTGCCGTTCTCGGCTTTTATAATTTTTTCATAACTAAAAGGCATATTAACGCCCTGTGCGTTCTTTGCGGCTACAACACGGCCTGGGACACCGGTCAGCTCCGAATCATAAAAACTTTCTATTCCCGCAAGTCCTTGATTATCATCACCAACAAACCCAAGCACAACAGATGCTAAATTATCATTAGGATAATAACGCTTGGTTGAAACATCAAGTCCAATGTAATTTGAAAGTTTATAATCGCTGTTATCTGCAATAAACTTTCTTATTTTATCGGCTTCGGGTTTTTCAACCTTTCTTTTAACTATCACATAATAGCTACCCGTTTTTTCCATCTGTTTTTCGATGGTTTCATACCCAATATTCAAAATTGACGACAGATTTTCGGCTATGAGATGTTTAACGGTGGAAAGTTTTGCTGCATCGGTGATTTTTTTGAAATTGTTGGGCGAAAGATACACCGTCCAACAATTTGCGCTTGTCGCAAGTTGATTCATATTAACATCATAAATATCACCTCGCGGCGCAGTAAGTGTGGTATCGTAAAGTTGCTGTTCAGACGCCTTTGCCTGATATTCTTCGCCCTTTATAACCATAATGTTAAAAAGACTTGTGCCCGTTGCAACACCCATAACGAGCATCATAACGAGCAATACACACAGCATTCTCAGCCACATAACTTTATTAAGTTTATTATTTACTGCCTTTGCCATGTAACACACCCACCAATATAACGCTCGAAAACGAGAGCCGAAATATTCTATTTCAACCCTCGCATTCGTTACTCATTTTATTATATTATAATGTAAACGGATTCATAACTCAATGTCAAATTTATCCCGCCGTTCAATCCTTTGCAACCGATAATATTCCGTCCGATGTTACCGCTGCATTTGTTTTATTCGTCTTGATGTATATTATCTGGGATTTATCCATCTTTTTCATACCAAGTCCAACAGCCGATTCCTCAATATTTTTAAAAGATATTCTGTTTTCAAACTCTACATTGAGTCTAGTGTTTTCACTTTCAAGTTCAGCTATTTCGGTTTTGATATTGTTAATATCAGCATTAACCTCTGTTATTCTTACACGCAGAAAAATGTTTGCACAAATAACAGATAGCACAAACGCTATAATTGCAATCTTTTTCACGCCGTCCGAAACAACAGCGGTTGCTCTGCGTTTGGATGCCGTCCTTTTCTTTTGCGGCATTTTAACAATCTTTGCAGACTCTTTATTCTTTTTTGGCAGGAACATATCAAAATCATATGCCAGACTATCATTATAATATCTGCTGTTGTCCATACCTCAAAATCCCCTTTAATCCTTTATCTTTTCAAGCACCCTAAGTTTCGCACTTCGGCTTCTTTGATTTTCTTTTATCTCTGCTTCGCTTGGTTCAACAGGTTTTCTGTAGACAAGTTTTGCCCTTGGTGTTTTATGGCATACACAAACGGGTATATCAGGCGGACATGTGCAACCTTTGCACAGTTCTGCAAACCCGTGCTTTACAATTCTGTCTTCAAGCGAATGGAACGTTATTATTGCAAGTCTTCCTCCGACTTTCAGTCGGTTAAAGGCTTTTTCTATTACATCTCTTACGCCGTCAAGTTCTCCGTTTACGGCAATTCTGAGAGCTTGAAAGCATTTCCTTGACGGGTTGCCGTTTCTCTTGTATGCCGCGGGAACATTGTCGCTTATTATTTTTGATAGTTGTGCCGTTGTGGTTATGGATTCTTTTTTTCTTTCCGACACAATTGCATTTGCAATTTTAAACGCAAATTTTTCTTCGCCGTAATCTCTGAATATTTTTGTAAGTTCTTCAGCATCTAAATTATTGACAAGTTCTGCCGCCGTTACGCCCTCTTTACTCATTCGCATATCAAGCGGTGCTTCGCCGTGATACGAAAAACCTCTCTCTATATTGTCAAGTTGATAGGACGAAACGCCCAAATCAAGCAAAACGCCGTCTACTTTTTGAATATTCTGCGAATCAAGCGCTTTATCTATATCGCAGTAATTATAATGTAATACTGTCGCATTAAACCCTTTCAGTCTTTCGGTTGCAACTGCCACAGCATCAGGGTCGCGGTCAAGCGCTATCAGTTTTCCGCTTTTAAGACGCTTTGCAATTTCTTTTGAATGACCTGCGCCTCCCGCAGTACCATCAACATATATACCGTTCTCTTTAATATCAAGTGCGTTTATCGATTCATAAAGCAAAACCGATACATGCTTAAATTCTTTATTCATATTAAAAATCAAGTTCTTCCATAACAGCAGCCATATCTTCAGGTGTGTACTGTTTCTTTTCTTCTTGCCACAACTGCGTATTCCAAATTTCAAGGTTGGTCGACATACCTATAATATGTGCATCGTTTTCGAGCATCGCATACTCACGAAGCGAGTTCGGAATTAAAATTCTGCCTTGTGAATCACACTCAACCGAAAAAGCGCCTTCATACAAAAAACGCTTTACTGTACTCGCCTTGGTGTTTGGCAGAGAATCAATTTTAGCAACAAGCTTGTCCCATTCGCCGTTTGAATAAACACAAAGACATCTCTTGCCCGATATTCCGCAGCATATCATAAAATTTTCGCCCAATGATTCTCTAAGCTTAGATGGGATGGCCATTCTACCCTTTTTATCAATTGTGTGCTGATATCCACCAAAAAGCATAGAATTCCACCTCCGTTTTCACCACTTTGTTACACTTTTATGGTTTTTTGTGCCACAATTCACCACTACGATTGAATTATAATACACCAAAACGTCAAAATCAATAAGTTTTTTTAGTTTTTTACAACTATTTTTGTAAAATTGTGTCCGACATCACATCACACCACAATATATAGTGGTGGCGATGTGATTATGAAAAAAATAAAAAATTTTTCAATTTCGTTATTGACATAGATAGTTTAAGGTGTTATAATAGCAAGGCTTGATTTGCGAGTGTGCTGGAATAGGCAGACAGGCACGTTTGAGGGGCGTGTGTCCATGACGTACGGGTTCAAGTTCCGTCACTCGCACCAAGGTAAAATAAGGACGCCCGCAAAGGCGTGCTTATTTTAGAAAATTACATAACGAGATGTGGCTCAGTTTGGTAGAGCGCTGCGTTCGGGACGCAGAGGCCGCAGGTTCGAATCCTGTCATCTCGACCAATTAAAAGAAACCGACCTTTATGGTTGGTTTCTTTTAATTCCGTCTGCGTTTATAGAATTTTAATCTGCATCCTGTGTTCCGAACGCAGTGAGGGGCGCAGGGCAACACACACGACCGCCGCCAGTGGCGGATAAAGGGAGTGTTTGTTGGTGCAGCGGTCAAAAGTTGTCGGGGAGTCCTGAGCCGATAACAACTTTTGGGTACCGCAAGTGGGCTGCGCAAAATTCGAATCCTGTCATCTCGACCAATTAAAAGAAACCGACCTTTATGGTTGGTTCTTTTTAATTATGTTTGTGTGCAGAATTTAATTTTGCCGTCTTGTGTTCCGAACGCGGTGAGGGGCGCATGCAAGAAAGACCAATACGAATGTTCCGATAAATACTGCTGTACATTTTTTGAGTAAACTCATAATTCGTTTCCTCCCATATTGGATATATTTTGATTTGCTGTTTACATTACATATTACCGACAATAAAATTTCAAGAATAACCCGCGATTTTACTAAAGAATAATTTGTAAGTGGAATTAGAATTAAGTTGCAGTATATCCTTAATTATTGTATAATAAACACATAGGAGGTGTTCTTAATGAAAATACAGTTTATAGGAGCAACCCACGAAGTTACTGGAAGCTGTACTCTCTTGGAAATCAATAATAAATACTATTTGGTTGATTGCGGAATGGAACAAGGCAAGGATGTTTTTCAAAATATCAGCTTGCCGGTTGCCGCAAATCAAATTGATGCAGTCTTTTTGACACATGCGCATATTGACCATTCCGGTATGCTGCCGAAGTTATATAAAGACGGTTTTAAGGGAAAAATATACGCAACCGATGTAACCTGCGATTTGTGTAACATTATGTTGCGCGATTCCGCACACATTCAGGAAACGGAAGCAAAATGGCGTTCTCGGAAAGCAGAGCGAGCAGGACGGGATACCTATGAGCCGGTATACGATATGCAGGATGCCATCGGTGCTATTTCATTGTTTCGCAGATGCAACTATGATGAGATAGTGTTTCCCGCCGAGGGAATTGAATTGCGTTTTACTGATATCGGTCATCTTCTCGGCTCGGCGTGTATTGAACTGTGGCTCACCGAAGGCGATATCCATAAAAAGATTGTTTTCAGCGGTGATGTAGGCAATACAAATCAACGCATTATAAAAGATCCGCAGCAAGTTGCAGAAACGGATTATCTTGTAATTGAATCCACCTATGGTAATCGTCTGCATTCTGCAGACCGAAGTAACGTAATACATGAACTTGCAGGATATATCCAAAAAGCCTTAGACCGTGGCGGCAACATCGTTATCCCTTCATTTGCTGTCGGTCGTACACAGGAAATGCTATTCGCCATTCGTGAAATTAAGCAAAATGGACTTGTAAAGGGACATGAACATTTTCCCGTTTATGTGGATAGTCCCCTTGCCGCAGAGGCAACTGCAATCTTTATGCAATGCAATCCCGTTTGTTTTGATGAAGAAACTCTTGCTCTTGTCAAGCAAGGCATTAACCCTATCTGGTTTGACGATATCCGTATGTCTATGACATCGGAAGAATCAAAGCAAATCAACTTTAACAATGAGCCAAAGGTCATTATTTCTGCAAGCGGAATGTGTGAAGCAGGCCGTATCCGTCATCATTTAAAGCACAACTTGTGGAAAGAAAATAACATTATTCTTTTTGTTGGTTATCAGGCAGAAGGTTCTCTCGGTCGCATACTGCTAAACGGAGAAAAATCTGTAACCCTTTTCGGTGAAGAAATTACGGTGAATGCAGAAATCTGCTCACTCCACGGAACAAGCGGTCACGCAGACCAAGCCGGACTAATTTCTTGGATAGAGGGCTACGAAACAAAACCCGAGCTTATTTTTGTTAATCACGGAAGTGAAGATTCCTGCGAGGATTTTAAGGATTTGCTCGTTAAAAAGGGTTATCGTGCCGAAGCACCATTCAGCGGGACCGAGTACGACTTGGCTACGGGAAGAATGACGATTTACACCGAAGGTAAACCAATTGACCGAGTGCTTACTTATAAAGGCAACAGTCGTGCTGATGTTATTTATAATGAACTTGTCACTGCGGCCGAAAAGTTATTGTCGATTGTTAAGAGTCGCCGTGGTATGACAAATAAAGAAAACGCAAGACTAACTTCACAAATTCGCGAACTTTGCGAAAAATATAAAGATTAGAAAAGAGGTAATCCAATGAGGATATGTGTATATGGAGCAGCATCACCAACTATCGATAAGAAATATATTGAATTAGTTGAGAAAATGGGACAGGAAATGGCAAACCGTGGTCATTCACTTGTGTTTGGCGGTGGCGGTAACGGTCTGTTGGGTGCCGCGGCAAGAGGAGTAAAATCCGGCGGAGGTTATATTTTAGGTGTTATTCCTAAATTTTTCGATGACGAAAAAGTTGAGGCTATATGTAATTTCTGTGACGAGCTTATACAACCTGATACAATGCGTCAGCGTAAGCAGTTAATGGAGGATAATGCAGATGCCTTTATCATAGTTCCGGGTGGCATTGGAACCTATGAGGAGTTCTTTGAAATCTTAACGCTGAAGCAATTATGTCGGCACAACAAGCCTATTGCAATTTACAACCTAATGGGCTATTACGATGACATCAACTACGCTATGGAACAGGCAATGAAGAAAAACTTTATTCGGGATAACTGCAAAGAACTGTATTATATGACCGATGATCTTGACGATATGTTCCGTTACATCGAAACCCCCGCAGAACAAATCCACACGGTAAAGGAATTAAAAGACGGTTAATTCCTACAAAAAGTCCGCTTCAAAACGAAGCGGACTTTTTACATAATTTATTTATTTTTTTATGCTTCTGTAACACATCTATTGTAAACCTACATATTTTCAAAAATTTTACATTATTTAGTGTTGTATATATGTATATTTTGTGTTAAAATAATTTTTAATGAAATTTCTGCTAATAAAGGAATGACTGTTTGTGAAAAAAGTTGATGCAACGGTTTTGCGTGAAAGTTATTATATTGCCGCCATTACCGCTATTTTAAGTGTTTTGTTGCAATCGGTGTTTTTAATCATTTCAAGATGGGATTACACCGTTCTTTTAGGAAACATTTTAGGTTTTGCTGCGTCCGTAGGTAATTTCTTTTTAATGGGACTTACTGTGCAATCTGCTGTAAACAAGGAGCCTGACGAGGCAAAAAAACTCGTAAAACTATCGCAGTCGCTACGCTTATTTGGTTTACTCGTTGTTGCGCTTATCGCATATTTTATTCCTATATTTAACATTATTGCTTTTGCAATTCCCCTGATTTTTCCAAGAATTGCAATTTTTCTGCGACCTATGATAATAAAAGAATGATATTATTTTACACTTTTTGGGGGTGATATCTTGGCTACTAAAAGTCGCCGTTTTATTATTACCGATATTATTTATATCGTTATGATGGTTTTGCCGCTTGTCTTCGGTATGATACTAAATCTTCTTACTGAGCCGCTATCAGACGGCATATCAATTACAGGTGCGAGAATTTTCTTTACTATTCCGATGCCGATACAGGATTTTCCTGTTACCGAGGCACAGGTAAATTCAGCACTGGTTATGGTTACAATACTGTTTTTATGCCTTTATCTGACGCACGGACTTAAAGAACGCATAAAACTCAAAAGACAGCACTTTGCCGAGCTTATAGTCGAAAAGGTTGACGGCCTTGTTGCTGAGAATATGGGACCGTATTTTTCAGGTTATTCTTCCTTTATTATTGCGGTATTGGCGCTTTCTGCGCTTTCGAGTCTATGTTCGCTTTTAGGGCTTTTCCCACCCACATCAGACATTAACATTGTAGGTGGATGGGCAATTTTAGTATTTATACTGATTACCTATTATAAAATGAAATGCGGACCGCTTTATTATCTTAAAGGATTCACAGAGCCCGTTGCGCTTTTGGCGCCAATCAATTTCATAAGCGAATTTGCAACCCCGATATCGATGTCCTTCCGTCATTACGGAAACATACTTTCCGGAACGGTTATATCGGTACTTTTAGGTAGTGCTCTTGCGGGACTTTCAAATATGGTTTTAGGAGCCCTTCCCGGTGTCCTTGGTGATATCCCGCTGTTTCAGGTAGGTATTCCCGCTGTACTTTCGATTTATTTTGATGTTTTCAGCGGTTGCTTGCAGGCATTTATTTTTGCAATGCTTACAATGATGAACATTGCGGGTGCCTTCCCTGCCGAAGAATATGAAAAAAGAAAAATGCGTAAAGCGCTTAAAAATAAACAAAAATAAAAATTGGAGGAAACAATAATGGAAATCGCAATTGGTATTATTTTAGGTTGTTGTGCTTTGGGTGCAGGTACTGCTATGATTGCAGGTATAGGCCCCGGTATCGGTGAAGGTAACGCTGTTGCCAAAGCTTGTGAGGCCATTGGCCGTCAACCCGAAAGTAAAGGATCTGTTACCACAACAATGCTTATGGGTTGTGCTATTGCAGAAACAACAGGTCTTTATGCACTTGTTATTGCAATTCTTCTCATATTTGTTGCACCTAGAATGCTTGTTAACATCCTTGTTAACACCCTTAAATCACTGTAAAACACTTTAATTGGCGGAGTAGATTTATGCAATCATTAGATGTAATTTCGGTTAATCTCTGGCAGATGCTTGTTTCCCTTGCAAACCTTGTAATTCTTTTTATAATTGTAAAGAAACTCCTTTACGGACCTGTTAAAAAGATGCTTATAAACCGCCAAAACACCATTGACGGCGAATATAACAAGGCAGAAGAGGCAACAGCAGCCGCATTGCGTGATAAATTAGCATACGAAGAAAGACTGTCGGGCGCCAAAACGGAGGCTGACGGTATTATTCAGTCTGCCGTAAGCATTGCACACGCGCGTGAAAACGAGATTATTGCCGAGGCAAAAGAACGCGCTGATGGCATTATTCGTAAAGCTGAAGATGACGCTGCCCTTGAAATTAAAAAGGCAGAAGAAAGCATAAAACAAGAAATCGTTGATGTTTCAACCCGTTTGGCTGAAAAAATGCTTGAGCGTGAGATTTCACGTGAAGACCACAAAAATTTAATTGATTCTTTCATTGATGAAATAGGTGACTGATATGCAAGAAACAATTAAAGAATATTCTGAAGCGTTATTTATAATCGCACAGGAAAGCCAAAAAATAGAAGAATTTTCTAAATCACTCACACAAATCCGCGCGGTTTTTGAGGAAAATCCCGATTATATTATTTTCCTCTCCTCCCCCGCTATTCCGCTTTCCGAAAGGCTTTCTGCCATTGACGAGGCGTTTTCGCAAAACACAGAAGAAGATATTGTTTCTTTTATGAAACTCTTGTGTGAACACGGACGGATTTTAGGAATACTTGAATGTATAGAAGAGTTTTTTCTGCTAAAAATGCAAAAAGAAAACCGCATAGTCGCAAAAATCATTTCTGCTATACCTCTGAGTGATGAGCAAAAAACCTCACTTTGCCAAAAGTTAGAGAAGAAAACAGACAAAAACATTGACGCTACTTATGTTGTTGATGAATCGGTTTTAGGTGGAATAAAGGTTGAAATTGAGGGTGCGATCTTGGACGGAAGCACCAAAAAACGCCTTAATGATATTAGCCAAAGCATTCAAGGGAGTGATATCAGATGAATAATCCTAGTGAAATAAGTAATATTATCAAAACTCAAATAAAGAATTATAAATCCCGTGTTAATATGGAAGAAACCGGCAAGGTTATTCTAGTAGGTGACGGAATTGCCCGTGTTTACGGTTTAGAGGGCTGTATGGCTAACGAACTTTTAGAGTTTGAGGGTGGTTCTTTCGGTATGGCACAAAACCTGGAGGAAGACACCGTTTCGGTTGCTATACTGTCGAATAAAAATGATATTAGAGAGGGCGCAACCGTTAACAGAACAGGTAAGGTTTTGTCTGTACCTGTTGGTGAGAAGTTGCTCGGACGTGTTGTTAATGCTCTTGGTGAGCCGATTGACGGCAAAGGTCCTATTGAATATGCGGGTACCAAACCCATTGAAGCAGAGGCGCCCGGAATTATTGAGCGTGAGAGTGTTAGCGTACCGCTGCAGACAGGTATCAAGGCTATTGACAGTATGATTCCTATCGGTCGCGGACAGCGCGAACTTATCATCGGCGACCGTCAAACAGGTAAGACTGAGATTGCCGTTGACACCATCATTAACCAGAAAAATACCGATGTTATCTGTATATATGTTGCTATAGGTCAAAAGAGCACCTCGGTTGCGCAACTTGCGAACGATCTTTTGCGTAACGGCGCTATGGATTACACCATAATTGTTTCGGCATCAGCTGCCGAAAGCGCACCTCTACAGTATATCGCGCCGTATAGTGGCTGTGCTATGGCTGAATATTTCCGTGAGCAAGGCAAAGACGTTCTCATAATATATGACGACCTTAGCAAACACGCCGTTGCATACCGCGCACTTTCCCTGCTTATCCGCCGTCCACCCGGACGCGAGGCTTATCCCGGTGATGTTTTCTATCTGCATTCACGTTTGCTTGAACGCGCGGCTTGTGTTGCCAAAGAATACGGCGGCGGTTCTATCACCGCTTTGCCGATTATTGAAACACAGGCGGGTGATGTTTCAGCTTATATTCCGACCAATGTTATTTCTATTACAGACGGTCAGATATTCCTTGAAACCGAACTTTTCCATTCAGGCATTATGCCCGCGATTAACCCCGGTATATCGGTAAGCCGTGTTGGTGGTTCTGCGCAGTTAAAGGCAATGAAAAAGGTTGCAGGTGAACTTAAACTACTCTATTCGCAATACCGCGAACTTCAGTCGTTTGCACAGTTTGGCAGTGACCTTGATGCCGATACCAAAGCGCGTTTGGCTCTTGGTGAACGCATTGTCGAGGTGCTTAAACAAGGCAGAAACGCCCCTGTCCGCGTTGGATGTCAGGTTGCTATCGTTTATGCCGTTATCAAGGGTTATCTCAACAACATTGCCGTTAGCGAGGTTAAAGAGTTTGAATCAAGGTTGTTTGCTAAACTTGTAAACGAGCATAGCGCTTGGTTAGAGAGAATAGAAAGTGGTTTCTATGACGAAGAGGACGAAACTGCACTTAAAAACATTCTTTCGGAATTGCAGGTGTAATATATGGCAGGTAACACAAAGGCACTGCGTATACGCATTAAAAGTGTAACCTCTACCCTGCAACTCACAAAGGCTATGGGGCTGGTTGCTTCCTCTAAAATACGTAAAGCAAACGATGCTATGCTAAAGGCGAGGCAGTACATCAAGGCTATGGACGATTCGGTAGCGTCGCTTACTGCATCAAGCGAATGCCTTGAAAGTCCGTATATGCAAGAGCGTGACACCCAACGCACAAAAATAATTGTTATTGCGGGTGACAGAGGTCTGGCAGGTGGATACAACGCCAATGTTTTCAGGCTTTGCTCCACCTTTAATGCAGAGTTTGTAACAATTGGTAAACGCGCTTGTGAACGCTTTTCAAAAGAAATAAACTCATCTGAACATTATTCTTTCAAAGAGGCTTCTGAACTTGCAGACAAACTTTGTACGGAATTTTGCGATGGTGAGTTTGACAGGCTTGGAATTATATACACAAAATACAATTCCGTTATGTCACAGGAAGCCACAATTCGATGGATATTGCCTCTTAAGCGCACTGAAAATGCCAAAGATGCCAGTATTATTTTTGAGCCTGATGCTATTACCGTACTTAATATGGCTGTACGTGAATATGTTTCAGGAATACTAACTGCGCTTGTAAGAGAGAGTTTTGCAAGTGAGGTTGCCGCAAGACGTATGGCAATGGATTCTGCAGGAAAGAACGCTAAGCAGATGATTGACGACCTGCATCTTGAATACAACCGTGCACGACAGGGTGCAATCACACAGGAAATTACTGAAATTGTCGCAGGCGGCAATTCTTAAAAGGAGTGAATATTTTGGAAAATTCACATATAGGAAAAGTTATACAGGTTATGGGACCTGTTGTTGACGTTCGTTTCCCTGAGGGCGAATTGCCATCTATTCTCAATGCGCTGACAATGCCCGTTGGCGAACGCAAACTTACAGTTGAGGTGGCACAGCATATTGGCGACAATGTTGCAAGATGTATTGCTATGTCTTCAACAGACGGTCTTCAGAGAGGTGTTGCTGTAACCGACACAGGCGCACCTATTAGTGTTCCCGTTGGACGCCAAACACTTGGAAGAATTTTCAATGTTTTAGGTGAAGCTGTTGACAATATCCCCACCCCCGAAACCGAAGAGCGTTGGAACATTCACCGCGGCGCACCTAAATATGAGGAACTTGCCACAAGCGCCGAAATTTTTGAAACCGGAATTAAGGTTATCGACCTTATCTGCCCCTATTCAAAGGGTGGTAAAATCGGTCTTTTCGGCGGTGCTGGTGTTGGTAAAACTGTTCTTATTATGGAACTTATCAACAACATTGCAAAAGAGCATGGTGGTATCTCGGTTTTCTCGGGCGTTGGCGAACGCACACGTGAAGGTAACGACCTTTATAACGAAATGAAACAGTCGGGCGTTATCAGTAACACTGCCCTTGTGTACGGACAGATGAATGAGCCGCCTGGAGCGCGTATGCGCGTTGCTCTTTCGGGACTTACAATGGCAGAATATTTCCGTGATACTGAGGGACAAGACGTTTTGTTGTTTATTGATAACATATTCCGTTTCACACAGGCAGGCAGTGAGGTTTCTGCCCTTTTGGGAAGAATGCCCTCCGCGGTTGGATATCAGCCGACACTCGCTAATGAGATGGGTGCTTTACAAGAGCGTATTACATCGACCAAAAAAGGCTCGATTACCTCTATCCAGGCGGTTTATGTTCCCGCGGACGACCTTACAGACCCCGCCCCCGCCACAACCTTTGCCCACCTTGACGCCACAACTGTCTTGGCAAGAAATATAGCTTCTCAGGGTATTTACCCTGCAGTTG
>JAZRZS010000056.1:0-27445 GCA_045601505.1 Acutalibacteraceae bacterium
TGCCGCATGGTTTCGCCCATTGTTGACGAGATTGCAGAAGAAAATACCGATATTGTTGTCGGAAAAATAAATGTTGATAACGAGCCCGAACTCGCACAAATGTTTGAAGTTTTCACTATCCCAACGCTTGTAGTTTTGCGCGGCGGCGAGGTTGTAAATACGGCATCGGGTGCAAGACCGAAAGCGCAAATTCTTGCACTTTTAGAGGGTTAAACTTTTATGGGACAGATTTATGATATGTTAATTGTCGGTGGCGGACCTGCGGGTTATACTGCCGCGCTTTACGCCGCACGGGCGGGACTTTCCACGCTTGTTTTCGAAAAAATGGCGGTTGGCGGTCAGATGACACTAACAGGCGACATTGATAATTACCCTGGTTTTGACGAGGGCGTAGATGGGTTTACGCTAGGCCTGAAAATGCAAACAGGTGCAGAACGTTTTGGCGCAAAGACCGAATACACCGAGGTTACGGGATTTGATTTGGATTCTGAAATCAAGACGGTGCATACTCTAAGTGGTGACTTTTACGGCAAAACCATTGTGCTTTCTATGGGTGCTAACCCAAAGACACTTGGAATTGAGGGCGAAGCAGAATTCACAGGCAAAGGCATACACTACTGCGCCCATTGTGACGGAAGGTTCTATAAAGACAAAACCGTTTTAGTAATAGGCGGCGGTAATAGCGCTGTAGCAGATGCGCTTTATCTCTCAAGGCTTTGTAAAAAGGTACTGCTTGTGCATAGACGCGACACTCTGCGCGCTGAAAAAATATATATGTCAGCGCTTGAAAACGCTAATAATATTGAGTTTTTATGGAACAGCACACTCCAGGAAATCATCACCGAAAAGCGCGTTACAGGCGCTAAAATTAAAGACACCAAAAGCGGCGATGTGCGCAAAATAGTGTGTGACGGAATTTTTGTTAGTATTGGCAGAAAACCCGCTACGGAAATCTTGAGTGATGCAAAACTACTTGATAAAAACGGATACATTATTGCAGACGAAACCACAAAAACTGCTATAGATGGCGTTTTTGCGGTGGGCGACATTCGCACAAAAATGTTAAGGCAAATTGTTACCGCTACTGCGGACGGCGCTGTTGCGGCGCACTTTGCAGAAGAATATCTTGCGCAAAAATAAAGCAAACCACACTTCACAGAAGTGTGGTTTTTTGTTATTCAAATGCGGGGGTGGAGAGATAGCGTTCGCCTGTATCGGGCAGAAGTGCTACTATTATTTTACCCTCATTTTCAGGACGCAGAGACAACTGCGATGCCGCAAACGCCGCCGCTCCCGAGGTTATGCCTGTTAAAATTCCCTCGTGCTCTGCTAAGAAACGGGTGGTTTTGTAGGCATCTTCCTCGTTTACTGTTATGATTTCATCTATCAAAGATAAGTCAAGGTTTTTCGGCACAAACCCTGCACCGATGCCTTGAAGCCCGTGCGGTCCTGCCTCGCCCCCCGATAAAACCGCGCTATTTTCAGGCTCGACCGCCACGATTTTTATATTCGGGTTTTGCATTTTGAGATATTTGCCAACACCGCTTACCGTACCGCCCGTTCCTGCACCTGCTACAAAAATATCGACCTGTCCATCGGTATCACACCAGATTTCAGGTCCCGTAGTTTCAATGTGTGCAAGTGGGTTGGCGGGGTTTTCAAACTGTCCTGCAAGGAAACTACCTTCAATTTGTTTCGCTAGTTCGTTTGCTTTCTCAATAGCGCCCTGCATACCTTTTTTGCCGTCTGTCAGCACAATTTCTGCACCGTACGCCGACAGCAGTTTTCTGCGTTCAATGCTCATAGTATCGGGCATTGTCAGTATAACGCTGTATCCTCTTGCGGCGGCAACGGCGGCAAGACCAATACCTGTATTACCGCTTGTTGGCTCGATAATTACCGAGCCGGGTCTTAAAATGCCCTTTTGTTCGGCATCGTTAATCATACTGACTGCAACCCTATCTTTCACACTACCCGCGGGGTTGAAATATTCTAGTTTGGCATATATTTTTGCCGCACTGTCATGGTTTTTTTCAAAATTTTTAAGATGCAAAAGCGGCGTATTACCGACAAGTTCGGTAATCGACTCAAAAATTCGCATATTATTCACATAACTCCTTTGCAAGTGCTGCTATTTTTTCGCGGCTCTCAGTATTCAGCGCCGAAAGCACTGTAACCTCATTTTCAGCGTATCTGATATTCTTCATCGGCTCTAACATATTTTTCATAACCTTTATGGCATTAGGCGCCCAAGAACCATTTTCCAAAAATGCTACGGTGCGGTTTTTATATCCGCGCTCGGTCAAATGGTTTATAAACTCGCGCATAAAGGGGAAAACATCGTTATTATATGTTGTAGTAGCAAGTACAAGTTTACCGTAACGAAAAGCGTCCTCAACAGCCTCTGCCATGTCGCATCGCGCAAGGTCGTTTACTACAACCTTTTCACAACCGCACTTTTTAAGTTCGCTTTCTAATAACTCTACAGCCGATTTTGTGTTACCGTAAATAGAGGTATAAGCAATAAGTACACCCTCGCTCTCAACCGAGTAGGATGACCAAATATTATAAAGGTTTATATAATATGAGAGATTTTCTGCTAACACGGGGCCGTGAAGAGGACAGATAATCTGAATATCAAGCGCCTCCGCTTTTTTAAGTACCGCCTGTACTTGTGCACCGTATTTACCCACAATTCCAATATAATATCTACGCGCTTCACATGCCCAGTCTTCATCTGCATCGGTTGCGCCAAACTTTCCAAATCCATCTGCCGAAAAAAGCACCTTGTCTTTTTGGTCATAGGTCATTATAACCTCAGGCCAGTGCACCATAGGCGCGGTTATAATAGTTAAATTATGTGTTCCTAACGAGAGAGTATCCCCCTCTTTTACAACAATTCTTCTGTCCGAAAAATCGGTGCCGAAGAAATTTTGCATCATTGTAAACGCCTTAGCCGAAGCAACGATAAATGCATCTTTATATTTATCTGCAAAGCGCATAATGTTAGCCGAATGGTCTGGCTCCATATGCTGAACTATGAGATAATCGGGTGTTTTGCCACTAAGTGCATTTTCAAGATTATCAAGCCACTCGTCACCGAAATTTTTATCAACCGTATCCATAACGGCAACCTTTTCATCCAAAATAACATATGAATTGTATGCCATTCCATTGGGTACAACATACTGTCCCTCAAACAAATCAATATCTCTATCGTTCACTCCAATATATTTAATATCCTTTGATATAAACATTCTTTTCCCTCCAAAGATAATATATGATTATTATATCTAATTTTTAGTAAGATGGCAACTGTTTTTAATTGGGATCTTATTGAGGACTGATTACATTCCGCCAACGCGGATTATAAACCAAATCTCTGGATAGAACAAAAAAATGACCTGCGACCAAAAGGTCGCGGGTCATTTTTGGTCCGAGTGACAGAAGCCACACCTGCGGCCTCTTGTCGTGCGCTTTGCGCACTAATGGCTTGTCGACCCAAGGCTTTGCCTTCGGTACCCGCCTTCGCCGCTTTTCGCTAAAAATGTGTCACCGGCACATTTTCTTTACGCGAAAACCCTCTCGGGTTCAAGAGGCTCAAAAATTAAACCTTTATCATACAAATAAAAAATGACCTGCGACCAAAAGGTCGCGGGTCATTTTTGGTCCGAGTGACAGGAGTTGAACCTGCGGCCTCTTGAACCCCATTCAAGCGCGCTACCAAAACTGCGCCACACCCGGAAATATGTACCCACCCGTTTTTCAGGTGGGTTAATTTAATTATTCAACAAAGCCTGTCTCCACTAATCTTACAAGCTCTTCTGCTGCGGCTGCCTCATCCGAACCGTCCGCAATTATGCGAATCTGTGTTCCGCCGACAATTCCAAGAGAAAGCACGCCTAAAAGACTTTTTGCATTAACGCGGCGCTCTTCTTTTTCTACCCAGATGGATGACTTGAATTCGTTTGCCTTCTGGATGAAGAAAGTGGCAGGTCTTGCGTGTAAGCCAACCTGATTCTGAACTACTACATCTTTAACACACATGCTTCATTCTCCTTAAATAGAATCTGTATTTTTTCTACTTAATTATTATACCACAATATATCGAACAGTCAACATAATTGATACGGTTTATTTTAACTTTTTCGTTTTTATCCAAAATCTCAACATTTTTAGCCAAACTTTTTTGTGCAAAAAGCCCACTGTTTTTTCCTTTGTTTAGCTATTTTTGTCAAGAGTCGCGATATACTCTTTTTCTTTTTCTGAAAGGTTGGCATCTTTTAACATTTCGGGACGCTTCTTATATGTGGTATAAATCGCTTGCTCGCGCCGCCATTTTTCAATATTCGCGTGGTGTCCCGAAAGCAAAACATCGGGTACCTTTTTGCCACGCCATTCAGCAGGTCGGGTATATTGCGGATATTCAAGCAGTCCTGCAAAGTGACTTTCATCCTGAAAACAAATATCATCCGACAAGACTCCCGGCAACATTCTCGCTACAGCATCGGTCACGACAACCGCCGCCATCTCGCCTCCTGTAAGTACATAATCGCCGATTGAGATTTCCTCGTCTACAATTTCCTCTAAAACGCGTTCGTCTATCCCCTCGTAGTGTCCGCAAAGCAGTACTATATGTTCCTTTTGTGAAAGTTCACATGCGCGTTTTTGGTTAAAGGTTTTACCCTTGGGCGACATATATATGACGTGCGGTTTTTGCTCTGACTTTCCAAACAGCGTTTCATAACAATCGTAAATTGGTTGTACGCCCATTATCATTCCCATACCGCCGCCGTATGGTGCATCGTCAACTCTGCCGTGTTTATCTGCCGTATAATCGCGGATATTATGACAATGTATTTCCACAAGCTCGGATTCGCGTGCGCGTCCTATAATGCTGCTTGACAGTACCGATTCGCACATTTCGGGGAAAAGGGTTAAAATATCAATCCTCATCATCAAAAAGCCCTTTCATAACGCTGATTTCAACGCGGCCGTTTTCCACATCCACCGTTTTTACAATGCTATCAATTTTAGGTATGAGGTATTCTTTGCCACCACGCTGTATATGCCAAACATCATTAGCGCCCGTTGGGCTAACATCGGTTATCTTTCCAAGGTTTTCGCCCGTTTCAATATTAAAAACCTCGCACCCTATAATATCTTCAACAAAATATTGTCCTTTTTCTAGTTTGACATCATCTCGGCATATATACACGCGTTTACCGCGAAGTTTTTCTGCCAATTCTATACTGTCAACACCCTGTAATTGCGCAATAACAACATTACCGTGCGGTTGCGATTTTACAACCTTCCACACAGTATTGCCCTCATCACTATATATTTTCTTAAAACCGCACAAAAATGCAGGTGTATCACACCAAGGCTGTATGCGGACCATTCCACGCACACCGTGCGTTCCTACAATTTGTCCCGATTCGAGATACTTTTTCATAATACTACCTAATGCAAGTACTAAAATGCAATTACCCCCAGAAAAATGGGGGTAATCCTGAAATTTTAGTCAATTTCCACTGCAACCTGCTGATTATTGCGGTTAGCGGCGGCGCGTACTACTGTACGAATTGCTTTTGCAATTCTGCCCTGTTTGCCGATAACACGTCCCATATCAGCCTCGTCAACGTGAAGGTGGTAAACAACTACACCCTCCTCGTTGGGTTCATCTACGGTTACATTGACAGCCTCCGGTTTTTCAACAAGGCCGGAAGCGATTGAAACCAATAATTCTTGCATACTTGCTTTCCTTTCGGAGTTTTTAGACAATGTTGTTCTTCTTGAGAAGAGCCTTTACAGTGTCGGTCGGTTGTGCACCGTTTGCAATCCACTGCTTTGCCTTCTCGCCATCAATGTTAACTACTGCCGGATCTTTTGTGGGATCGAAATATCCGATTTCCTCAATGAAACGACCGTCTCTGGGGAAACGCGAATCAGCAACAACTACACGATAGAAAGGCGCTTTCTTTGCACCCATACGGCGAAGTCTGATTTTAACTGCCATTCTCTTGCACCTCCTGCAATTTAATATTTATTAAAAAGATTTCTCTTTAAAAACCAAGTCCTGTGGGAAAATTGGGCGGCAGTTTCATTCCTCTGCCCATTGCTTTTTTGCCCTTTTTGCCCGACATTTGTTTGAACATTTTTTTCATCTGTTCATATTGTTTTACGAGTTTGTTAACCTCTTCAACCGTCTGTCCGCAACCTGCGGCTATTCGTTTGCGGCGAGAAGCATTAAGAATTTCGGGTTTTTGGCGTTCCTTTGCAGTCATAGATTTGATAATTGCCTCTGTCCTTAGCATCATTTTGTCATCAATATCTACATCTCGCAACTGTTTTTCCATTCCCGGAATCATAGATAGCACATTCTTAAGCGGTCCCATTTTTTTAAGACTTTCAAACTGTTCAAGCAGGTCGTTCATATCAAACTTATTTTCCTGCAGTCTTTGTGCCGTTTCGAGTGCTTTTTTCTCGTCAATCTCGGTTTCGACCTTCTCGATAAGCGAAAGCATATCGCCCATACCGAGTATGCGGGAAGTCATACGCTCGGGGTGAAATTCTTCGAACTGGTCAAGTTTTTCTCCAACGCCCGAAAACATAATGGGCTTACCCGTAACAGCGCGTACCGAAAGTGCGGCACCTCCGCGAGTATCACCGTCAAGTTTTGTCAGAATTACACCATCAATTGCCATCTGCTCATCAAACGCTTTGGCAACGTTAACTGCGTCCTGACCTATCATAGAATCAACAACAAGCAAAATGTTGTGAACATCGACCGTCTTTGTTATGCGGACGAGTTCGTCCATCAGTTCTTCGTCAATATGCAGACGACCAGCTGTATCTAAAATAACAAAATCGTGTCCGTAATCACGTGCGTGCTTTATAGCCGCTGCGGCGATTTTTTCAGGTTTTTCAGTGCCCATTTCAAAAACAGGGACCGAAACCTGCCCTCCTACAACTTTTAACTGTTCAATTGCGGCAGGTCTATATATATCACAGGCAACAAGCATCGGTCTGTGCCCTTGCGTTTTGAGATAACGCGCAAGTTTAGCCGAGTGTGTCGTTTTGCCCGAGCCCTGAAGACCGCACATCATAATTACGGTTGGAATTTGGGCGGATGTTTTAAGCCTTGCATGTTCACCGCCCATAAGCGCAGTAAGTTCGTCACGAACGATTTTTACAACCATCTGCGGCGCAGTAAGACTTTCCATCACCTTTTCGCCTATGCATTTTTCGGTTACGGTATTTGTAAAGTTTTTGGCAACGGCATAGTTAACATCGGCTTCCAGGAGCGCTAAGCGCACCTCACGCATTGCTTCTTTTACATCTGCTTCGGTCAGTTTACCTTTTGACCTCAAACGCTTGAAAGCCGCCGAAAGTTTATCGGACAGGTTGTTAAAAGCCACCAAATCACCGCCTTAAAATTGGTCTATCACGCTAAAAAGCGTTTCTATATCTTCGCCGTTTTTGACAGCATCTACCCGTTCACGCAAAGCACGGGTTTTAGAAAGCAGAGAGAGTTTTTCTTCATAAGTCTTAAGTTGTTGTTCTGCTTTTTTAAGAGCATCGCGTACGCCCTGACGGGTTATGCCCTCATTCTCTGCAATTTCGGATAAAGACAAATCCTCATCATAATAAAGTTCGCACAAAAGACGCTGTTTATCTGACAGCAACGAACCGTAAATATCCAGCAGTTGTGACAGCGTTAAATCTTTGGGCATCACGCCACCCTCCCTGTAAAGCAAATCGCTTTACAGACGTTATTATACTACCCTCTCCACCCTTTGTCAAGAATTTTTTAGCAGGGCAACATAAATATATAAGAAAAACACCTAACTTATAGCGTGTTCCAATGCTCACGGGGTTTTACTTTCTTGTGATGATGTTTGTGGCTCTGACGGGACAGTATCGCTTTCGTCACTTGACTCGTTTTCTGACTCATTTGGCTCACTTTCCTGCGGCTGTGAAGATGACACAGGTGGCTCTGACGATGAAATGGTCGGCAGAGAGGACACCGGCGGTGTCGGCTCTTTTGGTATCTCGATATATATTTGCTTGAAATACTCTGCCACTCCGCGCGTAATTGCTTTGGCTTTTTGTATATTCACGCCTTCACTTGCAATGCCTATGCGGTCAAGATTTCCCGTCATAAATCCATTTTCTGTCAGCACAACGGGACAGTCTGTCATACGCGCAACGTAGTAATAATGCCACTGGAATCGGTTGCGGTTTTGCGCCTTGGGCGCATTATAAATCCCGGTTTGCATTGTAGCATTATAAACACATTTTGTGGGCAAACTTGAAAACAGCGTAAAATGCAGTCCCGCAAAGCCGTTGGGTTTTGTGGATGTGCTAGAATCATGGTGAATTGCGATGCACAAATCGGGTTTTGTGTTTTTCAAAATTTTACAGCGTTCGTCCGAATCCATTGTTTTATCGGTTGTGCGGTTCATTAAAACTGTGGCACCGATGCTTTCAAGTTCTATACGCAGTTTGTTTGCTAAAAACAAATTGCGTTCTTTTTCAAGCAGTCCGTTTATTCCTACAGCACCGCTGTCCACACCGCCATGACCGACATCAAGCATTATTTTAACGCCCGTCAAATCTATGCCGTAGGCGTTACCCGCTTTTTTGGTCTGTGCGGGATGCAAAAAAGTAAATACAAGCTGACCGCTTTTATTGTACGAGGCGTCCCAACCGTAAAACTGTCCTTTTCGACGTAAATACAGTCTTAAAACATAATCGTTTCCGCTTTTAAGCGTTTGGGCGCTTTTGAAGAGCGGGTTACTATTGTCAAATGTGATTTCTCCACTTATAGATTTAGCATAGCAGAATTTTATTTCAACATACTCACATGTTACAGCTGTTACGGTATAATCACGCGTGGCAGCATTTTTATAGGCTTGTGGTAACAAACTAAAGGTAAAAGGCGCTTTCCAATCGGTATCAAGCGTAATTGTTGTAAAGCGTTTTGTCTGTTGTACTCCCGCCACCGACAAATTATTTGAATCAGGTAGGGTACCTGCATATTCCTTTGTGACGGTAACCTTCCGATTACCCGGGGAAAGTTTTTTGTTTGCCGAAACGCTTTTGCCGTATCTCAATTTATAGTATTTAATATCACCGCTATACGCTGTGCCCGTTATGTAGTCCACCGTACCTGCGGGAAGATAGTTGTTGGTGGGACGCGAGAGAGCGTTTGTGCCGTCACCGTCAAAGGTTTCGGCAGAGAAAGCCACAATTTCTGCCACTACGGGTATGTTGGCTTTTTTGCAGATTATATCCCCCGACTGATAGGTTTCGCTATGCTCTTTATACTTGGCAGAAAACGTAACCTTGCCGAGATTTTTGTTCTGCGTATTACCGCTCGGTAACGAAAAACTTCCGGTAAAATATGTAAAATCTTCATTTTTATTTTCTTCGTTCGACATACTCTCTGTAAGGGTTATTTTTTTACCTCCAAAGGTCGCGCTGACAACACTTCCCTTTCGCGCACATACCGTTACAGAAAAAGCCGAGCCGCTGTCATAGGTTTGTTTTCCGCTTGGCGAATAAGACTGTATTACAACAAAACGATAACGCACAGTATAGGTCTTTTCAATGCCCTTGTGAGAAAAAGTAAAGGTGTTTGCGCCGATTTTTAGTTGTTTTTCAACCGTAAAAACACCCTGTGTGTCATATTCCACCGCCTCGCCGTTAAGGGTTAGCGGATACAAGGGGTCGCAGGTGCCAACAAAACAGGTGGTGTCGTGCGTAGTTGTTGTATCTTCTGTTTGGTGTGATGTGATATTAAGTGCAATTTCCTCTGCTACTTGTGACGAGGTTTCATTCTGTGAAGACTGTGGTGCCAACGTAACGGTTGACGGAGGCTGTTTTCCCCGCAAACACATAAGTAACACAGCGGTTGCGACAACCAAAGCCGCCGCACAAGAAACGGTTATTATTATACCTTTTTTAGATAGAAAAAAACTTTTCAAAACGCATTACCTACTTAAAAAATATTACCCTGTAATTTTATCATAAATATTAAAGTTTAACAACAAAAATGTAACATTTATTGAAAATTGACAGACGGGATAGTATAATACACGCGAGGTGATTTTATGAGAAAAGCGCTAAGCCTTATTCTTGCACTTTTAATTTTAACGCTTTGCGCGTGTAAGCCGCAAGAACCGCAAACGAGCGTCGCTGACACGCTGGAGAGCGCAGATATAAGCGCCATACACAATGACGAAAAAGATCCCGAAAACACTGAATATGAAGAAACTGAACCGGGAACCCGCGTTGAAGCCGAAACTCTAACTGCTAAAAAGGGTGTCGCACACGGAATAGATGTTTCTAAATGGCAGGGAAAAATTGATTGGCAAAAAACTTCAAAAAGCGGCATAGATTTTGCAATAATCCGCGTTGGCTACCGCGGTGAAGACGGAAAAATTTATCCCGATGAAAACGCCGATTACAATATTCAACAAGCACAAAAAAACGGCGTTTTGGTAGGTGTTTATTTCTTTTCCACCGCAAAAAGCGAGGCTGAAGCCAAGGAAGAAGCCGCATTTACGGCAGACAAAATAAAGGGTTATAAAATTTCTTTGCCCGTTGTTTACGACTGCGAGGGTTACAAAAATCCAGATAGCCGTATGTTTTCTCTATCATCTAACGAACGCACACAGAATGCAATTGCGTTTTTATCCCAGATAGAAAAATGCGGTTATAAAAGTATGTTTTACGGCTCTAAAAACGACCTTTTAGATCAAAATATTTGGAACGTAAAACTAATTGAAAAGCAGTATAAAATTTGGGTTGCCCTTTATTCTTCCCCGACATATCCACAAAGGGAAACACCCGATTATAGCGGAAATTACGATATGTGGCAATACACAAACCGCGGTGCAGTACCCGGTGTTGAGGGCAACTGCGATATGGTTGTATCCTACAGCGAATATAAGGAAACTAAACCTATGGACAGTTCCGCCGTCAATAAAGATGCTAAACCGCCCAAAACACAACAAGAACTTTTATACACCGACACAAATGATTCCGTCACTGCCAAAGATACTGTTAATTTACGCACAGGTCCCAGCACAAAATATGATGTTGTGGGCACCTTAAAAAGCGGAACGTTTTTGACAAGAACAGGAATTGGTAAAAACGGATGGTCGCGTCTTGTTCTTAACGGACAGACAGTTTACGCAATTACTAGTTATCTTACAGATAAGGTTATAGAAAAGGAAAAAGAAGATATTGTAGACGGCGTTAAGTTCACCCCTGCAAACGACTCTGTTACGCCAAAAGATACCGTTAATCTGCGTTCGCGCCCAAGCACAAACGGCGAAAAAGTTGCCACCATAAAAAACGGTACGTTTTTAACACGCACCGCGATAGGTTCTAACGGTTGGTCGCGCCTTGTCCTTAACGGTCAGACGGTTTATGCCATTACAAGTTATCTTACTGACAAGGTTATAGAAAAGGAAAAAGAGGACAACGTTGGCGGTATGGTGTTCACACCGCAAAGCGACCGCGTTACTGCAAAAATCGAAGTAAATCTACGCAAATCCCCCTCGACAGACAGCGAAACGGTTGGCAAACTTGTTAGCGGTACATTTATAGAACGCACCGCCATAAGCGACAAAGGGTGGTCACGGCTTAACTTTAATGGGCAGATAGTTTACGCCGTTACAAGTTATCTTACAACCAACGCACCCGAAATAAGTTCTAATACACAAACAGACAGCAAGGGTGAGATTACCGAGCACGGAATGGTGTTTACAGAAATCACTCCCGTTAATGTAACCGCAAAAGAAAAAACAAACCTGCGTAACAAGCCTACAACCGATGGTTCAAGCATTGTTCACGAATTATTAAACGGTGAATATGTTACCAAAACCGCCATAAGTAAAAGCGGTTGGGCAAGGCTTGAATTTAACGGACAGACAGTTTATGCTATTAATTCATTTCTAAGATAACAAAAAAGCACCGCAACTGCGGTGCTTTTTTGTTATTCTCTGTTTTCGGTTACCTTGTTAATTATCATCGTAATAGCGATTATAATTATTGTAACGGCAAATATGCCGAGCATCCCCTTGCCGATTGTTGGCAGAGTGCTTAAAAGGTTTTCAATATCAATATTTATCTTCATATTATTATACCACCTTATCTAACAGGCTTATGATTAAGCCACCCGCTATAACAGATGCTATCTGTCCCGAAACATTTACACCGACTGCGTGCATCAAAAGGAAGTTTTGGTTATCTTCCTCAAGTCCCATTTTATTGATAACACGCGCGGACATCGGGAATGCCGAAATTCCTGCCGCACCTATCATTGGGTTGATTTTTTCTTTGCGGAAAATGTTGAAAAGTTTTGCTATCAACACGCCACCGACAGTATCAAATATAAATGCCACAAGTCCCAATAAAATAATTATAATGGTTTCGAGCGTTAAAAAGTCCTCTGCGCGCATTTGTGATGAAATTGTAATTCCGAGAATAATTGTAATCAGGTTGGCAAGAACATTTTGTGCTGTTTCTGAAAGACTTGACAATACGCCGCACTCGCGAAGCAGGTTACCGAACATCAAAAAACCTATAAGCGCAACGCTTGAGGGCGAAACTATTCCCGCAATTACCGTTATGATAATCGGGAAAAGGATTTTTGTAAGTTTAGAAACATGTCCCGGTGCGTATGCCATTCTTATTCTGCGTTCTTTTTTAGTGGTTAAGAGTTTGATTACAGGCGGCTGTATCATTGGTACAAGCGCCATATATGAATAAGCCGCGACCATTATTGCGCCTATGTATTTTGTGCCGAAATGGTTAGCAACAAATATTGCGGTTGGGCCGTCTGCCGCGCCGATTATGGAAATTGACGCCGCATCTTTAACGGGGAAGCCAAGAAACGCCGCAAGACCTAATGTAAAGAATATGCCGAACTGCGCCGCTGCGCCGAATATCATAAGCTTCGGGTTGGATAAAAGCGGTCCGAAATCTATCATTGCACCGATACCTATAAACAGTAACAGCAGGAAGATTTCACCGTTATCTATACCCGCGCTGAACAGCACATCAAGCGGTCCGTGTGTATCCCCCTGTGTTACAGCGCCCGAAAACGGCAGATTGACGAGTATTGCGCCGAATCCCATTGGAAGCAAAAGTGACGGTTCCATCTTCTTAACAATAGCAAGAAAAATTAAAATTCCGCCTATGCCCCACATTACCACCTGTTGCCAGGTGATTTCCAACAAATACTTATAAAGTACCTCCATAATTTTTCCTCCTAAAAAAATAAAGACTTTTATTGTGTCAAACACAATAAAAGTCTTGTTTTTTAATACACAGTCCAGTTAATCAAACGTATTGACGGACAGGCAACACCAAAGGTGCAAACTACTCCCTTTTATTTACAATGTTATTATATTCCTTTTAAAACAAAAAATCAACTACTTTTTAGCCTCAGACAGTTTCATTTCACGGCGGTTTTTAACTTCGTGCGGAATGGGATGAATTTCGCCTGCCGCCGTAAGTGCCTGTCGGGTAAGAAGTGGTCCTACAAGTTCATACACAAGTACGGCAAACAGGGTTATGTTTCTTATAAGTTTTCCCTCGTCACCTAGTTGCATTGCGGTTGTGCACATTCCAAGCGCAACACCCGCCTGTGGCAAAAGTGTTATGCCAAGATATTTGCATATATTAGGCGTACACTTTGTAAGTTTGGCACTACCGAATGTGCCAATATATTTACCCGCCGAGCGAGATATTATGTAAACCAGACCAATAATTACAATTGCACCGTTTGTGAAAACCCCGAGTTCAAGTTCTGCGCCGCTTATAACAAAGAACAGCGCAAATAACGGCGATGTCCATTTGTCTGATGCTATCATCAAATCGTGGGACAGCGGACAAATGTTACAGAAAACCGTGCCGAGCATCATACAAGTAAGCAGTGAAGAAAAACTTATATGAACGGGGCCTATGTAAAAATTAAGCATTGAAAGACTTGCCGTTAAAAATACTATTCCAATTGTAAGATTTAAGCGGTTTGTATTGGAATTGAAAAACTTTTCAAGATATGTTAGCACAACTCCCATTATTGCACCGAGCAATAAAGACAAGACAATTTCTATGAGTGGGTTTACCAAAACAGATATTATGTCAACCGCTCCGCTCGTCAGTGTTTTGGCAATTCCAAAAGAAACGGCGAAGACAACAAGACCAACTGCATCATCAAGCGCAACAATAGGCAACAAAAGTTTTGTGAGAGGCCCGTTCGCTTTATATTGGCGTACAACCATAAGCGTGGCGGCGGGGGCAGTAGCGGTTGCAATTGCGCCGAGAGTTATAAGTTGCGCAAGTGAGAGCACATTAGGCATTATAAGATGGACAAATAGTAGCGCAAGGTCAACAAGCAGCGTTGCGGTGAGCGCCTGTAACACACCTATCACTAAAGCTTGTCTGCCTGTTTTTTTGAGTTCGTCCAAACGGAATTCGTTGCCAATGGAAAATGCGATAAATCCCAGCGCAACCTCTGACACGAGCGACAGTTTGCTGACATGTGCGGCATCGACAAATCCAAAGCCGTCAATGCCGAGTCTACCCACAAAATAGGGACCAATTAAAACACCCGCTATAAGATATGCTGTTACAGACGGTAGTTTTAACGGTTTAAACAGTCTTGTCATAATAAGTCCCGCCAACAGCGCGACCGATACAGATAAAAGTGTGCTCACAATATCACCTTACATATTTAACGTATAATTTCGAACAGAAGTAATTATATCACCGCCGCATATAAATGTAAAGGGGGAAACGCGGGAAAAGTATTGTTTTTTGTTGTGTATTTTAGGTTTGCGTGATATAATACACTCTAAAGAGGTGAAGAAAATGGGTGTAGTTTTTTGGATTTTGGTTGCTGTCATTATTCTTTTGGCGGCGGTTTTATTTGTTTCATATATCTGTTTTCGCATGGCGTTTTATGTGAAGCGAAAAAAAGGCGAAGAAAACAGCGATGTACTTGACCTGCCAAAAGGCAAAAGTTATGATGTATTTCAAGATGAAATGGCACGTCTTGCAACCGAAACACGCAACACCCCATATCAAGAATTTTGTATAAAATCATTTGACGGACTTTCGCTTTACGGACGATATTACGAATATGAAAAAGGGGCGCCTATAGAACTTATGTTTCACGGCTACCGCGGAAGTGCCGAACGCGATTTGTGCGGCGGTATGCAACGCTGTCGCGCTCTCCACCGCAGTGCACTAATTGTTTCGCAACGTTGTAGTGGCAAAAGCGGAGGCAGTGTGATTACCTTTGGTGTAAAAGAACACCGCGACTGTCTTGCGTGGGTCGATTTTATGATAGAACATTTTGGACCCGATGTTAAAATTATTCTTGCAGGAATTTCGATGGGCGCATCGACCGTATTAATGGCAGCGGGAAAACAGTTGCCGCCTAATGTTATCGGCGTCCTTGCCGACTGCGGTTTTTCCTCAGCAAAAGAAATTATATCTGTTGTTATAAAAAGAATGGGGCTTCCTGTAAGACTTGCGTACCCTTTTGTAAAGCTCGGCGCAAAAATTTACGGACGATTTGATTTGGAAGAAACCCCCGCATGCGAGGCTGTTAAAAACTGCAAAATACCCGTAATCTTCTTTCACGGTGAGGCTGACGGATTTGTGCCGTGTTATATGAGTAAAATAAATTTTGACGCCTGTGCATCCAAAAAACAGCTTGTAAAAATGAAAAATGCGGCACACGGACTCTGTTATCTTGTAGAACCGCAAAGATACATGGATTCAATAAAAGAGTTTTTTGAATTATAAACCAACTCACCGTTTCAAACAAAAAAGAGAGGACTTTGTCCTCTCTTTTTTTATTTCAGTTGATCGGCAAGGTCTAAGATAAGTTTTTCGGTCTTTTCCCAACCAAGACAGGGGTCGGTTATGGATTTGCCATATATATGTTCGCCTATGCCTTGTGAGCCATCCTCTATATAACTTTCTATCATAAGTCCTTTAACAAGACGTTTTATATCAGCGTTGCAGTTTCGGCTATGCACAACGTCCTTGGCGATTCTTATCTGTTCCTCATATTTTTTACCTGAATTTGCGTGGTTAGTATCCACAATTGCAGAGGGATTTGAAAGGCCCGAAGCCGCATACATATCGTACAGTTTAATCAGATCTTCATAATGGTAGTTGGAAACGCTTTTACCCGAGTAATCAACATAACCGCGCATTATTGCGTGGGCATAGGGGTTACCCGCACTTTTAACCTCCCAGCCACGATATATAAATGTATGGCATCCCTGCGCCGCTTTTATTCCATTCATCATAATCGAAAGATCTCCACCTGTTGGGTTTTTCATTCCCACAGGAATAGCAAGACCACTTGCTGTAAGACGATGCTGCTGATTTTCTACCGAACGGGCACCCACCGCAACATAAGCGAGTAAATCCGAAAGATAGCGGTGGTTGTCAGGATAAAGCATTTCGTCCGCACAGGTAAAGCCATAGTCACGCAACGCCGAAAGGTGCAAATCCCTTATTGCGACAATACCCTTTAACATATCAGGCTTTTCATCGGGATTGGGTTGGTGCAACATTCCCTTATAACCCTCGCCCGTTGTGCGCGGTTTGTTTGTGTATATGCGTGGAATAATTAAAATTTTGTCCGCAACCTTTTCCTGTACCACACAAAGACGCGATATGTAATCAAGAACACTGTCACTGCTATCCGCAGAGCAAGGACCGATTATAAGCATAAACTTATCGCTGTCTCCTCTGAAGATTTTTTTAATCTCAGTATCACGCTCGGTCTTAATTTTTTCCATCTCTGCCGTTATTGGATAATGGCTTTTAACCTGTTTCGGCACAGGTAATTTTCTGTAAAACTCTAAATTCATAATAACACCTAATCCTTTTTGTCAAACCTGCGGCGGCGCATAGATGAAATACGCATCATTTCTCGCATTTCTTCGCGGTTGCCGTTTTTTATGCAAGTATAAAGTTTATCAAACGTTTCGCGGTATGTATCCATTTCCGATAGAAGTGTATCGCGGTTAAGGAGAAACAGTTCGCTCCACATTTCATCGTTAATATTGGCAATACGCGTCAAATCTCTAAACGAGTCTCCTGTATATTTTACAAGGTCTTCGTCATCGTTAGCACACATTAAAGAAACCGCTATACAGTGAGTAAGCTGAGACAAAAACGCAATCATTCTATCATGCTCACTAGGGGACAGCACCGAAATTTTTGCAAATCCAAGAGTTTCGCCTAGGGCTTTACAGATTTCTATTGCATTTTGCGTATTGTTCTCAGTGGGAACTACAATATAATTTGCATTCTCAAAAATTTTATCGTCACTGTTAGTGACACCGCAAACCTCACGTCCTGCCATAGGGTGCGCCGATATAAATTCTACGCCCTGTGGTAAAAGCGCCTGTATATCATAAACGATACACTCTTTGACGCCTGTTACATCGGTTATTATGGTGCCTTTTTTTATTAAATTGCCGTTTTCTTTTATCCATTTTTTAAAAATATTGGGATAAAGCGCAAAGACGATTATATCGGCTTCGGCTATGATTTCCTCATCTATTTCCGTAGTGCCCTTGTCTATGAGTCCATTTTCAAGTGCGTAATCAATGCTTTTTTGTGAACGGGTTATTGCCGAAACAAAGAAACCTTTTTTCCTAAGTGCCATTGCATAACATCCGCCCAAAAGACCAAGACCCACTATCAGTATTTTCTTATCATTACTCAGCATCATTTTGCTCTATTCCTATTCCGAGAGATTTTATTTTATTAAAGAAATCAGGGTAACTTTTGCTTACCGCCTCGGCACCCGATATAGTGCCGCCATAGACGCTACAAAGGATAGTTAGCGCCATTACAATGCGGTGGTCGTTATGACCGCAGAGAATTTCTGTTGGGGTGTGCAAATTTCCGCCCATTACTTGTATTTCATTTTTACCAATAAGCACCTGTGCGCCAAACTTCTCAAGTTCTGCCGCCATCGCGGCACCGCGGTCGGATTCTTTTATTTTAAGACGATTTGTGCCTACAAAATGCGCACCGCCCATATATGCCGATAAGGCAAACATAACGGGTGCTAAATCGGGGCAATCGGACAAATCAAACTCCTTTTTGCCCTGCTTAAGTGCCGAAAACATATCCTTATACACGCGGTCGCCCTGCAAAGTATGTTCGTTTATACCTAAAACCTCTACCTCGCCGCCTAAAAGATTAAAGGCTTCTAAAAAAGCGGCGTTGCTGCAGTCACCCTCTACCGTAATTTCAGTGTTTTTATATTTTTGATTACCTTTTATGTAAAAAACGTTCTCATTTTTTACTATCTTTATACCGAACCCGGATAAAACATCAAGTGTTATATCCACATACGATTCGCTTTCAAAGTTGCCTGTAACTATTATTTTGCTGTCGCCCTCAAGCAGCGGTAACGTATACAAAAGCCCTGTTATAAACTGGCTTGAAATATCGCCGCGGACAGAATATTCACCCGATTTTAATTCGCCGCCGACAGTAACGCTTGTTTCTTCTTGGCTGTAATATATACCCGCATTTTCGCAAATTTCTTTATAGATAGAAAGCGGTCTTGTGAAAAGTTTTTCTGTGCCGCAAAGAGTAATTTCTTTCCCATCACACATACAAATCGGCAATAAAAACCGAAGTGTGCTACCACTCTCGTTACAGGGAAGCGGTTTGTCGTTATTAAGATTTTTTATGTTAAGGCCGCCGATTTTTACACTATCACCTAACACCTGAACATCGGCACCAAGCGCCTCTAAACTCTCCAACGTTGCAGTGATATCCTTTGAAAAGGCAATGTTTTTGACGATACTGCAATTAGACAGCGCCGCACAAATAAGGGCGCGGTGCGCCACAGATTTTGACGGCGGTGCAGTTATGACGCCCTTCGCTTTGCTTTTTTTAACTGTAACAGTCATTATGCTTTTATTTCCCCCAAAAGATAATCCATAGCCTCTATATATCCTAGAAATCCACGACCTGTAATGGTCTTTTTACAATATTCACGCACAAAACTTATCTGTCTATAATCTTCACGCGCCGAGACATCAGAGATATGCACTTCAACAGCGGGGATACCGACCGATTTTAATGCATCAAGCAAAGCGACACTTGTGTGGGTATAGGCGGCGGGATTAATTATAATACCGTCTGTGTTTCCGTATGATTCCTGTATTTTGTCGACAATAGCACCCTCGTGATTAGACTGAAAAAGTTCAATTTCCACACCTGTTTCTTTTGCGTGGGCTGTTAACATATCACAAAGGTCCCTGTATGTCTTGTCGCCGTAAATATGCGGCTCACGAATACCTAACATATTTATATTAGGCCCGTTGATTACCAAAATTTTCATTTTCTAGTTCCTTTACAATTTTTCTAGCGTTGCACTCTTTATCCTTTATGGGAACAAAGTGTATATCGGCTGTTTCTTTATAAATATCGTAACGCTCTATAAAGCGTTTTTTAAGCGCGTCTGCATTGTTTGAGAGCGGTCGGTCATCTGTAGTTATAAGATATTTAAGCGGTCGGTCGATAAAAATTATTTTGCCGTTTTGGCGTAAATATTCTACATTTTCCTTGCGCAAAACCACGCCTCCGCCTGTGGCAATTACAGTATGCTGTAGTGATGCCACCTCTTTTATAACCGCACTTTCCAAATCGCGAAAAGCCTTCTCGCCCTCATTTTCAAAGATTTGGGGTATGGGTTTTCCCGCCTTTTGTTCGATTAGCGTATCGGTATCCACAAAATCCATAGAAAGCATTTCTGCTACCATTTTACCAAGCGTGGATTTGCCGCAACTTGGCATTCCCGTTAGCACAATGTTTTCCTTGGAAAACAGTATTTCTTTATAAATGCTTTCTATTTTTTCGGGCGCTACACTCTCGCCCACAAACTTTTCTGCCGCAAACGCCGCCTGTGCCACCAACATATAAAGTCCGCCTGTGGCTTTTATTCCGCGTGAGTGCGCATCAAGCACCAGACGCGAACGAAGCGGATTATAAACAGCGTCTACTACACCGCACAAAGCCGAGAACAGATTTAAACTTATGGCGGCGGTATCTATATTCGGATACATTCCGCAGGGTGTGGTATTGATTATAATTTGGGCATCGGTATGGTCTTTAAGCGCGGTTTCGTAACTTATAAGGTCGCCTTTTTCTGTGCGTGAAACACGCAAAACCTCTTTGGCACCACAGTCGGTTGCAAGTGTGTATGCCGTTTTTCCTGTGCCACCGCTGCCTAATATTAAAACCTTTTTACCGCGCAAATGTATGCCTTCATAATCCATCAGCGCTTTCATTCCAAGATAGTCGGTATTATAGCCGTAAAGTTTGCCGTTTTTATTTATAATTGTATTTACAGCGCCGATTCTTTTTGCGGTATCACTTACAAAATCAAGATACGGTATTACCGTTTCTTTATACGGAATAGTAACATTTATTGCGCGAAAATCGCGTTTTTTTAAAAATTCCGAAACCTTATCACGCGGTATTTCCAACAGGTTATATTCGTAACTGAAAAGTTTATTATGAATTTCCTTTGAAAAACTGTGTGTCAGTTTTTCACCTATACAACCGTAATCCATTACTTTGCCAACCAATCCGTACCAAAACGTGTAACACAGGCGTCACACACCGCAATAGCCGTAACGGCATCGATTACCGCACGGGCGCGGTGAACAATACACGCATCATGTCTGCCCTTGGCAGCAAGTGTGGCGTTTTCACGCGTTTTGATGTTAACAGTTTTTTGTTCTATACTTATTGTAGGGGTGGGGCGGATAACACAATTAAATGTTATGGGCATTCCGTTACTGATGCCGCCATTTATACCGCCGCTATTATTCGTTTCAGTTTTTACTTCTCCGTTTTGGACATAAAAAGCGTCATTAGCCTCGCTTCCTCTCATTTCAGAGAGAGCAAAACCTGCGCCAAACTCCACACCTTTAACGGCGGGAACAGAAAAAAGCGCGTGGGAAAGAGTACCCTCAAGCGTATCAAACCAAGGCTCTCCCACACCTGCGGGAAGACCTATTACCGCGGTGGAAAGCACACCGCCGACACTGTCGCCATCTGCCTTTGCCTTAAGAATTTCTTCTTTCATTTTTTCTTCTGCAGTTTCATCAAGCACAGCAAAATATTTGTCTTTAAGCGTGGCAATATCTGCCGAATAATCGCAAAAATCTCTGTCCTTAACACCTGCTATGCTTTTTATATGTGTACCTATGTAAATACCCTTTTTTTCAAGTGCGGGAATTAAAAATCCTGCCGCGGCAACAAGCGCCGCAGTCAGTCTGCCGCTTTGGTGACCGCCGCCGCGATAGTCCTGTGCGCCGCCGTATTTAACATCTGCCGCAAAATCGGCGTGGGACGGACGGACAACATAACGCATATCGCCGTAATCTGCGCTTTTTGTATCGGCATTGGGAATCCTTATACATATCGGTGTGCCTGTGGTTTTATTTTCAAACACGCCGCTTTCAATTACATACTCATCCTTTTCTTTGCGAGATGTAGAAATATCTCCGCTTGGACGGCGAAGTGATAAAAGTGCGTCTATTCTCTCAAAATCAACAGGGATATTAGGTGCGATGCCGTCAAGCACAACGCCGATGGCGTTACCATGGCTTTCGCCAAACAGCGTTACGCTTATGTTATTTCCAAAAGTATTTTTCAAATTAAAGCACCTGCCTTATAATTTCGCTATAATCTGCAAATGACATTTTTTTAAGCTCAAAACTACCCGCCGTTTTAACATACACAACCGTTATGCTGTCACCCGACATTTTTTTATCATGCGAAGCGGCGTTTATAAGCGTTTCTTTATCAAAGTTTAATTCTGTAGGAAGATTTAATCTTTTAAGTACGGGTATGAGCCTTTCGCGCACAGCATCACTACACATTGGAAGCATACCGAGTGCAACACATTCGCCGTGGTAATAGTTTTCCATACCGTCTGCACTTTCGATGGCGTGTGCAAGGGTGTGACCGAAATTAAGGATTTTTCGCAGTCCGCCCTCAAACTCATCCTGTTCTACCACCTGTTTTTTTATGTAAAGAGCACGTTCGATTATAACGGCTAGACTCTCTTCAATATTGGATTTTTCGAAAATCTGAAACAGTTCTTCGTCACTTGTAAGCGCCATTTTGACAGCCTCTGCCAGACCGTTGCTAATTTGTCTTGGCGGTAAGGTTTTAAGGGTATCGGGGTCTATAAGCACTGCGCGGGGCGGATAAAACGCGCCCACAATATTTTTATAACCGCCGAAATCTATTGCTGTTTTACCCCCGATAGAACTATCAACCTGCGACAAAACAGTGGTTGGAACGTTGTAAAAATCTATGCCGCGCATATAGGTTGCGGCGGCAAAACCCGCAAGGTCACCCACTACACCGCCGCCAACAGCTACGACACAGTCTGTTCTTGTAAAGCCATTATCTACCAGCGTTTGCAAAACATCCTTGTATGTATCAATTTGCTTGGATTTTTCGCCCTCAGGTATAGTTTTTATAATAGGGGATTTGCACTGAGCCGCTACACGCTCTGCATATTCACTCGGTACGCCTGAATCGGTTACGATAAGCACACGGCGGTTGAGATTAAATACTTCTGCCGCCTTTTGAAGTACGCCGCGCCCTAAGCGAATATTATAAGAACCGACACCCGTTTTAACTGTAATTGTCATTTTATCACCTTTAGATCTTAACTTCCTTCTCGAAACTACCTAAAACCTTAACGCTGTTACAGCATTCTCCGAGTTCTTTTAACATTTTTTTGCCCTCGGCTGTTGCGAGGCTGCCCTCGCCCTCGGCATAAAAATAATAGTCCCACATAAGTTCTTTCGTAGGTCGGCTTTTGAGTGCGCGTAGGTTGAAGCCATGTTCACCGATTACCGAAACAGCTCGACCGAGCGAACCTGCCGCATTTTTCACGGTAAACAGCATTACAAAATGATTATCGTTTTCACTCTCTACACGTTCTGCGCGTGAAAATACTGCAAATCGCGTTGTATTGTTGCTGTTTTGATTTATATGTCCCTCAAGTTTATTAAGCGAAAATTCTTCTGCCGCCTCTTCACTTGCTATTGCGGCAATATCCGTTCTTCCCGACTCTGCCACATATTTTGCGGCAACGGCGGTATTAACCGCCTCTTCCACATTAAAGCCGTGTTTTTCTATATACGCGGCACATTGACCGAGCGCCTGTGGATGACTTATGACTGTTTTTATATCCGAAAGCGTTGCACCCTTGTTAGCAAGAAGGTTTTGCACAATCTCGGCTTCGTATATTCCCGTTATGTAAAGAGAACCGAAAAACGCAAGGTCTAACACCTTATTTACATCACCGTTAAAACTGTTCTCAAGCGGCAAAAGCGCACAGTCACATTCGCCCGAAACTACAGCCTCGTACGCCGCTTTAAAATCAGCATATCCCACTGCCGTTCCATCGGGGAAAACGCGCTTTGCAACAATGTTTGCAAAGGCACCCGTAACTCCGCTGTATGCAACGCGCATTCCGTCAAGCAGTCGGTGCTGAAACGCCTTGGAAAGTTCCATATTATGCTGTAGAAAACTCACATAATAAGAGCGGTAGTCATCATCCTTTAAAAGTTCTGAGTTTTGTTTTATAACCTCTGCTTCACGGACAGCATCGGTAACGGGAACACCATGTTCCTTTTTATATTCTGCAACCGTACGGACAGCATCCATACGTTTAGAAAAAAGTTCTGCCATCTGTTTATCGATTGCATTAATCTTCTGTCTTGCTTTGTTAAGATCAGCCATTTTTAATCTCCTTATATAATTTGCGGAATGCGGGGATTGCGCGTTGTATAACGCTTTTTTCTACACAGTATGCAATCCTCACGTAGCCGCCGCAACCAAAATCGTCACTGGGGACGAGCAAAATTTCATGCTTTTTTGCTTTTTCGCAAAATTCATTAGCATCTGGCAGCGGGGATTTTAAAAACAGGTAAAACGCACCCTCAGGTTTTACTGCTGTAAATCCGATTTCTGTCAGCGTATTATACAGCAAAGTTCGGTTTTCATCATAGACCGAAATATCAGGCGTTATGCCGTCACATTCTGCCACAACACGTTGCCACATACTAGGTGCGCAGACATAGCCCATACTTCTTGCGGCACCGCAGACGGCGTAAAACACATCTTGGCAGCACTGCATTTGTGGCGATACCATAATATACCCGATTCTCTCGCCCGGAACAGACAAGGATTTGCTGTAAGAATAACAAACAACGGTATTATCATAATAGTTTGGAATATACGGCACAAAGGTACCGTCATATACAAGTTCTCTATACGGCTCATCTGATATCAGGGTAATTTGTGTGCCGTATTTATCCCTTTTCTTCTTTAACAGTTCACAAAGAGAAATTATATCGTCTTCCGAAAAGACAACACCTGTTGGATTACAGGGCGAATTGACTATTATAGCACGTGTTTTTTCTGTTATTGCGGCTGCAATTTTTTCTATATCCAGACAGAACGTATCCTGTTTTGTAGGCACCTCTTTGACCGTTGCTCCCGCATTTTCTATAAACACGCGGTATTCGGGGAAATAGGGCGACAGCACTAAAATCTCGTCTCCCTCCCCCGCTATTGCCGAAAGCGTAACAGAAAGTGATGCCGCAGCACCACAGGTCATATAAATCAGTTCTGCTGACGCGCGAAAATGAAAACGATTATAAATATTTTCTGCTATTTTTGTTCTGACAGAAATATCTCCCGCAGCAGAGGTGTAGCCGTGCAGCGCAACAGTGTTTTCTTTTTCAATAAGATTTTTAAGACATTCCGTTACCTTTTGCGGCGCATCTACGCTTGGGTTGCCGAGGCTGAAATCAAAAACATTTTCCGCCCCTATTTCGCTTTTTCTTTTAATAGAATATTCGAATATTTCGCGTATTGTAGAACGCTTTTTGCCAAGTGCCAACGCTCTTTCCGTTAACAAAAAATCACCCCAATAAAAAATCCGCAACCAAGCGTTTGTAAAACAAACACACGCGGCCGCGGACTGTCCGTAAAACTTTATGCGAAAACTAATTGTTTTCAGCCAAAGCAGACGGGCAGCCCATGTTAAAGTTATAAAAAAAGTAATAATTTTTGAACATAATATTACCCGTCCTTTCCATACATATATTATTTAATAAAAGAATATTATACCATTTTTTAGTTTTTGTCAAGGCTTTTATGACCACAAAACCATTTTTCTTCAACTTTTTTAATGATGAAAAATGCAAGGAAAGCAAACCCTATTCCAAGCGCCGCACCCGCAAGTACATCAGTAGGATAATGAACATAAAGATAAAGCCTTGAAAGCGCTATTAGTGTTGCCAAGACAAGCGCAGGTACGCCAAGCCGCTTACTGTAAAGCGTCATGGCAGTCGCCGCCTCGAACGATGCGAGTGTATGTCCTGACGGGAAAGAATAATCCGAAAGTCTTGCCACAAGCAGCGTTACACCTTCATTAAGGTCATACGGGCGGATTCGCGCTACGACATTCTTTAAGAATATGTTGCCCACTAAAAATCCCAAAAGCAACGCTATTCCCATTGTAAGTCCCATTTTGCGCGTTTTCTTGAAAATAATAAAGAAAACCGAAAGCGCTATCCAAAAAATGCCGTGGTCGCCAAACTTGGTTATAAAAGGCATAAACCAGTCAAGCGCCTTACAAGTAAAGGTTTCTTTTATAAAATCCAAAACAGAAAGTTCAAATAAGCTCATAATTAACCCTCTACACTTTGCATATCAAAAACAAGATAGGATTTGCCCGATTTTTTAAGGAATATGTTTTTCTTGAAATGGTCTTTATACTCCTTGCCTCTTCTAACGAGAACCTGTGTAAACTCAACGCGGCAACAATAAACATCATCCGAATATTTATAAACATCTCCGTTTTTTACATCATCAAAGCGGTAACTTTCGTGGTCAAGCGCGAAGGTTACAAGACTTGTTCTGACATTTTCATAAAACTCGCACTTTTTATCAAAAAACGCGGCTACCTTGCCGAGTGAAGCGTCCTCTTGCATATAGGCAGCATAGGTTTTGGATGCATCGGTGGCGAAGTCCAGTATGGCGGTTTTCTCCGCCTCGTCCACATACTGCAAGACCGAAATATCATTGCCGTTTTTAACTACCTCAAGGTTCTTGCCGTCCTGTGTTGCCGTAACGGTAACATCTGCGGTTATGAGGTTTGAAAGTTTTGCGGTCTGACGGCTGTTATATGCCTTATCCCCCAATTCTTTTTTTACAGAATCGGTAAGTTTTTCGTCCTGCCTATCTGCTTTTTCAAGCGGTATACCGTTAATTTTAACCTCTGCATTTTCGGGTATTGAAAGGTTTATTTCGTTATAAAACGATTTGTCAAGTTCGCATCCCATAACCTCGTATTTAGAGGTGCCGATAGCAGACGCCTTGCCAACGCGGCGAAGATAAATCTGCATAATTTTCTCGTCACCCGATTTTATAGCATACGCCATATCGCACCCCTCGGGGCGCTTAGCAGAGGACGATGCCGAAAGTTCTTTACCCTCTATCCTAGCTTTAACCGCGTCTTTAACCGCGTCTGCTGAATCGTAGGGTGAAACGGCAAGATTCGCCGACTCTTTGAGCGAATAAACATCTCCCGTTTTTAGATTATTCTCAATAATTTTATTAACAATGGTAGCAGGTTGTCCCGCTTCGTAACCCTTAAGCCAACCGCCCAAAAGAAAAAGCGTTACAACCAAAATCACTGCAAAAACGATAAGCACGGAAAAATATATTTTATAAAAAAGTGGTTTTGCTGACATTTTTATTCCCCCGTGATTATGAAATAGGTTGGTATTCTTCTTGGGTTTGTAAATGCTTTATATCGGTTCACAAGTCCGCGTTGCTGATATTCGTCCAGTTCCTCTGTATTAACGGGGTATTTGTTAAAATAATCACGGTAATACAGCATTGCAGACGAACCGCCGTCAAGCATACCCGCATTTACTGCGCCGTATTTTGACATTATATCAATAACATCGTTTCGACTCGCACCGATACTGTCGGCACAGCGTCCGTCAGTTACAAGCATTATAACCGTTCCGTCTGCGCGTTGACCTATTGCCGTTCTCTGTGCGGTGCCTGTATTAAGGTCGCCGTAATGTAAATCAATTTTATCTCCGTTTTGGGTGATAAGCACATTTCCGTTCTGGAACGAAACGGCGTCACGAATACCGAGTGCATCGGCTTCTTTCTGTGTCATACTTTCTCGGCATATAAGGCGGTTGTTCTTATCAAATCCGATAAAGGTACGTTTTAGTCCGTCACTCCACACCATTTTGCCGCCTGCATAGGTAAGTCCCATAGGTCTTGCGCCGTTGCCGACACCGCCTGC
>JAZRZS010000057.1:0-24900 GCA_045601505.1 Acutalibacteraceae bacterium
GTACGCGGTCTTCGCCGTAATGATGGCACATACATTAGATTTGACGAAAATGCAGCTGTACTGATTAAAGAAGACAAGAACCCCCGCGGTACTCGTATCTTTGGACCAGTAGCACGTGAGCTGCGTGAGAAGGATTACTCAAAGATTCTTTCTCTCGCTCCCGAAGTACTTTAAGGGAGGTAAAGAATTATGAATAAACTTCACGTAAAAACAGGCGACACTGTAGTTTTGCTTACAGGTGACGATAAGTTCCGCGGTAAGCAGGGCAAAGTGCTCGAAGTTAGCCCCAAAGAGGGTAAGGTTATTGTTGAGGGACTTAACACTGTTAAAAAGCATGTTAAACCCCGCAAGGCTGGTGACCCCTCGGGCATTATTGAAACAGAAAGTGCAATTCACGCATCCAAGGTAATGCTTGTTTGCCCGAAATGCAATAAGCCCACCCGCGTAGCTCATAAGATTTACGCAGACGGCAAAAAAGACCGCATGTGCAAAAAATGCGGCGAAACCTTTTAGTGAGGAGGATTTGACATGGCAAGATTAAAGGAAGAATACAAAGCTTCTGTTGCTCCTGCACTTATGAAAAAGTACAATTATAAAAGCACCATGCAAATTCCCAAGCTTGATAAGGTTGTAATTAACGTAGGTTGCAGTGATGCAAAAGAAAATTCAAAGGTAATCGATGCTGTAATGGGCGACCTTGCACTTATCACAGGCCAGAAGGCTGTTGTGTGCCGTGCAAAGAAATCCGTAGCTAACTTTAAGCTGCGTGAGGGAATGCCCATCGGTGTTAAGGTAACTCTGCGTGGCGAAAAGATGTACGAGTTTGTTGACCGTCTTTTCAACATGGCTCTTCCAAGAGTTAGAGACTTCAGAGGAATTAACCCGAACTCCTTTGACGGACGTGGTAACTACTCCATGGGCGTTAAGGAACAGCTCATTTTCCCTGAAATTGAGTACGATAAGATTGACAAAGTTCGCGGTATGGATATAATTTTTGTAACCACAGCCACGAATGACGAGGAAGCACGCGAGTTATTGACACTCATGGGCGCCCCGTTTGCGAAGTAAGGAGAAGGAATTATGGCTAAGACATCTATGAAAGTTAAGCAGGCTCGTCCCGCTAAATTTTCCACAAGAGAATACAGCAGGTGCAAAATCTGCGGCCGCCCGCATGCTTATCTTCGCAAGTACGGCATCTGCCGTATCTGCTTCAGGGAGTTGGCCTATAAGGGTGAAATTCCCGGTGTGAAGAAGGCAAGCTGGTAAACAGCATACGCAAAGGAGGTTGACAGCATGCAAATCACCGATACAATCGCTGATATGCTTACAAGAATTCGTAATGCTAATTCAGCAAAACACGAATCGGTAGATATCCCTGCTTCAAACGTAAAAAAGGCGATAGCACAGATTTTGCTTGATGAGGGATATATTAACGGCTTTCAGGTCGTAGAAGACGGAAAGCAGGGCGTAATTCACGTTTCATTGAAATACGGCCCGAACAAATCGCAGGTACTGACAGGACTCCGCAGAGTATCCAAGCCCGGCCTGCGCATCTACACAAACGTAGAGGATATGCCGAAGGTTATGAAGGGCCTCGGTATCGCAATCCTTTCCACCTCTAAAGGAATAATGACAGACAAGCAGGCACGCAAAGCCAATGTTGGCGGCGAAGTCCTCGCTTTCATCTGGTAAGGAGGTGCTGAGGAATGTCAAGAATTGGTAAAAAACCGATAGAGATTCCTGCCGGTGTTGAGGTAAAGATTGAGGGTAACAAGGTAACCGTAAAGGGACCCAAGGGAACACTCGCAAATGAGTTTTCACCCGCAATTTCCATCAAGCAGGAAGGTAACGAGATAATCGTAACACGCCCGTCCGATGTAGCAGAGCACCGTTCACTACACGGTCTCACCAGAACATTGGTAGCAAATATGGTTACCGGTGTAACAGAAGGCTACACAAAGCAGCTTGAGGTGAACGGCGTTGGTTACCGTGCCGCAAAGCAGGGTAAAGACCTCGTTTTAAACCTTGGATACTCACATCAGGTAATAATGCCTGAAATTGAGGGTATAAGCATTGAAGTACCGAATCCGAACCTTGTTGTTATAACAGGACCGGATAAACAAAAAGTTGGTCAGTTTGCCGCAGAAGTTCGCGAAAAACGTCCGCCTGAGCCATACAAGGGCAAGGGAGTTAAGTACGTTGGCGAATATATCCGTCGTAAAGAGGGTAAAGCCGGCAAGGGCGGTAAGAAATAAAGAAGGAGTGTATAAGACATGGTATCAAAGTCTGACAGCAATAAGGCTCGTCTTAAGCGTCACGTTCGCGTACGCAGCAAGATCAGCGGCACCGCAGAGTGCCCTCGCCTGAATGTATTCCGCTCCAACAGCAACATCTACGCCCAGCTTATTGACGATGTAAAGGGTGTTACACTTGTAGCAGCGAACTCTGCTGAAAAAGATTTCGGTGAGAATGGCGGCAACAAGGAAGGCGCTCGTAAGGTTGGACAGTTAATTGCTAAACGCGCAAGTGAAAAGGGTATCGAAGAGGTTGTATTTGACCGCGGCGGATACATCTATCACGGACGCGTACAGGAGCTTGCCGAAGGTGCCCGTGAGGGCGGCCTCAAGTTCTAAGAAGGAGGAGGAATACTTTTGGCTACTAACATTGACGCAACTACTTTAGATTTACAGGAGCATGTTGTTGCCATCAACCGTGTATCAAAAACAGTTAAGGGCGGCCGTATAATGAAATTTTCGGCTCTCGTAGTTGTTGGTGACGGAAACGGCATCGTAGGTTTTGGTATGGGTAAGGCCGGCGAAGTTCCGGACGCTATCCGTAAGGGAATCGAAGACGCTAAGAAGAATCTTATAAAGATTCCGCTTAAGGGCACAACAATTCCGCATGAAATAATCGGCGAATTCGGCGCAGGCAGAGTATTGCTTAAGCCTGCCGCACCCGGTACCGGAGTTATTGCCGGCGGTCCTGTTCGTTCCGTTGTAGAAATTGTCGGAATTAAGGACATTCGTACAAAGGCTCTGCGTTCCAATAATCCTTGCAATGTAGTACGTGCAACTATGGACGGTTTGTCCAAATTGCGCAGTGCTGAAGAGGTTGCAGCGATACGCAATAAGTCGGTTAAGGAAATTTTAGGTTAAGGAGGAAGCAGCACTATGGCTACTGCAAAAAAGGCTGCTAAAGGCCTTACTATCAAATTGGTTAAGAGCTTGATAGGTTCAAAAAAGGACCAGACAGCTACTGCCGCTTCTCTCGGTCTTGCAAAAATCGGTGATGTAACAGTACAGCCCGACAATGCACAGACTAAGGGTAAGATTAAGAAGATTATCCACCTCATCGAGGTAACTGAGGCTTAAAGAAGTCTCAAAGATTTAACCGCAACTATGCAAGGAGGTGCGAACAATGAAATTACATGAACTACATCCTGCTTTCGGTTCCACAAAGGAAGCAAAGCGTATAGGTAGAGGTCATGGTTCCGGCAACGGTAAGACAGCCGGTAAAGGTCACAAGGGTCAGAAGGCTCGTGCCGGACACGGTATGAGACCTGGCTTTGAAGGTGGTCAGATGCCGCTTCAAAGACGCGTTCCTAAGCGTGGCTTTAACAATATTTTTGCTGAGGAATATGCAATTATCAATGTTGCAGCATTAGAGGTGTTCGACGATGGAGCTGTCGTTGACGTAGCTGCACTTGTAAAGAAGGGCGCTATAAAGGATGCTTCTATGCCTGTTAAGGTTCTCGGCAACGGTAAACTTTCTAAAAAAGTTACCTTAAAGGGACTCAACTTCTCTGAGACAGCCAAGCAGAAGATAGAAGCTGTAGGCGGAACTGTCGAGGTGAAGTAATATGCTGGAAACAATAAAAAATGCGTGGCGTGTTATTGATATCCGCAAAAAGATATTATTCACACTGCTTATAATCGTTGTATTCCGCGTAGGTTCCGTAATTCCTGTTCCGTTTATCGATGTTGAAGCTCTTCGTTCTTCGGTAAGCGACACCGGTATAGCAAATCAGTTTTTTAGCTATCTTTCGGTTTTAACAGGTGGCGGACTTGAGTACGGTGCCATTTTTGCAATGGGCGTTCAGCCGTACATCAACTCGTCAATTATTGTGCAACTTTTGTGCGTTGCCATTCCTTATTTGGAAAGGCTGTCAAAAGAGGGGGAAGAGGGCAACAAAAAACTTGCTCAAATCACCCGTTATGTTACAATAATTTTAGGACTGATTCAGGGTACTGCATACTATATTTACCTTAACGCAAGTGGCTTTATAAGCGCATCTGGCGGATGGCTCTGGTTTGCAGCACCGGTAATAATTCTCTGCTTCACCGCAGGAAGCGCACTTGTTATGTGGCTTGGTGAGCAGATAGACGCAAAGGGCGTTGGCAACGGTATATCAATGCTGTTGTTTGCAGGTATCATATCCCGTGCACCGCAGGCGGCTAATACTTTGGTTGCCTATATCAAAATGGGACGCTATGTTGCTGTTATCAGCATAGTAGTTGTCTTCCTCGCAATTATTGGTTTCATCGTTTGGATGACCAACGCAGAGAGAAGATTACCCGTTCAGTACGCAAAGCGTGTTGTCGGCAGAAAAATGTATGGCGGACAGAACACACATATTCCGATTAAGGTTAATATGTCAGGCGTTATGCCCATCATTTTTGCAAGTTCTATTTTGATGTTGCCTACAATGATTTTGTTGTTCGTAAAGAACACAAACTCAACTTGGTACAAACTCCTTACACTGTTCAGCGTTCAGGGCGTTTTCTATGCCGTTCTTTATTTTATACTGATAATTGCTTTTGCATATTTCTATGTAACAATTCAGTATAATCCTGTTGAAATGGCAAACAACCTCCGCAAGAACAGCGGCGCAATTCCGGGTATCCGTCCCGGCAAGCCGACATCTGATTTTATTTCTAAGATTTTGTCAAGAATAACCTTGATGGGTGCAATCTTCCTTGGAATACTTGCAATCCTTCCGATTTTCATTGGCTCAGTCGGCGGAATATCGGTGTCACTTGGAGGAACTTCCATCCTCATTCTCGTAGGTGTTGCTCTTGATACTGTTCAGAATCTTGAGTCACAGATGATGATGAGACATTACAAGGGATTCCTTGATTAAGGAGCAAAGATATGAAACTTATCCTTTTAGGAGCCCCTGGTGCCGGTAAAGGCACACAGGCGGAAAAAATAAGTGCTAAGCTTTCCATTCCGGTTATTTCCACAGGAAATATTATCCGCGAATCTATGAAGAACGGAACCGAAATGGGTAAGAAAGCAAAATCTTATGTTGATGCAGGTAAGTTGGTACCGGATGATGTTGTAATCGGCATCATAAAGGAACGCCTGACAGAGAATGATTGCCAGAACGGCTTTATTCTTGATGGCTTTCCCCGTACAATTCCGCAGGCAGAGGCGCTCGACTCGATGGGCTGTGACATTGACACAGCACTTTCTATCGAGGTTCCGAACGAGAAAATAGTTGCTCGTATGTCGGGACGCCGTGTTTGTCTGGATTGCGGAAACACCTACCATATTGAGTATAAGAAGCCCAAGGTAGAGGGCATTTGTGATGGCTGCGGTGCAGAACTCGTACTTCGCAAGGACGATGCACCCGAAATTGTTCTTGACCGACTTAAAGTCTATGCAGAACAGACCGAGCCACTCAAAGCCTATTATGCCGCAAAGGGCAAACTTCGTTCAGTAGAAGGCTGTGAGGAGGTCGCAGATACGACCGCCGCCGTCTTCGCTGCATTGGAGATATAAATATGATAGTGCTCAAAACAAGTCGTGAGTTGGCCATTATGAAAGAGGCCTGTGCTATCTCGGCGGGAGCACTGCAAACAGTTGCCAAGGCTGTGGAGCCCGGCGTTACGACAGCCGAGCTCGACCGATTGGCTGAGGAGTATATAAGAAGCAAGGGCGCAGTTCCAAACTTCAAAAACTACCAAGGCTATCCGGCCACAGCATGCATATCAATCAACAACGAAGTAATTCACGGCATACCGTCTAAACAGCGTATTCTCAGGGAAGGCGATATAGTAAGCGTTGACCTTGGTGCGATGTTTGAGGGGTATCATGGCGATAATGCCGCCACTTTTGCAGTCGGTGATGTTTCATCGGAGGCAAAGCGGCTGATGGACGTAACGCGTGAAAGTCTTTATGAGGGCATAAATGCGGCACGTGCGGGCGGCAGAATCGGTGATATTTCTCACGCTGTACAGAGTTATGTCGAGGCAAACGGGTTTTCCGTTGTTCGACAGTTTGTCGGACACGGCGTTGGAACAAAACTTCACGAAGACCCAGAGGTGCCCAATTTCGGCAGGGCGGGACACGGTATCCGCTTAATGCCGGGAATGACCTTGGCAATAGAGCCGATGGTTAATATGGGCGATTATCAGGTAAAAGTTCTTCGCGATGGTTGGACCACCGTCACAGCGGACGGCTCATTGTCTGCTCACTTCGAACACACGGTCGTAATAACCGAGGACGGACCGAAGATAATGACGGTCGCACCGTAGGTGATTTTATGATGGTAAGTGTGGTATATTCAAAGGCAGGACGCGATAAAGGTAAGTTTATGGCGCTTATTGGTGAAACCGAAAACGGAGTACTGCTCTGTGACGGTAAAGAAAGACCATTAGAGCGTCCAAAACTAAAAAACAAAAAACACATCGTGTTCACAAATTATGAGATCGAGCGCCAAAATCTTAATTCAAACAAAGCGCTCAGAAAGGCACTCGCAAAGTTTGGTGCCGAAGATATTTTCCGGGAGGAACTCATATGTCAAAAGAAGATATGATAGAGCTTGAAGGAACAGTTGTTGAAGCAATGCCAAACGCAATGTTCAAGGTAGAAATTCAAAGCGGCCACATCATCCTTGCCCATATCTCTGGCAAACTGCGTATGAATTTTATACGCATACTGCCGGGCGATAAGGTAACGGTTGAAATGTCGCCGTATGATTTGACACGCGGACGCATCACATGGCGTTCGAAGTAGTCGCAAATTATAAGGAGGTAAAATCCAAATGAAAGTCAGACCTTCTGTTAAAAAGATGTGCGAAAAGTGCAAAGTTATTAAGCGCAAGGGAAAAATCATGGTAATCTGTGAAAATCCCAAGCACAAGCAGCGCCAGGGTTAACCTGCGCTAAACACAAGTGGAGGTGTATTGATAAATGGCGCGTATTGCTGGTGTAGACCTGCCAAATGAAAAGAGAGTAGAAATCGCTCTTACTTATATTTACGGCATTGGTCTTACAACATCAAAGAAGGTCCTCGCAGATACGGGAATCAATCCTGATACTCGTGCAAAAGATTTGACTGAGGACGAAATATCAAAACTTCGTGAGTACATCGACCATAACCTTCAGGTTGAAGGTGACCGTCGCCGTGCAGTTGCTTTTGATATTAAAAGACTTATAGAAATCGGTAGCTATCGTGGCACACGCCACCGCAAGGGACTTCCTGTTCGCGGACAGCGTTCAAAGACAAACGCTCGTACACGCAAGGGTCCCAAGAAGACGATAGCAAACAAGAAGAAGTAGGCGGGAGGAAAGTAAAATGGCTACAAAGGGTAAAACAACAGCAACCCGCAAGCGTCGCGAGAAGAAGAATATTGAACGCGGTGCTGCCCACATCCAGTCAACCTTCAACAATACTATCGTAACAATAACCGATACACAGGGCGCAGCTCTTTCATGGGCATCGGCTGGTGAACTCGGTTTTAGAGGTTCAAGAAAGTCAACACCTTTCGCAGCACAGAGTGCAGCAGAAACTGCAGCAAAGGCTGCTATGGAGCATGGACTTAAGACCGTTGAAGTATATGTTAAGGGTCCCGGTGCAGGACGTGAGGCTGCGATTAGAGCGTTGCAGTCAGCAGGACTTGAGGTAAGTATGATTAAAGACGTTACCCCGATTCCGCACAATGGTTGCCGTCCTCCGAAGAGAAGACGCGTATAACTTTATGGAGGTGTATTGATAAATGGCAAGATATACCGGAGCAGTATGCAGACTTTGCCGCCGTGAAGGACAGAAATTGTTCTTAAAGGGTGAGCGCTGCTATTCCGAGAAATGTTCATTCAACGCCAGAGCTTATGCTCCCGGTCAGCACGGTCAGGGACGTAAAAAGTCTTCTGAATATGGCACACAGCTTCGTGCAAAGCAGAGAGCAAGAAGATTCTACGGCGTACAAGAAGGACAGTTCCATCATTATTTTGAGATGGCAGAGCGTAAGCAGGGAATCACAGGTGAAAACCTCTTAAAGATTCTTGAAAGCCGTCTTGATAACATTGTTTACAGAGTAGGTTTCGCATCCTCAAGAGCCGAGGCAAGACAGCTTGTCGGTCACGGACATTATGAGGTAAACGGCCATCGCGTAGATATCGCATCTTATCTTGTAAAAGCAGGTGACGTTATCACAATTTGTGAGAAGGCACGTGCAAGTGAGAAGATGAAGGCTGTTATCGAAGCAAACTCGGCAAGACCTGTTCCGCAGTGGATTGAGGTTAACCGTGATGCTTTTGAAGCAAAGGTTGTTGCTCTCCCCACACGCGACCAGATAGATGCTCCTGTAGAAGAGCAGCTCATAGTCGAGTTCTATTCTAAATAATAACAAACTAAACGCCTTCGTCACCGCACAGGCGGCGGCGTGACTAAAATATACGTGCGGAGAAATGGAGCTTTTACATGATAGAAATTGAAAAGCCCAGAATTGAATCGCTGGATTTATTGCCTGATGGCACATACGGTAAATTTGTGCTTGAACCGCTCGAAAACGGCTTTGGTACCACAATTGGTAACAGCCTTAGAAGAGTATTGCTTTCAAGTCTTCCCGGTGTTGCTGCAACATCGATAAAGATAGACGGTGTTCTGCACGAATTTTCAACCGTCCCCGGTGTTAAGGAAGATGTTACAGAAATCGTTCTTAACATAAAGGAACTTACAGCAAAGCTTCACAGCAACGAGGCAAAAACGGTTTATATTGACGCAGAGGGACCTTGCGAGGTAACCGGTGCATCAATTAAAGCCGATTCAGAGGTTGAGATTCTCAACCCCGAGCTTCATATTGCAACAATAGGTGAGGGCGGACGTCTTAATATGGAAATCGTTCTTGATTCGGGTCGTGGATATGTTCCGTCCGAAAAGAACGCGTCAGCACAGAATGTAATTGGCGTTATTCCTGTTGACTCCATCTTTACACCTGTTGTAAAGGTTAACTACACAGTTGATAAAACACGTGTAGGTCAGCAAATCGACTTTGACCGCCTCACACTTGAGGTTTGGACAAACGGCGTAATTTCTGCAAGTGATGCCGTATCACTGGCATCCAAAATTTTGACCGAGCATCTTAATTTGTTCACCGACCTTTCGGGCGACACATTTAGCGAGGCCAAGATTATGGTAGAAAAGGGCGACACAAGCAAGGAAAAGGTTCTTGATATGACTATTGAAGAACTTGACCTTTCTGTAAGAAGCTTTAACTGCCTTAAACGTGCAGGAATCAATACGGTTGAAGACCTCATCGGCAAGACCGAAGAAGATATGATGAAGGTTAGAAACCTTGGCCGTAAATCACTTGAAGAGGTTATTGCAAAGCTCGATAGCTTTGGCTTCAGTCTGAGAAGCGAAGACGAATAAAAGGAGTGAGTATAAATGCCGGGAACACGTAAACTCGGAAGAACCACTGACCACAGAACAGCAATGTTACGCGCAATGGTAACTTTCCTTCTTGAGAATGGAAAGATTGAAACAACCGTTACTCGTGCTAAAGAAGTAAGGTCAATGGCAGAGAAGTATATTACACTCGCTAAGGATAATAGCCTTAATAGCAAGCGTCAGGCTATGGCATTCATTACTAAGGAGGCCGTTGTAAACAAGCTTTACACCGATATTGCTCCTAAGTATGAGGACCGTAACGGTGGATATTGCCGTATTACAAAAATCGGTCCCCGCCGTGGCGATGCCGCAGAGATGGCAATTATTGAGTTAATCTAATTTCTCTTATAACAATTTAGTTCTCGCGTCATAAGATTTCGGCTGAAATCTTAATGACGCGGGAACTAAAATTTTTTTCGAAACAAAAAGCAGGTGTGACCACCTGCTTTTTTAAATTATTTCACCTATACAACATTCACCCTCGCGGGATAAAAGTTTGACATCCAAAATCTGTCCGCAAATGCTTTTGTCGGATTTTACGCGTACGCGTGTGTAGTTTGGAGTATATCCCTCGCAAAAACCGTTTTCATATTGCTCAAAAAGCACAGGGAAAATGCGACCTATTTGCGATTCTATAAACTTTTTTTCGCACTTTCCACATTCGGTTATCATAATTTGACTTCTTTTGGCTTTTACGGCGCTTTCTACCTGATTATCATAAGTATCAGCTCTTGTGCCTTTGCGGCGTGAATAGCTAAAAATATGGGCTTTTGCAAAGCCGATTTCACACGCAAAGCGGACCGAAGCCTCAAAATCCTCGTCCGTTTCACCCGCGAATCCCACCATAATGTCGGTTGTGATGGAACAATCGGGGAAAATCTTGCGTATACGACCGACAAGTTCGCGGTAAAACGCGGCATCATAATGACGGTTCATTCTAAGGAGAGTGGCATCACAACCCGATTGCAAGGATAAATGAAATTGCGGACAAAACTTTTCTTCTGCTTTAAGCCTTATTAGCATTTCTTCGCTTATGTGGTCTGGTTCCAAAGAGCCAAGGCGTATGCGCTTAATTCCATCGACTTCTGCAACGGCGGAAACGGCATCACAAAGAGTAAACCCTGTGTCTTTGCCGTAAGCCGAAAGATTTATGCCAACAAGCACAACTTCGCAAAAACCCTTTTGCGATAGGGCGGTGACCTCTGTTTTTATGTCTTCCACACTGCGCGAACGCACTCTGCCACGCGCTGTGGGTATAACGCAGTAGGAACAAAAGCGGTCGCAACCGTCCTCGATTTTGACAAATGCGCGTGTCCGCTCCGAAAAATCTTTTATGGACGGGGTGCAGTATTTTTCGCCCTTTTTATGTGGGTTAATATCGATTATACGCTCTTTTGTTTCGAGATACGCGTTAATCAAATCGGGCAGTCTGCCGTCACCGGAGTTACTAAAAATAATATCGGATTCGGGCAGTTCATCGGCTATATTGGGGAAAGCCGCAGGAACACAGCCGCAAAGCACAATTATTGCGGCGGGGCAGTTTTTGCGAAAACGGCGCACGGCCTGTCTTGTTTTACGGTCGCTTTCGGCGGTAACTGTACAGGAATTTATAATAACAATGTCTGCATCCTTAAAACTGTCCGCACAGTCAATGCCAAATGCCGATAATTGTTCACGCATTGACTGGGTTTCATATTGATTAACCTTGCAACCAAGTGTGTAAAATGCCGCTTTCATACCTCACCACCTCAAAATTTTCACCTAAATATTATACGGCAAAATTGCCTTTCTTGCAACTTAATATTGACTTTTTCGCAAAAAAAGTGTATTCTACTTAATGTGACAGGACTAAAGAATGCAATGAAAAAGAGGAGGCGAAACGAATGGTCGAGGAAACCATAATGCTATACAGCATTGATGATGTTAAAAAACTTGCCAGTATCGCTAATACTAAAAAATACGATATAGATATATCACTTGGTAAATATCTTGTAAACGCCAAGTCGATAATGGGTATATTCAGTCTTGACCTTACACAGCCTCTTAATATTATCGCATATTCGGATGGTAGTGACGGATTTTTAGACGAAATTGCAGAATATATTTATAGACCAGAGGAAAATAAATAAAAAGTAAACGCCGAAGATAATCTTCGGCGTTTTTGTTTATATTAGTTTTTAAGACTTTGCATCGGTGCGGGGATTTGTCCGCCGCGGTGAATAAACTTGGCGGGTGAACAGGTGTTAACCCGCATAACAGGTCCTTCGCCCAATAGTCCGCCAAAAGATAGAAAGTCACCCGCTTTTTTGTCAATAGCGGGAATAACCCTTACGGCAGTTGTTTTGGAGTTGACCATACCAATTGCGGCTTCATCCGCAATAATTGCAGAAATAACCTCGCACGGTGTGTCGCCAGGAATGTTAATCATATCAAGTCCGACAGAGCAAACTGCCGTCATAGCCTCTAACTTTTCAATAATAAGGTTGCCGCTTGTTGCAGCATCAATCATACCTGCGTCTTCTGTAACGGGTATAAAGGCGCCCGAGAGACCGCCGATTTTAGACGATGCCATAACGCCACCTTTTTTTACCGAATCGTTAAGCATAGCAAGTGTAGCAGTTGTGCCGTACGCTCCGCATTGTTCAAGACCGATTTCTTCAAGAATATGCGCAACCGAGTCGCCAATAGCGGGTGTGGGAGCCAAGGATAAATCCACAATGCCAAACGGAACACCCAAACGCTCTGACGCAAGACTGCCAACCAATTGTCCCATACGGGTAATTTTGAAAGCGGTGCGTTTAATAAGTTCTGCAACCTGTGTTATGTTGAGGTCCTTGCTGTTTTTAAGTGCAGCACATACAACGCCTGGACCTGAAACACCAACATTAATAACGCAGTCAGGTTCGCCAACACCGTGGAAAGCACCTGCCATAAACGGATTATCGTCAGGTGCGTTGCATAGAACTACGAGTTTTGCAGGACCGATGCAGTTTCGGTCTTTAGTTAGCACAGCCGCCTCTTTAATAATGCGTCCCATAAGTTCAACGGCATCAAGGTTGATACCAGCCTTTGTAGAACCGACATTGACCGAAGCGCAAATATGTTCGGTCTCTGCTAGGGCACGGGGTATGCTTTCTATAAGTTCGCGGTCACCCGCGGAAAATCCTTTTTGAACAAGTGCTGAATATCCGCCAATAAAGTTAACACCCGTAGCAGCGGCGGCGCGTTCAAGAGCGTGTGCGTATTTTACGATATCACCGTCTTTGCAGGTTGCTGCAACAATAGCAATAGGTGTAACTGAAATACGCTTGTTAATGATCGGTATTCCATATTCGCGCTCAATATCCGTGCATACGGAAACAAGATTTTTTGCGCAACGTGTGATTTTGTTATATACCTTTTCGCACGAAACATCGATATCACTGTCTGCACAGTCTAAAAGGGAAATGCCCATAGTAACAGTACGGATATCTAAATTTTCATCCGAAATCATGTGTATGGTTTCAAGAATGTCTTTGGTATTTATCATTGTGCCACCTAAATTCTGTGCATAGAGTTGAAAATGTCTTCGTGCATAACACGGATTTCCATTCCAATCTCCTTGCCATATTCGTGCATAAGAGCGGCAAAATCACCGAACTTAACCGAAATAGCACCGATATCAATCATCATAATCATAGTAAACATATCCGACATAACGGTCTGCGAAACATCGGCAATGTTAACATTATACTCGGCACATTTTGCCGAAACAGCGGCAAGAATACCAACCTTATCTTTTCCAATTACACTTATAAAACCTTTCATAAAGTCCTCCAATTATTTTGTGCCGAAAATACGGTCGCCTGCATCACCAAGACCTGGGATGATATAACAATGGTCATTAAGATGTGAATCAAGTCCTGCACAGTAAACAGGAACATCGGGGTGCGTCTCTGTAAACGCCTTGATTCCTTCGGGTGCGGCAATAATACACATAAACTTAATATGGCGAGGGTTAAATTGTTTAACCTTTGCAACTGCGTCAATAGCAGAGCCGCCCGTTGCAAGCATGGGGTCGAGCACGAAAACATCGCGTTCTTCAAGGTCGCTCGGCAGTTTGCAGTAATAGTCAACAGGCTCGTGTGTTTCGGGGTCGCGGTACATACCAATGTGTCCAACCTTTGCAGCGGGAACGAGGCTTAAAACTCCGTCAACCATTCCAAGACCTGCGCGAAGAATGGGCACAAAAGCAAGTTTTCTACCCTTTAATTTTTTGGCCTTCATCTTTGCCATAGGTGTTTCAATTGTGCAGTCGGTAAGCGGCAAATCCCTTGTGGATTCATAGCACATAAGCATTGCAATTTCGCTTACAAGTTCGCGAAATTGTTTAGAACCTGTGTTCTTATTACGTAGAATTGAAAGTTTGTGCTGAATAAGCGGGTGATCCATAACAAATACATTATCATTCATTTTAGTTTCCTCCGTTACATATTTTCAATCTCAGTAATTTTATCAACACGCGTCTGATGGCGTCCGCCCTCAAACTCGGTGTCTATAAATAAATCGGCAAGTTCACAAGCAAGTCCAGCGCCTATAACGCGTTCGCCAAGGCAAAGCACATTTGAGTCGTTGTGAAGTCGGGTGTAGCGAGTAGAAAAATGTTCCGAACAAACCGCAGCGCGAATGCCCTTGTGTTTGTTGGCGGCAATGCTCATTCTAATACCCGTTCCGCAAACTAAAATTCCCTTCTCCGCTTCACCTTTCTGTACAGCAGAGCAAACTTTTTTTGCAATATCAGGATAATCAATAGACGAGGTGTCAAAGGTACCAAAATCGCAAACCTCTAACCCTCTTTCCTTTAAATGTGCGGTAATGGCGTTTTTAACATTAAGACCTCCGTGGTCACAACCAATAGCAATCATTTTTTATCCTCATTTCTTTTTTTAATTCTCTTTCGGCTTGGGGCAAACGTAAATAAAACGGCAAAAGCTCGGTGTGAGAAACTGCGTCTTCAAGTTTTGCTGCAAGTGCAACACCTAAAGCGTTTTGAAAACGCAGATGTGGCGGCGCTATACGCATATTTTCTGTGCGGAATGCATTATAAAACATATCAGCACCGTCACCTACAATTATAACATCTTGTGTAAATTTTTCAATCTCTGTTTTAAGTTCTTGTGCTAAAACGGCGCGGTCATCACAAAGCCTTTCAATATGCTGTCCGTCACTTCTAAAAAGGGCATTATAAACCTGTCCGCAACGGGCGTCCATAACGGCACAGATAATTCCTCTATGAAATTTAACAAGTGTAGCGGCAGCCAAGAGTGTCGAAACCGGGATACAAGGCTTTTGCTCTGCAGCAGCAAGTCCCTTAACAGCACTTATTCCAATGCGTATACCCGTAAAAGAGCCAGGTCCGTTTGACACAGCAAAACAGTCAATATCCGATAAAGAGAGTTTTGTGCTTAAAAGCAGATTTTCCATCATCGGCATAAGTGTCTGCGAATGGGTGAGTTTAACGTTGCTGTAGGCGCTGCCAAGTATAGTGCTGTCCTCCAAAATGGCAACCGAAGCGGCGGTTGCAGAACATTCAAAAGCCAACATTTTCATAGTTCTAAACCTCCGCTTATAATAATTTTTCTTGTCTTTTCATCAAGTTTTTTAATCTCAATATAAATTGTCTCATCGGGTAACGCGGCGTGGATGTTTTCACTCCACTCTACAACGGTGATTCCGTCAGCGCGGTCTAAATATTCAAAATATCCCGTTGTTTCAAGGTCATCCCAACCCGTAATTCTGTACATATCAAAATGATAGATGGGAAGAGTGCCCCCCTCGTACACATTGACAATAGCAAAAGTGGGGGATGAAACTTCTCCTCTGAAATCAAGTCCCTCACACAGTCCGCTTGTAAAACAGGTTTTACCTGCACCAAGGTCACCGCAAAAGGCAATAACACTGCCCGGTGTCAGTTTTTTAGAAAACACAGCGGCAAATGCGCATGTTTCGCGTTCACTTTTAGAGATGTATTCCATTTTACCGCCACCTTTCGACTTTATCTATGACATTATACCACAAAATATTGTAATAATAAAGTGCTACTTGAACTTATTTTTGTTTTCTTATATAATGTTATTTGTAGATAATAAGAAAGGGGTGGCAAAATGGGAAGAATTGTTGGCAGAATAGCAGACTATCTGCGTGAATGTGATAAACTTTTGCTGATACTGTGCCTTGCCGCAAGTGGTTATGGTTGCCTTGCCGTGCTTTCCGCAACACATTATGCGGGTACTGGCAGTCCCAGACAGTTTTTAATGCAGGTTTTCGCAACGATTATTGGCGTTGTCGCAGTTGTTGTCATTTCGGGGTTTGATTACCGCCGTCTTTCAAAATTCTGGCCTATTATTGCCGCGCTGACGCTTATTCCCGTAATACTAACCTTCTTTTTCGGCTATGCGCCTGGCGAAACCGATGATAAAGCGTGGTTGCGCATTTTAGGTTTTTCATTCCAACCGTCCGAATTTTTGAAGATAGGTTTTCTGGTTACGTTCCCGCTACACCTTTTTAATACGGGTAACGATATGAATAAACTTAAAAATGTAATACTGCTGTGCATCCACGGCGCAATTCCTGTAGCGCTTATACATTTTCAAGGTGATGACGGTACAGCGCTCATATTTCTTTTAATGTTCCTTGGAATGATGTTTGCGGCAGGGCTTAAACTGCGGTATTGGATAATTGCTGTCAGCGCAGTCGTGGTTGCAATTCCGTTTATTTATTTTATTATTATGAATGATGACCAACGCGCACGAATCATTACGATGTTTGATTTGGAGTCGGATTTGCTCGGAACAGGTTGGCAGCAATGGCGCGGTAGAATTGCCCTCGCAAACGGAGGAATTTTCGGGCAAGGACTGTTTAACGGCACCTTAACACAGGTTAAAGACGCAATACCTGAGGGATATAACGATTTTATATTCACCTGTATTGGCGAAGAACTTGGAATGCTCGGCTGTATAGTTGTTGTAATACTGCTTTTTGCGGTTTGTCTGCGTGTTTTAAAACTCGCTAAATCCACCAATGACAAATATGGATATTTTATTGGTGTAGGCGCATTTTCAATGCTTGCGGGACAGATAATCATAAACCTTGGAATGTGTCTTTCGGTACTGCCCGTAATCGGCGTAACGCTGCCGTTTTTCAGCGCAGGCGGCACCTCGGTTTTAAGCGTTTACTTGGCAATGGGGCTTGTAATGAGCGTATATATGCACCGCTCGTCCTTAACACTTCATCTACACGATTATAATTAAAAAAGACCGAACAATATGTTCGGTCTTTTTTAATACGAGTCGGTCTGTAAGCCGAGTTCTGTCTTGGACGACTATCTATCTCGACAGCAAATCGCTTTGCTGCTCAAGCCACATTTCAAGGCACATCAGGCAAATGTATAGCCTTATTTTGTGTTGCATCGGATAGGGTTTACAGGACCGAAATGTCTCCATTCGGTCGGTGAGCTCTTACCTCGCCTTTCCACCCTTACCACCGAGACGGTGGCGGTATATCTCTGTTGCACTCTCCCTTAAGGTCACCCTCGGCAGCCGTTAGCTGCTATCCCGCCTTATGATGCTCGGACTTTCCTCAGGTATAAACCCGCAGCCGTCTGGCCAACTCGTAAACCAATTTTATCACAAACGAGAAATAAAATCAAGCAAAACGCTGTCATAACTCTCTGTAAATGAATAGTATGAATTTAGGAGGGTGATATAATGTTTGATATAAATACGTTACCTAAAACCTTTTTGGCGGCAAATAGCGCTAAGGGTTTTGTGTCATATTTTGGCAGTTGTTACAGTGCGGACGATGGCTGGAAAGCCTACATAATAAAGGGTGGTCCAGGCACGGGCAAATCGTCCATGATGAAAAGCCTTGCGGCATATTTTGGTGAAAAGGGTGAGAGGGTAGAACTCTGCCACTGTAGCAGCGACCCCGATTCACTCGATGCGGTAATATTCCCCGATAAACGCGTAGTAATAATGGATGGAACAGCACCGCACACACTAGACCCGTCTTTTGCAGGCGTTTGTGAAACCATAGTTAATCTATCGGACTGTTGGGATGAAGAAAAATTAGAGAAAGACAGGGAAGAAATACTTAAACTTACAAGGGAGAATAAAGCACTTCACTCACGTGCATCACGCTATATTGCGGCGGCGGGGGCACTGCTTTCTGATATAAACAGAATGTCACTGCAGTTTGTGGATGCAGAACGCACAGCGATTTACGCCGAAAAACTTGCCAACCGTCTTATTAAGGAGGGCAAGGGGCATAAAGAGCATATAAGATTTTTGGGCGGGATAACACCCAAAGGACTGCTTTTCTTTAAAAACACGCCTGAAAAGTTGGCAGACACCATAATAGCGGTAGAGGATGAATGCGGAGGGGTAAAAGATATAATCTTTTCGGTAATAAAAAGTGTTGCTGTTAAGAGAAAACAGGAAATAATAACCTGTTATAACGCTGTAAACCCGACTCAAATCGACCACATTATATTCCCAAAATTATCTCTTGCTTTTTGCAGCCAAAACCGCCATACCCATCCAGAAGGCGTTACAAGATGTATTCATTCGCGCCGATTCATAAATGCCGCAGATAAAGCGGTCTGTAAAACAAAAATAGCTTTTGCAAAACGCGCCGCAGATGAACTGCTAATGGAAGCTGTAAGAATAATAGCAGAGGCAAAACATACCCACGATTTGCTAGAAAATTATTATATAAACGCAATGGATTTTTCACTCGTAGGTAAACATACCGAAAAAATAGCGGAAAAAATAGAAAGACGATAGTGCTTTGCACTATCGTCTTATAACATATAAAGTCCCGAATCAAGTAAAACAAATTCATAATCACGGATTTTAATATACTGGTGTACAGGCTCGTCAAACTCCCTATATATTTGCATTGAATAGGAGCTAAGGTCAATTGCAAAAATCTTGCGTTCCGATACATCGCAGACCTTCATAATTCCGTCTTCAATAAATATGCCTTTAGGTGATGTGATAACAGGATTTCTGCCGCCCCCAAGGCGAAGCTCATCACGCATTGTACGTGCATTGTAGCGTATCAAAACACCGCTGTCTTTAAACGAACACCAAATAGAATTACCCGCAGCAGCAACCCCCGAAACTGTGTTACCGCGATGCAAAACGGTTCCGTTCCAAACAGTGTTATCGTCAAGGTCGACAATACCCGCTTCACCGTTGTCGGCAACAAAAAATGTTCGTCCGTCCGCAAGTTCTGCAATTTTACAGGTAACAAGATTATATTCCTGCATTGGACGGGATTTATATTGTGTGCCGAACTTAGCAATAGAGTAAAAATCGGGAGTCACATTGGTCATAACGCCGCTTTCAAACGAAATCAGCTTAAAAGCAACCGTCATTTGCTCGTCTGTCTTGTCTTGACAATATGAAAAAACCATTCCGTCAGACATCGGTACAATGTCCAAAGCCGAAGAATCGTAAATCCGTTCCACAATGCGTCCCCCTTTCCGAATATATTATATATTACATTATAATTCTCATAAAATCAACAAAATAAATTATTAAAATTCAATTTCTGCGTTTTCGCCTATCTTCTCGAACATAAATTTCTTGTAAAATGGCAAAAGCGAGTCACGGCAGAGGACAAGCGTAGGCAAGGATAGATGATTTACAAGCGCCGAAACGCAAACACCCGCGAATCCGCTGCCGCGGCTGTCTCCTGCACAAACACCGCATATGAGAGCGGCGCTTTCTGTTATGTAGGGCGCCACACAAACGGTGCCCTTGTAGGTTGCGGCACAGGCGGTGCCGTGTCTTATCCTGTGTGAAAGGTCGGCGATAAATGCCGTTCTTTCGGGCAATACAATATCACCATCGGTACCCGTATTCAGTATGTCATAGACCGTGTCGCAAGATGGCGCAAAATCAGCCGCCGCAGAAAAACCTTTTTTGCATTCCAAAATATTAACTTTTGTATATGGAAAACCGAGTTTCTCCGCCGCCGAAACAGATAGTGATATACTGCTTGTCCCAATTACCGATAGAAATTTTTTCAGTTCATCAGACACAAAATCATCGCCATAAATTATAATATGCGAATCAATTTTACAAATCAGGGTTTCACCCGTTTGCCATACTGTGCAAAAGGGCTTTCCGGTGCCATAAGCCTTAATACTTGCGGCAATTTTTATATAATTAGGGTCAATTATAGGCTCTTCACAAAAACGGTTTACAAGTTTAATCATTTTTGCCACCCAACCTACAAAGCATATATTCGCAAAGGTTAAGAGTGTCGTTGATATCACACATATCAGCGTGACAGGAACTTGAATGGATATAGCGACAGGGGACAGAAATAGCAATAGTTTTAACGCCCCCGCGTGAACGCTGAATAGAGCGTGAGTTATTTCCACCCGCAACAGCGGTTTTTTTCTGACATTTAAGACCGCTGTTTATGGCAATATCAAATAGTTCGCGGTCATAAAGTGTACCCTTATCCATAAACGAAACAGCAGGACCTTCGCCGATTACCGTAACGCGTTCCCCACCCGAAACACCGGGAATGTCGGACGCTGTTGTGGCTTCAAGGCAAATAGCGCAGTCGGGTGATACGGTGTAGGTTGCACACATAGCGCCCACTGTGCCGATCTCCTCGCTGACTGTGAATGTAGCATAAAAATCATATAGGGGCTCGGATAAAATCATTTTTATAAGAACGGCGCAACCAATGCGGTCGTCAAGCGCACGGGCGGTAATTCTGCCGTTTTTCTCGCAAAAAGGCACAGAGAAAACGGCGGTATCACCTGCTTTGACAAGCCTTTCGGCAGCTTCTTTGCTGTCACAACCTATATCAATATAAAGGTCGGTGTGTTTTGGCAATTTTTTGCGTTCATCCGCGCTTGTGAGATGCATAGGCTTGTTGCCGATAACACCTAAAGTGTCACCAAAACGCACACGTTGGGAAAGCAGACTTTCGGACTTAATGAAACCGATAGTATCAAACTTTATCAGTCCGTCATCGGTTATATATGTGGCAATCAAACCAACCTCGTCCATGTGCGCATCAAGCATTATCTTATTAGCGGGGCGGCTTTTACCCTTTTTGAAAGCAATAATATTGCCAAGGTTATCAACCGTATATTCGCAATGCCCGTCTATTAGTTCTATAATTCGTTCTCTAACTGCGTCTTCATTTCCTGATACACCGTCCAAGGAACAGAGGTTTTTAATGAGTTCAAGCATTTCTTATACCCCCTGCCATAATGTATGAATAAAGCAGTTCTGCTACCGCCAAAACATCATCTGTGTCTATAACCTCTGCATCGGTGTGCATATTGCGAAGCGGAATAGAAACAAGACCTGTCGGTATGCCGTGTTTGGTAACCGTCAAAACATCGGCATCGGTTGATGTGTTTCCGCCCATCGTTTCAAGTTGATAGGGAACAGCACCTTTTTCAGCCGCCGAAATAAGTCCGTTTATCACCTTGCGTGATAAAATGGGCGACTGCCCAATCATAGCTCCGCCCGATAATTTTCCGCACTGTTCGGGCTTAACCCCTGGGTAAGCTGCAAAACTAACATCAACCGCAACCGCTTCGTCAAAGTGGCACTCAAACGCCGCGGTTTTTGCACCGCGTGTGCCAAGTTCTTCTGCGTTGCAAATCATAATCAGCACATTAACAGGCGGCTCTTCTTTTATCATATTTGCAAGATAAATAAGTGCGGCAACACCCGCCCTGTTGTCAAGTGATTTACCTGTAATGCGGTTGCCCTGTAAATCTTCACACTTGGCGGAATATGTTACAAAATCCCCAATCGACACCAAATCTTTGGCATCACAAAGTCCTGTATCAATCGACAGTTTGGATAAATCATCAAACTCGTCATCGTCTTTAGAAAGATGGGGCGGGACGCTTGTAAATACGGCGTCCAAATTCTCTTTGCCGTGTACTATAACGCGGTGTGAGGGCAGAGTGCGTAAATCAAACCCACCTGCTGCGGCTACTTTTAAAAAACCGCCGTTTATATCGGTTACAATAAAACCTATCTCGTCAATATGCGCTTCAACAGCAACCGTATAATCGCTTTTGCCCTTTATAAAGGCCGAAAGACTGTTTCCGTAAAGGCGTTTTATTTCACAGTTTGCAGGTAGCATACCCTCTGCGAATTTCAGCGCATCATCGATATGACCGATACATACGCTGTTTGAAAGTTCTCTAATAGTTTTTTTAATATCCATCAAAGTCCGTTCACCAAGTCCTTAAAATATTTACCTCTTGCCGCGAAGTTTGGAAAAGCATCAAAACTCGCACAGGCGGGGCTTAATGTCACAACATCACCGCTTACGGCACGGTTGTGCGCAACCTCTACAGCCTCTTTAATGCTATTGAGTTTTATAATTTCGGGCTTTCCGTCATACCCCTCACATTCGCGGACAACCTTTTCAATAGCGTCTGCGGTCGGTCCGGTCAATAGCAGGAGTTTAACCTTGTCTATAATATAAGGAGCCATTGGTTCAAAAGGAATATGCTTATCGTATCCACCGGCAAGTAAAATTACATTACCGTCAAAAACCTTAAGTCCTGCTATGGTACGCGTAGGACTGGAGGCTATGGAGTCATTATAATACTTAACACCGTTAATTTCGCGTACAAATTCATTTCGATGCTCAACGCCGTTAAAGGTTTTTGCAACCTCGCGGATGCTCTCGGCACTGACATAACCCCAAACCGCCGATATAGCGGCAAGATAGTTAGCAACATTATGGTCACCCAAAACAGCAATTTCGCGTCTGTCAAGCAACGGTACGTCAATACCCCTGTAACTCATATGGAGCATACCTTCGCCGTCAAGCCAAGCACCGTTTTTAATGCTTCTTTCCATGCTGAAGCCTAACATCTGTCCGCGTGCATCGGGCTTAAAACCAACGGTGATTTCATTATCATAATTAAGCACCGTGCGCGAAAATGCGTTCTGGTGCATAATGATATTGCGTTTTGCCTCAACATATTCGTCCATATCCTTGTGAACATCAAGATGGTTGGGCGCAACGTTGGTAACAACCGCAACATCGGGACTCTTGCGCATAGAAATAAGTTGGAATGATGATAATTCAACAACAACATAATCTTCAGGTTTAATTTTATCAATAATCGGCAAAAGCGGCGTTCCGATGTTTCCGCCAAGATGCACCGTCTTACCCTCGCTTTTAAGCATTTCGGCTATCAGCGTGGTTGTGGTGGTCTTTCCGTCAGAACCCGTAACGGCAAAAATCATAGCGGGGCAGAGGTCAAAAAACACCTCCATCTCACTTGTGACGGCAATGCCTTTTTTTCGCGCCGAATAAAGTTCTGGCAGATTAAAGTTCATACCGGGTGTGCGGAATATAATATCCACTTCAAGATTATCAAGATATTTTTCGCCAAGGCGCAGTTCGGCACCTGCGTTTTCAAGAGTCAACGCAAGGTCGCCTAACTGTTCGCGCGTACGGCGGTCACAGGCAAATACACGCGCACCGCGTTTTAAAAAATCAAGTATAAGCTGTGTGTGGCTAATGCCGATGCCGCACATAGCAATTTTTTTACCCTCTAAATTATTCCAGAACTGTTTGCAATCCATATCGCAAGTCCCCCAAAAGATTAGTATATATTATATTATACTTTCATATTATAAAAATATCAACACAAAAAAAGAAAACGCAAAGTCCGTTTATACGGACTATTGAGCCTGTAAAATAAAAAATGTAAAAAGGGACTTGACAAATGAAAACCCTTGTTATATAATATAATTACAGAAAACGAACAAATGTTCGTTTTGGGAGGAAATGAAAAATGAGCATAGGATTTATTATTCAAACAGCGATAGAACTTATCTTGGCGGCAGCCGTTATTTTCGCAGTGTTACGTGAGGATACGCTTGTTAAATTAGAGGAAAAAATCGCCCTTAATTTCCGTAGTCGTCGCGCACAAAAAAAGGCGCTCATTATTAAAGCAGAGGATAGCGTTTCCCACTGCGCATAAATTATACATATAATAAAATAAAAAGCACTTGTCTGTTCGGCTTACCCTTCGCCGTACGGATAGGTGCTTTTTATTCTTGCTTTCAAGGGTTTTTGGTGTTATTATGATATTAACAAATTTTGGTGGGGAATTATATGGAATATAGAATTGAAAAAGACTCTATCGGCGAGATTGAGGTGCCAAAGGAAAATTTTTGGGGCGCACAGACCGAACGTAGTCGCAGAAATTTTCAAATAGGAAAAGAACAAATGCCAAGCCAGGTAATAGTGGCGTTTGCAAAATTAAAATCGGCTTGTGCTAAGGCTAATTTTGATTTTGGCAAAATAACCGAGAAACAGCGAAATGCAATAACAGAGGTTTGTAAAGAGATTGAAAGCGGCACCCTGTCGGGTGAATTTCCGCTCTCTGTTTGGCAGACGGGCAGCGGCACACAGACAAATATGAATGTCAACGAGGTTATTGCAAACCGTGCTAATATGAGTGTGGGTGAAAACCTTTTGCACCCTAACGATACTGTTAACTGTTCTCAAAGTTCAAACGATACCTATCCATCCGCTATGAGAATAGCCTTCTGTAGAGAGATAACAGAAAGATTAATCCCCGCAGCAGAGGCACTGCGTGACACTTTTTATTTGCTCGAACAGGAAAACGAGGGGATAATAAAAATCGGTAGAACGCATCTGCAGGATGCAGTCCCACTTACCTTTTCACAGGAAATCAGCGGTTGGCGCGGTATGTTAGATGCAGATATTGCGGCAATAAAGCGAAACATTAAAGGGCTATTGCCATTGGCAATCGGCGGTACGGCCGTTGGAACGGGACTTAACGCACCCGAAAAATTCGGTGACCGCGTTGCAGAATATTTAAAAGAGGAAACGGGTATTGATTTTTCATCGTCAGATAATAAATTCCGTTCACTCACATCGCTTTCGGATGTAGCGGTGGCGCACGGCGCTCTTACGGCACTCGCCTCGGATTTGATGAAAATTGCTAACGATATCCGCCTTTTATCTTCGGGGCCTCGTTGTGGAATAGGGGAAATCACCATACCTGAAAACGAGCCTGGAAGTTCCATAATGCCGGGTAAAGTCAACCCCACCCAGTGCGAAATGGTTACAATGGTGGCGGTGCAAGTAATGGGCAACGATACAAGCGTTTCGGTAGCCGCGTGACAGGGCAGTTTTGGG
>JAZRZS010000058.1:0-10949 GCA_045601505.1 Acutalibacteraceae bacterium
AAATAATCCGTTAAATCCGTTAAGAACGCCTACCACTTCAATTCCTCTATATAATGCAGTTCTTACAACAGCACGAACCGCAGCATTCATTCCCGGTGCGTCACCGCCGCTGGTCAATACGGCAATTTTCTTCATACTCATAAACTTTCAACTCCACAAAAATCCGTAATCTTGTCAAAACGAAGTAATTATAAAACATTTTTATATTTATTTCAACAATATTTGGCAAAATTTTTATTAATTTAATTTTTCCATTAAATTTGAGATACTAATAAGTGATTTTGATATTATCTTCATCCAAAATAACCGCAAGTTTTTGAAATACAATACCTATATTTTCTATAGGAATCCACATGTTTTTAGGAGCAACAAGTGTTTTTTTATCGTTTTTTGTATAGATATAAACAGGTATACCGGCATTACTGTTCTTTCTTTCGGTTGATAAAATCTGTTTTACCGATGTCATAGTTGGGGTTTCGATGCTATCAACCCTAATATAAAGTTTTTTAGGAATAGCCTTTTCGGCAGCAGAAAGTTCCGCCTGTGTAACATGTTCTACCCTTTCACAAAGCAATTCAATAGGTCTATCTTCCCTTTCAGACACACGACATATGAATTTTACTACCTCACCCTCTTTAAAAAGAGGCTTATATTCTGCAAAAACTTTGCCAAAAACAACGCAGTCAATCGTGCCTGTTATATCCTCTAAAACAACATTAGCAATTTGTGAATTGTTTTTTGTGGTTTTCACCTTCAAAGAAGATATAAGTGCAACGAGTGTCAAACGGTCACCATCATTATATTCCTCGTTTTGAATATTGTTAATCTTTGCAGACTTAATATACCTGACATATTTTTCGTAATTGTTCATTGGGTGTCCCGAAAGATAAAGTCCTGTTACCTCTTTTTCCATTTGTAAAATTTCTTTTTGCGACAGTTCTTCGCAATATACATCGGTAACAGGCGGTGCGGATTCTATCGTATCACCAAAGAGATTCATTTGTCCGCCGCCCGTAAAACGTTTATAATTTGAAACATCGTCAAGCACTTTATCGATATTTTGCAGCATATATCGTCTGTTTTGTTCAAGTGAGTCAAGCGCGCCGCTTTTGATAAGTCCTTCAAGCGCACGGCGATTCATATCACGTCCGTCTGTACGCAGACAAAAATCATACATTGAGGTAAAAGGACCGTTTTTTTCTCTTTCCTCAATCAGTCTGTCTATTAAACCTCTGCCAAGATTTTTAATTGCAAGTAATCCAAAACGAATGCCGTCACTACATGCGCTGAACGCACCGCGGCTTTCATTAACGTGCGGTGGTAAAACATTTATGCCAAGACGGGTACATTCGTTAGTATATTCATATATTTTTCCAGCAGAATCCAAAACGCTTGTAAGAAGCGCCGCCATATACTCTTTAGGATAATGGCATTTAAGATATGCTGTGCGATAGGCAACAACGGCATATGCGGCTGCGTGGGATTTATTAAAAGCATAGGAACTGAAAGCCGACATATCATCAAAAAGTTTTTGCGCGTCTAACTCGCTCATACCGCGGGCAACAGCTCCCTCACACATAACATTACCATTTTCGTCCGTTTCACCATACACAAATGCTTTACGCTCTTTTTGCATAACATCGTGCTTCTTTTTGGACATTGCGCGGCGAACAATATCCGCTCTGCCGAGTGAATATCCTGCAATATTTCTAAAAATCTGCATTACCTGCTCCTGATACACAATACAGCCATAGGTAACATCCAAAATTGGTTTAAGAAGTGGAGTGGGATAAGAAATTTTTTCGGGGTTATGTCGGTTTTCTACATATTTCGGAATGGAATCCATCGGTCCCGGACGATAAAGTGACACCACCGCAATTAAATCTTCAAGTTTTTCGGGTTTCAGTTGTCTAAGAACATTGCGAACACCCGCAGACTCATACTGAAACACGCCGTCAGTATGTCCTTCTGACAGCATCTTCATAGTCTCGGCATCAGCCACTTGTATTTTTTCAATATCAAAATCAGGCTGTGTTTTGCGTATTTCTCGTTCTGCATCGTCAATGACTGTTAGGTTTCGTAATCCCAAAAAATCCATTTTGAGCAAACCTAACTCCTCAAGCGCGGTCATTGTGTACTGCGTTACAACAATCTCATCGTTTGTGGCAAGAGGCACGTAATCTGATACCGCTCTATCAGAAATAACAACACCTGCTGCGTGTGTTGAAGCGTGTCGCGGCATACCCTCTATACTTTTTGCAATAGAAATAAGTTCTTTAATTTTTTCATCAGTTTCTATTAAATTTCGAAGTTCAGGTACAGCTGTAATTGCGCGTTCAATGGTCATACCAAGCGCAGTTGGTATAAGCTTAGAAATTTTATCGCAAACAGCATAAGGCATATCCATAGCACGACCGACATCGCGCACTGCGGCGCGGGCAGCAAGTGTACCAAAGGTTACAATTTGTGCAACCCTGTCGGCGCCGTATTTTTGGGTAACATATTCAATAACTTCAGGTCTGCGGACATAACAAAAATCTATATCCAAATCGGGCATTGACACACGTTCGGGATTTAAAAAACGCTCAAACAACAGGTTATATTTTATTGGGTCAATTCCGGTAATTCCAACGCAATATGCAGCAAGACTTCCCGCACCAGAGCCTCTTCCCGGACCTACAGGTATTCCCCTGGATTTAGCATAGTTCACAAAATCCTGCACTATAAGATAATAGTCCACATAACCCATATTATTTATGGTCTTAAGCTCATATTCAAGCCTGTCTACAACCACAGTATCAGGATTATTACCATAATGTTTGTATAATCCTTGATAACATTTATTTCTAAGAAATTCAAAATGGTCCTGCGCACCAATATCAAAAAAAGGCAGTTTTATGTTTCCAAATTCAAATTCAAAATTACACATATCAGCAATTTTTTGAGTATTAGAGAGCGCATCATTATAAGAAGAAAAAAGCACCGACATTTCTTCTTCGCTTTTTAGATAAAATTCGTTTGTCTTGAACTCTAAAATATTTTCATCGGTAATTTTACTTCCGGTTTGGATACAGGTTAGTACCTTTTGCATTTTCCAGTCATCTTTACCGACATAATGCACATCGTTGGTTGCAACAAGCGGTATTCCCGTTTCGTTGCTAAGCTTCAAAAGATACGGCAAAATTTGTTTTTGTTCTATAATTCCGTGGTCTTGAAGTTCTATATAATAATTTCCGTCTCCAAAAAGCGAGTTGTAATAAAGTGCAACATCACGCGCTTTATCGTATTCACCACGCGTCAGAAGACGCGGTATTTCACCTGCCAGACATGCGGAAAGAGCAATTAAACCTTCGCTATGCTCTTTAAGCAAGTCCTTATCAATACGAGGTTTGGAATAAAAACCGTCTGTAAAACCTGCCGAAACAAGCTTTATCAAATTTTTATAACCTGTTTCGTTTTTGCACAGCAGGACCAGATGATTGTATTCGTTATCTAGTCCCCTCACTTTATCAAAGCGGGTGCGCGGTGCAACATAAACTTCGCATCCTATAATTGCTTTAATACCGCGTTTTTGGGCTTCTTTATAAAAATTTACAGCGCCATACATAACGCCGTGGTCGGTAATAGCTATGGCATTTTGCCCCAATTCTTTTGCGGCATCCAGCAATGTGCCAATACGACAAGCGCCATCCAAAAGGCTATATTCGGTATGAACGTGAAGATGGACAAAACCCATATCTGTCACCTACCTTTCTGCAAGTTCTAAAAGTTTCTTTATTCTATGATTCATACCCGAACGGGTAATTTTGTTATCCATAAGTTTACAAAGTTCTGAAAGTGAATGGTTTGGATGTTCCAGTCGCAACAATGCAACCTCATATAGTTCTGGCGGAAGAGTTGAGAGCCTGTCCGCTTTTTTTAATTTTTCAATTGCCGCACACTGTATAGCAGACGCCTCAATATTACGTGAAATATTTCCGTTATCACAATTTTTAATTCGGTTGGTCTTATTTCTTATATCTTTAAGAATTTGAACATTCATTATTTCTAATGAGTGCATCGTGGCGCCTATTGCCGTCAATAAATCTTCTATGTCTGCACCATTTTTAAAATAAATTACGCTTTTACCCTGTCTTTCGGCATATCGCGGTGACAAACCACGTTCAGAAAGAATTGTAAATAAATCGCCCGAAAGTGCGCTATTTTTAATTGCAAATTCTGCATGAAAACTCTTATTAGGGTCACTTACACTTCCGCAACTTAAAAAAGCACCGCGCAAAAAAGACTCTACACAACATTCTTTTTTAAGGATATCGTAATTTAATCCTAAAAATGCATTTGTGCCATAACGTTCATATTTCAATAATATTCTTTTTATATCCATCTCACCCATAACCGAGAGTAGATAGGTTGGCTTTTTAACAGCGCCCTCTGATATCATAACCGTAATATCAAAACAGGCTTTAATAAGTTCTGCAAGATGCAGTGCTACATCTTTTGAAGCGGTTAAAAAAGAAATATCACCTTTTTGAAAAGACCTGCCGAAAAGCAGCATACCGTAACATTCGGCATACTTACAGCAAAGGGCAGGTCTTCCTTGACACAATTCATTTTTCACTTCTTGTGAAAAAGACATTTACATCACCTTTATTTTGTTATATCGCGATGGATTACGCTTGTGTTATAGTTTTGCTCACGCAAATGTTTGTGGACAAGTTCTGCAAATACAACAGACCTATGTTTTCCTCCCGTACAGCCAACAGCAATTACAAGTTGGCTTTTTCCCTCACTGCAATACAGGGGAACGGCGTAATCAATAAACGAAATCAAACGTTTTTTAAATTCAATAGATTCCTCGCTTTTAAGCACAAAATCTTTAATTTCATCCTGCAGTCCCGTTTTTTCGCGAAGTTCATCTATGTAATATGGATTAGGCAAACAACGCACATCAAACATAAGGTCTGCTTCGGTTGCAGGACCGTGTTTAAAGCCAAAAGACATACAGCGTATGGCCATACCCTCGTGCGAGTTACCTACAAACAGCATATTCACCTGTTCTTTGAGTTGTCGGACTGAGGTTTGGGTTGTATCCAACACAAAATCTGCAATATGCCGCACTGGATTTAAAAGTTTTCGTTCTGATTTAACGGCATCAATAAGCGAAACTTTGTTTTGTGAAAGCGGGTGTTTTCTGCGCGTTTCTTTATATCTGCGAACCAAAACATCATCTGCACAGTCAAGAAAAACAATTTTATAATCTATACCGCTTGATTTCATCTTTTCTAAAACAGGCGGTATATCAACAAAGTTTTTACCAACACGCACATCAATAACAACTGCCGCTTTTCCAATTTCGGTGTTGCCCGACATTACGTTTACAAAAGAAGTAATCAGTTGCGGTGGAATATTATCAACACAGTAATATCCAATATCTTCCAACACATTAACGACCTGTGATTTACCCGCACCAGACATACCTGTAACTATCAACAGTTCCAACTAAATTACCTCCCCGATTTTATAATTTCCGCCTCGAGTGTGACGCCAAATTTCTCTTCGACAATTTTAACAATATGCGCCATTAAATCCGTAACATCTTTACAAGTTGCACCGCCTTTATTTATCACAAAACCGGCATGTTTTTCACTAACTTGTGCGCCTCCCACCGAGAACCCTTTAAGACCACTCTGCTCTATCAGCGCACCCGCAAAGTATCCTTGCGGACGCTTGAACGTACTACCTGCACTAGGATACGAGAGCGGTTGCTTATCTTTACGTCTTTTAATATAATCATCCATTCGTTCGCGAATATTATCGGTGTTGTCAGGTATTAACTCAAACCTAGCCGACAATATTATATCATCAGTATCGCTAAAGCGGCTTTTTCTATATGATAAACAAAGTTTTTCGGCTGGCAAGACACACTCTTCACCATCAGCCGTAAGATACGCGGCGGAAGTAATAACATTTTTAATTTCACCGCCGTAAGCCCCAGCATTCATGTAAATAGCGCCGCCTACACTACCTGGAATTCCGTATGCAAATTCCAAACCCGAAAGTCCATGTTCCAAACAAAAATTGCAAAGTGCAGAAAGTGATGCTCCCGCACCACATTCTACTGTTGTTTCACCAAGCATTTTTATTTCATCTAAACCCGATGAAATGTTAATTACTGCGCCCTCAATTCCATCGTCAGAAATAAGCAGATTAGAACCTTTACCTATAGCAAAAACAGGCACATTATGCTTTTTGGAAACGTTTAGCACTGTCTTAAGTTGCTCCACACTGTGCGGTTTTATCATAACATCCGCAGGACCGCCAATTTTAAAGGAGGTATATAACGACATCGGACAATTGCACAAATATTCAATTTTCATAGCATCAAGCGAAGAAACCAAAGCCGCTATATCCACCATATTTCCTCCAGATTAATAATTTTTATAAAGACAGGCTGCGCCGATAATTCCCGCATCGTTACCAAGACGCGCTGTGTTTATTTTAGTCTGTTTTGCTACGTTTTTAGAGAAGCGTTCGCGTTCAACAAACTTGCGAATCGGCACAACGATATTATCACCCTCGTGCGATATACCGCCGCCAATTGACAAAAGGTCAGGTTGAAAAACATTTACAAGGTTTGTAACACCACAGGCAATATAATTGATGTAGTTATCAACTACTGTTTTTGCAGCCGCATCGCCATTGCGCATGCCGTCAAACGCAGTAAGTCCATTAACTTTATTAATATCTCCTCCAACCATTTCCCACATTTTACTATCTTTATTTTTAAGCATTGCAGCCTTTGTTTGATTAATAAGCGCAGTAGCGGACGCATATGCTTCCCAACAGCCTTTTCTTCCACATGTACAGTCTTCGCCGTCATAAACAATGACAGTATGACCCGCTTCTGAACCTGCATAATTTGTGCCTGTGAAAAGTTTTCCATCAATAACAATACCGCAACCAACACCCGTACCCAGCGTTACGATTACAAAGTCCTTCGTGCCTTTACCTGCACCAGCAAGATATTCACCAAAAGCAGCGGCATTTGCATCATTTTCAAGATAATATTTAATATCTTCGCCAAGATGTGTTTTTAACATGTCAACCATTGGCGTATTGGAGAAACTAATATTATTCGAAACCAATACATAACCGGTTTTGGGGTCTACACTACCCGGTGTGCCAATTCCGACTGAAGAAATATCGCTAAGGGTAAGCCCCGCATCCTCCAACGCAATGAAACATGCTTTTGCCATATCCGCAATGATTTCCTCTTCAGGACGGTTTGCGTTTGTTTTTATCTTTCCGCGACCGACAATTTCATAATTCTCGTTAACTACACCAACGGCGATATTTGTACCGCCTAAATCAATGCCTAAAGTATACATAAATTTCCCTCTACTTTCCTGAATATCCCGATGTATCACTTGCGTCATTGGATTCACTCATTCCAAGTCTTTCAAGCAAATCGTGTGCCGCATTATAACCTAACTTTTTCTGACGGTTGTTCATAGCGGCTACCTCTATAATAACCGCAAGATTACGTCCAGGCTTTACGGGTACCGTAATTGAGGGCACCGTAAGGCCTAAAATTTCGGTTGTTTGGTCGTCAAGTCCCATTCTGTCATAAACCTTGTTTTGATTCCAAGGCTCAATATTAACAACCAAGTCAATCTTCTCTGTTAGTTTAACAGCACCCGCACCGAAAATACGACTCGCATTGATAATGCCTATGCCGCGAAGCTCAATAAAATGACGTATATTTTCGGGTGAACTGCCGACAAGTGATTTTGAAGATACTCGTCTTATTTCAACTGCATCGTCTGCGATAAGGCGGTGACCACGCTTTACAAGCTCAATTGCGGTTTCACTTTTACCAACGCCGCTTTCACCTAAAAGCAATATTCCTTCACCGTAAACCTCTACCAAAACTCCATGACGGACAACACGGGGAGCAAGTTGAACATTCAAATATGCTATTAACGCAGACAAAAAACCCGATGTAGTATCTGTTGTACGAAGCAAAGGTACAGCATATTTTTCTGCTGCCTTAAGCATCTCTTCCCTGACTTCTATTTCGCGCGTTACGATAACAGCAACGGGTTTTGTTTCAAAAAATTTGTTAACTGCTGTTTTATAATCCTCATCCGGAAGACCGTATAGATAACTGATTTCACTTCTGCCAAGCACCTGAATTCGTTTGCAGTCATAATACTCATAATACCCGCAAAACTGCAATCCAGGACGGTTGGTTTCGTTACTGTCTATCAAAAGATTTTCAGGTTTTTCAGGACAATACAAATTTTCAAGCAAAAACTCTTTTATTATATTTGCCAAAGTGACCGTAAATTTAGTTGCCACAGCGTTCACCCCTAATATATTATTAACAATATTATACAATAACTAATGTATAAAATAAAGTGTTTTTAAAAATTTTTTTATTTTGCTTGTAAAATGTCGTTTTTAGACGTATAATTGAATGGATAATGGAATGCTCGGAGGTATTTTAATGAAATTAGGTATTGTTGGTCTGCCAAATGTTGGCAAATCCACACTTTTTAATGCTATTACCAATGCGGGTGCTGAATCTGCGAACTATCCTTTTTGTACCATTGACCCAAATGTTGGTGTAGTATCGGTACCTGACAAGCGTCTTGACCGCCTTGCCGAAATGTACACAGTTGGCACCAAGGTGCCGCCCATTGTACCTGCAATCATTGAATTTGTTGACATTGCCGGTCTTGTAAAAGGCGCTTCAAAAGGCGAAGGTCTTGGTAACAAGTTTCTTGCGAACATACGCGAGGTTGATGCCATTGTTCACGTTGTACGTTGTTTTAGTAACGACAATATTATTCACGTTGACGGCAACATTAACCCCACACGAGATATTGAAACTATAAACACAGAACTTATTTTTTCTGATATGGAGGTTTTGGAACGCAGAATTGCCAAAACCACTAAAGACCTCAAGGGCGACAAAACTTTACAAAGTGAACTTGATTTCTTGAAAAAGCTTTACTCACATTTGGATTCGGGTAACTGCGCTCGTAGCATGGAACTTAATGAAGATGAAGCGACAATACTTTCAACAATAGACCTTTTGACATCTAAGCCAATTATTTACGCTGCCAACATGAGCGAGGACGACTTTGCAAACGGTGTAGAAAATAATGAGAATTTCAAAAAAGTTGAGGATATTGCCACAAAAGAAGGTTCGGAAGTTTTGCCGATTTGTGCACAGACCGAAGCGGATATTGCCGAAATGTCACAAGAAGAAAAAATGATGTTTTTAGAGGAGCTTGGACTTGAAAGCTCGGGACTTGACCGATTAATTCAAAAAAGCTACCATCTTTTAGGTTTGATTTCTTTCCTTACAGCAGGTGAAAAAGAAGTACGCGCATGGACTATTCGTAATGGATTTAAAGCGCCGCAAGCCGCTGGTAAAATTCACACTGATTTTGAACGTGGATTTATTCGCGCACAGGTTATTGATTTTGACAGTCTTATGGAATGCGGCTCACTTGCCAACGCTAAGGTCAAAGGTCTTGTAAGAACCGAGGGTAAGGAATATGTTATGAAGGACGGAGACGTTGTAGAATTCTTATTTAACGTATAATTTTTTTGCTTTTTCAAATCATATGTCTGGTGATATGTTTTGAAAAAGTTTTTATCCGCATTAATTTTGTTTTTTATCGGTGCGGTTGGTTATGCTGTTATTGAACTTATATGGCGCGGACATACACACTGGTCTATGATGTTGGCGGGCGGTTTTTCTATTTTGATATTTGCATTTATAGAAACGCGTTGTTACGGTATTCATAGACTTTACCGCTGTATACTAGGCAGTTTTTCCGTGACGATAATTGAACTGCTTTTTGGTCTATTTTTTAACATTTATCTTGACTTTTCCGTTTGGGATTACAGCAACATACCCTTTAACTTTTTAGGGCAAATTTGCCTTTTATATTCGGTGCTTTGGGGATTTTTGTGTTTTCCTTGTATGCCGTTGGCAAAAAAGATTTATGGAGGTCTGTATGAAATCTTTCTTAAAAAGAACTTGGGCAGAGATTGACCTTGACGCCCTTGTACATAATTTTAATACTGCACGAAATTTTACAGGCGGTGATATTCTTGCCGTTATTAAAGCAGATGCATACGGTCACGGTGCAACAACCGTTGCCAAAGCGTTGCCTAAAAGATATGCCAAATTTTTCGCCGTTGCAAGTGTTGACGAAGCGGTTGAACTACGTCTTGCGGGAATTGAAAAAACTATTATAATTCTAGGTTATACGCCACCTGAATATTCCTATATTCTTAAACAATACGACCTTATACAGACCGTGCACTCGCTTTCATATGCGCGTGAACTCTCTAGCCACGCTAAAGCCAACAAATGCACCTATAATTGTCATCTAAAGATCGACACAGGTATGTCGAGAATAGGTTTTAGTTGGCGCGAGGATGCTAAGGATGATTTGCTCGAATGTTTGGCGCTCGAAAATTTGAATTTTGACGGTATTTACACCCATTTTGCAGCATCAGACCGTAGCGGTGATAAAAAAGGCAATTTCACTAAAACGCAATATAATCGTTTTACATATGTCTGCGATTTTTTAGAGAAAAATGGTTTTAAGTTCAAATACAAGCACTGTTGCAATTCTGCAGGAATTATGCTTGAAAAAGATATGCATCTTAATATGACACGACTCGGTATTATGCTTTACGGTCTTAAACCAGATGCTGATTTAGAAATGTCGCTTGATATAAAGCCTGTTATGACACTTAAAACGCTCGTTACACAGGTTAAAACAATTAAAAAAGGTGATGTTGTAAGTTACGGCAGAACTTTCAAGGCAAAGAAAGATATGAAGGTTGCAACCCTTTGCGTTGGATATGCAGACGGATATCCACGTGCACTTTCAAACAAAGGTGAGGTTCTTATTCATGGC
>JAZRZS010000059.1:0-16288 GCA_045601505.1 Acutalibacteraceae bacterium
AATTTAATTTTTATAAATCGGGGTCCTTTAAGACTTCTACAGGCGGTGTTTCAAGCAATTCGGGGTGGGTTAAATAGTGCTTGAAACGGCGGAACGCAATGGCAAAATAACTGCCCGAACAAATGCGTTCATCCATAACAACGCCCAAAGGCATACACTTTTCAAACACAATTTCTTTACCCTTGCGCTTTGGCACCTCACGCGTGTTGCCCATTGTGAAAAATACGCTGGATGTACCAAATTCGTAACAATGGTGGTATATGTGGTTGGTGCGGATAGATGCAAGGTTAGAAATTACAAGACTGTTGTGGAAAGGAGACATATCAATAACCTTTTTGGGTAACAGATTATGTCTGTCAAGCCATTTTATAAGTGCAACGCCAAAGGTTACAAGTCCCGGTAAACTTAAAAGGAATTTAATAAGTTTTTCGGTGCCGTTGTTTTCGGGTGCGGCGCGGTTTTCCTCAACATATTTATTTATAGTGTTATTAACATCAAAGATAGTGTCTTCGGGGTTGAACCACATTTTAGACATGGTTCCGTTATCCGCCTGTCCCGCTTTAAGCACCACCATTGCAACGGTAAGTTCGTTACGTGCGTAGGGGCGTTTGTTCATGATAAAGCGGTTTAAGAGCGGGTATTCTGCAACGGTGCGTATGTAAGCCGAAAGAATTAATGCCATATGGCTTATGGTTATGCCCTCTTTACGCTTGTTGTTGAGGTACTGTTGCATCGGCTCAAGCGGCAAATCGAGCGTAATCATATTCATCGCATCGTAGCGTTTATCCATAACGAAGGACGCAACGGTATACATTGGGTCCACGTTTTTCAGTCTTTTTCCATCGCCTCTGTTCATAAAAATCTCCTCAAACTAAAATTTCATTGTTAATGATATGCGTTTTCTCTGCACGTCAACCGACAAAACCTTGACCTTTACAACCTCGCCGACCTTAACGGCTTCAAGCGGGTGTTTTATAAAGCGGTCGCAAATTTGTGATATGTGGACAAGTCCGTCTTCGTGTACGCCGATATCGACAAAACAGCCGAAATCAATAACATTTCGCACCGTACCTGTGAGCACCATTCCCTCCGACAAATCGGAAATTTCCATAACCTTGCCGTCACGCAAAAGCGGCGCGGGAAGTTCATCACGCGGGTCGCGGGCGGGTTTTTTAAGTTCTTTAATTATATCTTTAAGGGTAGGAAGTCCAACCTCTAATTCCTCTGCCAAGACGTTAAGTGCCGCATCGTCTTCGGGGAAAGGCACACTTGCCACCCTTTGCGGTGAGAGCTCTTTAAGCGCTATGCCGTATTTTAGCAAAAGTTTTTCTGCTACCGCGTAACTTTCGGGGTGGACGGATGTATTGTCAAGTGGGTTTTTGCCATCCGCAACACGCAAAAATCCTGCGCACTGTTCATACGCTTTTGCGCCAAGTCCTTTAACTTTAAGCAGTTGTTTGCGGTGTGTAAATGCCCCGTTTTCTTCACGGTAGGCAACAACATTTTTTGCCACAGCCGAGTTTATACCCGCAACATGTTCGAGCAAAGAAACAGAAGCGGTGTTAAGGTCGGCGCCGACCGAGTTAACACAGTCTTCCACAACACCCGAAAGCGTGTCGCCGAGACGCGCTTGTGGCATATCGTGCTGATATTGTCCAACGCCGATTGCCTTTGGGTCGATTTTAACAAGTTCGGATAGCGGGTCTTGCAGACGTCTTGCAATAGAAACCGCGCTACGCAGTGATACATCAAACGCTGGAAACTCAGCGGCTGCAAGTTTTGAGGCGGAATAAACACTTGCCCCTGCCTCGCTTACAACCATATAAGAAACTTTATGGTCAAGGCGCGAAAGCATATCGGCAACAAAACTTTCCGACTCGCGTGAAGCGGTGCCGTTGCCAATGGATATGGTGTTAACGCCATGCTTTTTAATAAGCGATACTAATTTTTTCTCGGCTTCCTCAGTTTTAGACTGCGGCGGTGTAGGGTACACAACAGCGGTGTCAAGCACCTTGCCGGTTGGGTCGCACACGGCAATTTTACAACCTGTGCGGTATGCAGGGTCAAGTCCGAGTGTTGTGCTGTTTTTGATGGGCGGCTGCATTAGAAGTTGACGCAGATTTTGCGCGAAAACCTTTATTGCACCCTCGTTCGCCTGTTCGGTTAGTGCCGCGCGTGTTTCGCGTTCAACCGATGGCATAATAAGTCTGCGAAAACCATCTACACAGGCGTCATACACAAGTTTACTACACGCGCTGTCATTTTTTACATAACGCGCAATACACGCCTTTTCGCCAAACATTTCGGGCAGTTCGAGGGTGATTTTAAGCAGTTCTTCTTTTTCGCCTCTATTAAGGGCTAATACGCGGTGTCCTGCTATTTTACCTGCGCTTTCGCGGTAGTCGTAGTAATTTTCATACACGCTTTTTTGATTTTCGTCAGCCGCACGGGATACTATCATTCCCGAACGCGAAACAATAAAACGCAACTGTTTTCTAAGTACAGCATCATCCGATACCATTTCGGCAATAATATCACTCGCACCGCTAAGCGCTTCCTCAACACTCGCAACGCCTTTTTCTTCGTCTATGTAGTCCATAGCAGCAGATACAGGGTCTGTATCTTCTGCCTGTTCTAAAATAATGAGTGCCAACGGCTCAAGCCCTTTTTCTTTAGCAACACTTGCACGGGTGCGGCGTGTTTGCTTGTAGGGACGGTAGATGTCTTCCACCTCTACAAGTGTCTGTGCAGCTGCAACAGCACGGGAAATTTCTTCGGTAAGTTTACCCTGCTCCTCAATCGAGGACAGAACTTCCCCCTTGCGCTTTTCAAGATTGCGAAGATAGGAAAGTCTATCGTAAATTTCGCGCAAAATCTGGTCGTCAAGAGTACCTGTCTGCTCCTTGCGGTAACGCGCAATAAACGGAATGGTCTTGTCGTCATCTATTAGCGCAACTGTGTTATCGATTTGCCACTGCGCTAATGAAAATTCTTTGGCTAGTGTTTCGTTAATGTTCATAAATTAGTCTTTCTTGCTATTTTTCAAGTAGTCTCTGATTTCGGTTAAAATTTCAAGCTCTGTAGGCGTTGGGTCAGCGGCTTCCTCGGCTTCGGCAATTTCTTCTTGCTTTTTGGCAAAAGTGTCTTTAAGTTTGCCTATGAGTGACATAACCATAAACATAGAAAAAGCAATTATAAAGAAATCAATTATGTTCTGAATAAAGCTGCCGTATGCAAAAACAGCGGCGTCTTCGCCCTCACCTAAAGCGATGCCCAGCGCCGAAAAATCGGTGCCTTTGGTTATAAGACTTATAACAGGAGTAATAATGTCGTTAACAAGCGAGGTTACAATTTTGCTAAAGGCAGAACCTATAACAACACCGATAGCCATGTCAATAACATTTCCTTTAAATGCGAATTCTTTAAATTTTTTCCACATAATAAAATCCCCCTTTGATTTTATAAAATTATTTTACCAAAAACAAAGGCTTTTGGCAACAAAAAAAATAGGCGCAATCACAGATTGCACCTATTTTCAGAATGATGCCCCTAAACGAACGAGGGCGAGTATAACTAGCCTATGATATCAAGCGGAGAAATATATTTTCCTTCACGCGTTACGGCTATGTGCAGATGCGTGGCGTCTGCACATTCACAAGGTACTGTGCCAAGCTCTCCGATTTTGACTCCCGCTTTTACGGTATCGTTTTTAGAAACGGTGGGGTTTTCAAGTCCGCAGTAATAGGCGACTATGCCGTGGCCATGGTCTATTACCACCATTTTGCCCCAAAGCGCGTCTGTGGTGACATTTGTAACCTTACCGCTTGCGGCTGACACAACCTCGGCGCCTTTGTCTGCTACAATATCAACGCCAAGATGCAAACGGCGGTCGCCGTGTGTCTTGCTGTATTGCAGTTCCGTATCGCTAAACAGTTTGCCAATACTGCCGTTTTTTATGGGCAGCGTAAAATAAAACTCATCTGTTTTAGCGGAAGATGTATCTGCAACAGAGGACGGTGGCGGTGTTTTGCTCTCGGTTTTTTCACTGCTTAACACATTGGAAGACGACTGTTCGTTTTTAACATCGCTTACGGTCTGTGCTACATCCTCTGTGTTGCTTACAATACTTTGGGGTTTTGAAGATGTAAGTTTATCCTCAACCGATGAAATTGTATTAACCGCCGAAAAAGCCGCAACACCGACAGCGACAATACACGCTGCTAAAACAATATAAAAGCCTTTACCTGCAAAAAAGCCTGACCTTTTTTTATAATTTTGATATCTCATTTTTTAACACCTCACAGTTATGTTTAACAAATAAGGCGTTCCATATTCAAAAAAACAAAATTAAATTTTATGTAAAATCCCGTTCATAATTTGATAATTTTTTTGTTTTATTATAAGAGCGCAAAAGGGGAGCCGCATTCCTTTTGCAAGGTCTTAATATAAGACCCCTCCTCAAACCCCTCAAAAAGAAAAGAGACCTCGAAAGAGGTCTCTTTTCGGCTTTTATTAAAGTTTTTCAAGCACATCAGCGGCAGTGTCAAGAAAATCGCCGCGAAAGCTTTCGATTTTACCGGCATCACAAAGTTTTGCTAAGGATGGGTCAATCGGAATTTCTGCAAGTAACGGAACGGATAGTTCTTCTGCCACCGCTCCCGATTTGCCGTTGCCAAAGATATAGTGCTTTTTGTTGCAGTCTGGGCATACGGTATAACTCATATTCTCCACAATTCCCAAAACGGGAACGTTCATCAACTTTGCCATATTGTACGCTTTTTTAACTATAAGCGAAACCAAGTCCTGCGGAGATGTGACGATTATAATTCCGTCAAGCGGGATAGACTGATAAACCGTCAGCGGAACGTCACCGGTTCCTGGTGGCATATCAATGAAAAGATAGTCAAGGTCACCCCATACAACGTCATTATAGAACTGTTTAACAACACCAGCCAAAACAGGACCGCGCCATACAACAGGCGAATCTTCTGTTTCAAGCAATAAATTAACCGACATAATGCGGATATCGCCCTGTGTTGCGGCGGGTAGTAAACCGAGTTCGTTTTGATAAGCGCGGGACTTGACGCCGAACATTTTAGGAATAGACGGACCTGTGATATCGGCATCCATAATGCCAACCTGGTTGCCGCGTCTTCTCATAAGTGTTGCGAGAGTTCCCGTAACGAGCGATTTTCCAACGCCGCCTTTACCGCTAACAATACCGATAGTTTTTTTAATACTGCTATAGGGGTTGCCCTGTTCTTTTGTGATTTCAGGGTTTGCTGCCTTAGAGCAGGACGAGCAGTCGCCCGTACAGCCCTGTTCGTTACATTTTCTTTCTTCTGCCATAAATATCACCTATGGCATATTATACCACTAATTTATATTTTTTCAAGGAAATCCGTCACAATTTTTTTGTAACTGTCTTTTGGGGAATATTCCCAATAATCCATATAATCATCATTAAAAAAATATTTTTTGTTTTGTGAATAAGATGCAGAGAAACTGTCAATAATAATAAGTTTGACCTTCATTTTATCAGGGATAATGCTTTTAACATATACGCTGGCGCCCTGGCCAATAAAAACATCGCTTTTCGGTTCTGCAAGTCCTGCAAGATTAGGGGAAAGTTCTACAAAAACGCCGTAGGGTTCGACCGACCGAACAATGCCCGATACCGTTTCCCCCTGTGAAAACTGTGCGGCGTTTTCTTCCCAAGTGCCCAAAAGTTCACGGTGAGTCAGTGTAATTTTGCCGTCCTCACCCACGCTTCGCACCACAACTTTTATGTCTTCACCCGTAAAAAAGCGGTCGCGCGGATGGGAAATTCGTGAAACCGATATAGAATTTATAGGCAGTAAAGCAATAATTCCGCACCCAATATCACAAAACGCACCAAAACTTTCAAGATGTGTCACGCGCGCCTCGACCACTGTGCCGGGGCGCAGTTTTTTTATGTATTCATCTTGGCATTTTTCCTGTGCGGCACGGCGGGAAAGCACGGCGTACAGTTTACCGAACCGGTCTTCTTTAACTGCGCTCACGGTAAAACAAACCGCCTTGCCGACTCGGGACAAAAGCGCAATATCACGCACTTTGCCGCTTTCAATACCGATAGCCCCCTCATCACGCGGGATAACACCGCGCATACAGCCAAGGTTAACCCAAAGGTTGTGCTCTGCATCGCACACCTCTGCAATTCCCTCAAGCACAGTGCCGTTGCACATAGCTTCGTTTAATCTTTGTGGTGATGAAAATGTACGGATATTTTCGGCTTTATTAAGTAGTAACCCCTCTGGGTAAAACCTTGTCATTATTATCAACCTTTCTTTTACAACCTAACACTAATATATGCAAAGCGTTTGCGTTTAATGTGCCGTGTGAATCCGCAAAAACAAAAAATTTTTTAATAGTTGCACATCTGTTGCACAAATCAGTGCAACAAAAGCAGTTTTTACAGGGTATATGTGGAGGTGGCTTTAAATGGCAAATAAATTATCGGCAAAAGAGGCTCTTTTTTGTCAGTACTACAAAATACTGCATTCACCGAGAGAGGCTGCGGCGCGTGCAGGATATGCCTTTGCAGAGAGAAGTGCGATAAGACTTCTTCGCAAGGAGAGTGTGAAAAGGGAAATAGAAAAACATAGTGTGTTTCCCGAACCGAGCGCACACAAGGGACTTAGGCGCATAGCGTTTGGCAGCATAGCGGACGCTGTGTATTTAGCAACCAGGGAAACCCCAGTGACAAGAGAAGAGCTTGAAAGTTTAGATCTGTTTATGGTGTCGGAACTCAAGTTTACAAAGGGCGGCGGTATAGATATGAAATTTTATGACCGTATAAAAGCGCTTGATTTATTACAATCGGGCGAAGCGGAAACTGTCGGCAGTTCAGCCGAGCCTTTTTACCGCGCCTTATGTGAGGGCGCCAAAAACCTTTCGTTCGTGGGTGAGCACGATGGAGTTTAAGTCTTTTTCGAAAAAACAGATGGCGGCACTAACCTTTTGGCATGATGAAAGTCCTTATAATACGTGTGACGCGCTTATATGTGACGGCGCTGTGCGAAGCGGAAAATCACTATGTCTGTTTTTATCCTTTATTTTTTGGTCGTTCTACCGTTTCAACGGTGCAGATTTTGCAATATGCGGCAAAACCGTTACATCACTTCGGCGTAATCTTATCACCCCAATGTGCGAAACGCTGCGAATGTTAGGGTTTGAATGCAAGGAAACGCTAAGCCGCGGAACGCTCACATTAAGCCGTGACGGCAGAGAAAACAGGTATTATCTTTTCGGCGGAAAGGATGAATCAAGCGCCGCGCTCATACAGGGAATGACGCTTTCGGGCGTACTGTTTGACGAGGTTGTGCTTATGCCGCGCTCGTTTGTGGAACAGGCACTTGCGCGTTGCTCGGTCGAGGGGTCTAAATTCTTTTTCAACTGCAACCCCTCGTCGCCATCGCACTGGTTCTACAAGGAGTGGATAAAGGATAAAAAGGCTAAAAACGCACTTTATCTTCATTTTACAATGGCGGAAAATCCATCGCTTTCGGATTCTATGCGTTCGCGTTATGCGGCGCTTTATTCAGGCGTGTTTTATGAGCGATATGTACTTGGAAAATGGGTGGCATCAGAGGGGCTTGTCTACCCGTTTTTTACGGACGATATGCTTTGCGATGAGCCTGACAAACCTGAAAAATACTATATTTCCTGTGATTACGGTACTGTAAATCCGTCATCCTTTGGGCTGTGGGGACTTAAAGACGGCGTGTGGTACCGAATTGACGAATATTATTATTCTTCACGCAAAGAGGGAATGCAGAAAACCGATGAGGAATATTACGCCGCGCTTGAAAAACTTGCGGACGGCAGACGCATAAGCGCCGTAATATGCGACCCGTCAGCCGCCTCCTTTATAACCTGTATCCGAAAGCACGGAAAATTTCAGTGTATTGCCGCAAAAAACGATGTGCTTGACGGAATTCGCCGCGTGTCCGATGCGCTTAGGAGCGGAAAAATTAAAATTTGTCGCGGCTGTGCCGATGCCGTGCGAGAGTTTTCGCTCTACCGTTGGGATACGTCTGCTGTGAGAGACACTCCGATTAAGGAAAACGACCATGCGATGGACGATATCAGATATTTTGTGTCAACGGTGGTTTATGGAGGCGAACAGACGGTTTTTGCCGTTGCGGCGAGAAGATAAAAAACAGAACAATCCGACTTAAAAAGGGAGGAATAATAATTAAAATTTTTAAAAGAAGCAAAAAAAGCGGTGCGGTTACTGCGGCGGTACAGACCGCACGCGGTAATGACAGATTTTCTCTTGTCAACCGCACAAGAGGGGTGACGCGTACAGAACTTATGATGTACGCCGCCTTGCGAGAGGCAATACCGATTATAGATGCGGCAATCGGAAAAATAGTGCGTCTTGTGGGCGGAATACAGGTTTCTTGCAACGATAAGTCTGCCCAAAAACTTTTGCGCGATTTTCTAAAGACTGTACCCACAGGTCCTGTTTCATGCGGAATAGAAAGTTTTATAAGCAGTACTATTGATAGGTTACTCACCTACGGTACTGCCGTTAACGAAATGGTGCTTGACGGTAGCGGTAAACTTTCTGCACTTTACACAGCATCGCTTGATAACCTTGAACTTTCGGTGGAAGGAAATCCGCTGTGCCCTGTGATTCGCACACAAGACGGCGAAAAGGTGCCGTTTCCAGATAGGATTACAGTAACAGCGCTATCCCCCGAACCTGATAGTGCGTACGGCAACTCGCTTTTGCGCGGACTGCCTTTTGTAAGTGAAATTTTACTTAAAATTTATAACACTATAGGTACAAATTTCGAAAGGCTGGGCAATTTGCGGTTTGCTGTAACATACCGCCCCTCTGACGCACAGACAGGTGTTTCTGAAAACCGTGCAAACGAGATAGCGTCAGCCTGGTCTGATGCAATGCGTGATACGGGGACAGTCAGGGATTTTGTTGCGGTGGGCGATGTTGACATCAAGGTAATAGGCGGAGATGCTATATTACCCGATATCGAGGTGCCAATCCGTGCGCTTACAGAGCAAATTATTGCCAAAACGGGACTCCCACCCTTTTTGCTTGGGCTAACCTGGTCCACAACCGAGCGTATGTCTTCGCAACAGGCGGATATTTTAACAAGCGAACTCGAATATTACCGCACACTTATAACGCCCGTTATTTTGAAAATCTGCCGTACATTTTTGCGAGGAGAGGGCTATTATTGCGATGTAGACCTTGAATGGAATAACATAAGTCTCCAGGACGAAATTTCACTTGCACAAGCAAAACTTTATAACGCACAGGCGGAAAAAATTATCAAAGAAACGGGGGATGAAAAGTGATAGAAGAAGGCAAAACAGAATCAGGCGCTCTGCGTGACGGCGAACTGATGCTCGTCAACAAATACACCCGCCGCGAACATAAAGCGGAAGAAATATACGCGTTTACGGTAACGCTCTGCGACAATGACATAGACCGAGATTTTGAGCGTTTTTCGGACGATGCGCTTACCGCTTTTTCTAAACTTTTTGTTGGCAGAACAGGCATTTGTGACCACCAAGCAAAAAGCGAAAACCAAAAAGCGAGAATTTTCAGTTGCTATACCGAAACACCGCAGGGCGAACTCACGCGTGACGGCAGACAGTATAAAAGGCTGTGTGCAAGGGCGTATATGCTCAAAACCGAGCAGAACAAAAACCTTATAGCCGAAATTGAAGCGGGTATAAAGAAAGAGGTAAGCATTGGGTGCAGTGTGGCATCACACACCTGTTCTATCTGCGGAAAGGCTCGGTCAGAGGGGTGTGTTCACCGCAAAGGAAAGGTATATAAAACCGCATCGGGTGATATGCTTTGTCACACCATACTCTCAAATCCACAGGACGCGTATGAGTGGTCGTTTGTGGCTGTTCCTGCACAAAGAAAAGCGGGAATAACCAAGTCTTTTGCAAAAAAGGAGAGAAAGAATTTGACAAATATTGATATTGTAAAACAGCTCGGGAGCGGAGAGGAAATTACACTTTCAGCTAACGAGGCAGCAGCGCTTTCGCTTTACATAGGGGAACTTAAAACCCTTTCTGAAATCGGCAGAAACCTAATTGCCGAAAAACGTACAGCTGTAATAGGCGGTATTGATAAGGCGCTCTCGGGTATAAATCCCGAAACAATTAAGGCTGTTGCTGAAAAAATGAGCGTTGCGGAGCTTGACGAATTTTACCGCGCGTTTAAAAAAGAAAAGGGCGCACAGGTACAACTAGCGCCCAAAAAACAAATTTCTAAATCGGGCAATACCGATTTTATGATTTAATGAAAGGAAGAAAATTATGATAGATTACACAGGATTTGATGAAAAGGTTATCACTATGAAATGCTTATATGAAGATATCGCTGGCAAACCTATGAGTATGGAAGAAAACGACACCATCAAGATTGCAAATGACGGCGATGCTTTTATAGGTTTTGGTGTTGCAGCAAGAGACGGATATGCTACGGTGCAGGTTGGCGGTTTTGCAAAGGTTAAGGTGGGCGAAGGCGGCATTAATCTTGGTAGAACTGTGATTGCTGCAGATGGCCAAGGCGGAGTTAGCAGATCCGCGGAGGGCAATGTTGTAAAGGTATTATATTACGATTCCGATACTCAAATCGCAGGTATCATTTTTTAAGGAGGATTATTAATGAATTACGAAGGTATTAAACTTGAAAAGGGTATGTATACCGTTTCAGGCAAATCGTTTAGCGAGGTGCTTGAATCGCTTGACCCCACACAGAATTATGAGGGTACTGCAGATGCTAATCTTGACGCGTTCGGCAGACAGCTCAAGCGTTTTGATATTAAGGTAAGCGGACAGGGCAGTGACTGTGTTAGTAAATTCTTTGCAACAACTCAGTCGGCCGCACTGTTCCCCGAATATGTTTCACGTGCTGTAAAGCAGGGTATGGAAGAGTCAAAGGTGCTTGATTCTATCGTTGCTACTAAAACTCATATAGACGGTCTGGACTACCGTACAATTGCGTCCACTCCCACAGAGGACGAGCGCGAACTCAAGCTTGTTGGCGAGGGCGCTTATATTCCGCAGACACATATTCACACTCAGGAAAACCTTGTTAAACTTAACAAGCGCGGAAGAATGTTGGTTGCGTCTTATGAGGCGCTCAAGTTTCAGCGTCTTGATTTGTTTACAGTAACACTTAAGCAAATTGGCGCATACATCGCGCGTCAGCAACTTGCAGACGCTATTAAAGTGTTGAGGTTTGGCGATGGCCATAAGAGCGAAGCAACTGTAATTGCCACTGTAGAGGAGGAAGTTCTTTCCTATGTAGACCTCATAAGACTTGTTGATGCGCTTGACCCGTATCAGCTTACAACCTTGATAGTGCCGCCCAAAATGATGATGAAGATTTTGGAACTACCAGAGTTTAAAAACCCCGTTACAGGCATCAATTTTCAAGGCACTGGCAAGGTGGGGCATCCCCTTGGTGCAGAGTTTATAAAATCTGCGGCTTTGTTTGAACGCAATATCATGGGCATTGATAAAACTTGCGCACTTGAGATGGTAATTGCAAGTGATGTTTCGGTTGATTATGACAAGCTTATCGACCGTCAGCTCGAACGCGCTGCCATTACGTCTACTGTTGGTTTTGCGAAAATCTTTAACGATGCTTGCAAAGTCCTTGGTGTTTAAGGACGGTGACGGCAATGATAATGTCACTGCCTTTAAACAGAGTTGTAGAGATGTTTTCTATCCTTTCGGGCGAGTCTAATAACACAGTGTTTTCAGCACTCTGTGAGAGTGCAATTTCGGCTCTGCTTGCAAGGGTTAAGCCGAGCGCTGACCCACAAAAATGGGAAAATGGTCTTATATACGCCGCCGCATGTCTTGCTTTTTACCGTTATACACTTTCTCGCGGATGTGATAATGTTGCGGTTTACAAGGCGGGTGACGTCAACATTCAAAATAGGCCTGACGGTGCAAGACAATCGGCAAAGGAACTTCTGAATGATGCACTTTCTGCCGTTGACGGTTGTCTTAAACACTCGGCATTCTGTTTCAAAACGATATGACGGAGGGCGGTTATGGACAGCACAAAGAAGATAGCAGAGCTTTTTTCTAAACACGGTCAGGATATAGAACTGCAGTGGCCTTTTGAGTCCTATTATTACAAGGCTTTTATACAACTTATGCGGTATAAAAACAAAATGTATATCGATTTGCCAAAGGGCGAAATGGGAAGACGTGACAACGGCTGTTTCCTATACATAGGGCCGCCCGAATACGATTTTTCGCAAAATTGGGACGCGGTAAAAATTTATTTTGAAGGTTATAAACACCGCGTTAAACGCGCACAAATGATATATTGTGACGGCAAACCGTTCTATGTTTGGGCGGTACTTTACAGAACTGTGAGGGATGGCGAATATGAAGGGCGTCAATAATATTTTAGATAAGGTTATAGAAATTTTAAGCGGTATATCCAAAATGTCGGTAAAGGTCGTATCCACCTATAAGGTACAAGTGATGGATATGCCCCTTGCAGTGCCGATGATAACGGTTGGGTTGGAGGAACTTGATGCCGATTTGCGTAAAAATGTTATTTATGCAGGAGAGAAAAACGGAAACCCACTTTATTCTGTTCCTACCGATATTTCTGTTACAGCAAACGTGTATCTTCCCCATACGGCGAGCGGCTTTCTGAACTATGATGTTTTGACATATATTATTGATGCGCTTTTGGGTAGTTCTCTGTCAATAACCCAAATCAAAGCGGGGAAAATGCACTACAATTCAACCTTTATGTGTACTATTTTGCCTGTCACTATTCATCTGCACGACCGAATATGCGGAGATACGGAGGGTAGATACTGATGGGATATGATGTATCGAGGTCAATAGTAGTTAAGATAAACGGAAAAACCCTTTCAAATGTAGAAAAAGTGGAAACGTTTTATCAACGCGACCGCAACATACAGGACGGTAAACTGAGCGTTAGTCTTAAATCTATTGATGTAAAAATTACTAGAAAAAGACGAATAGAGGACATTTATTCGGATGGGGTGGAATTCCGCCCTCTCAAAAATTTTTCGCTTTCTGTGTCCTTTCCTCACCATGATACAAGTTATGATAGTTGTGAATGGGCGGACTACAAAGAATTTTTAGGCGAAAACGATACGGTTATAGAAGAATTGACGGTAGCATCTTTGAGTTATAAGTTTGCAACATCATAAAAAAATTCCGCAGAGGATTTCCTCTGCGGAATTTAGTTTTTTGTTTATTCTTTTGCGTCCCCGATAATCTTGGCAGAAATGTTAGCGGGAACCTCTTCATAACGCTCAAAGTCAAGCGTGAATTCTGCTCTGCCTTGCGTTATAGAACGCATGGCGGTAGAGAAATCGGACATTTCGGCAATAGGCACTTCGGCAACAACCTCTTGGAGTTTGTTTTGAAGCGGATTCATACCGATAACGCGGCCTCTGCGCTTGTTGATATCGCCAATTACATCACCCATATTATCTTCGGGTATGGTAACCTTAAGTGTGCCGATGGGCTCAAGCAAAACGGGAGATGCCTGTGGGATGCCCTCTTTATAAGCTATTGCTGCTGCGGTCTTAAATGACATTTCAGACGAGTCGACAGGATGGTAGGAGCCGTCAACAAGCGTGGCCTTGAGACCAACAACGGGATAACCCGCCAAAACGCCTCGAACAACGCTCTCGCGCAGACCTTTTTCAACTGCTGGGAAGAAGTTTTTGGGCACCGAACCGCCGAAGATTTTTTCTTCAAAAATCATTTCTTCGCTGTCGCACGGTTCGAATTCGATCCAAACATCACCAAACTGACCGTGACCACCCGACTGTTTTTTGTGTCTGCCCTGTACCTTAACGGGTTTTCTGATTTTCTCGCGGTAGGCAACGCGGGGTGTACGAAGGTCGACCGAAACGCCGAACTTAGATGCAAGTTTGGATACAATAACATCTATGTGCTGTTCCCCAAGTCCCGAAAGCAACTGTTCCTTTGTTTCGTTGTTGATGGCAAAAGATATCGTTGGGTCTTCTTCCATAAGTCTTGTAAGACCTTGGGCAATTTTTTCTTCTTCACCCTTTTGCTTGGGGTAAACCGCCATCGTAAGCTGCGGCATTGGGAATGTGGCGGCAGTAATTGTTTTCTGGAATGCGGCATCACACAGCGTATCGCCCGTTATGACATTACCAAGTTTCGCAACTGCACCAATGTCACCGGCTGTGATTTTTGCTGCATCCTCCTGTTTGCCTGCCTTAATAAACATCACCTTGGAAAGCCGTTCTTCATTTCCTGTGCGGCGGTTAACAAGTTTAGTATCAGATGATATACTTCCGCTTATTACCTTAAAATAGGAAAGCTTTCCAACAAACGGGTCAGCAATAGTTTTGAAAACAATAGCGGCAGCAGGTCCATTTTCTGTCGGTTTGATTTCTTCCTCGCCGCAGCGCACCGCAATATCGGCGGCAGAGGGTGCAATTTCCCCTAATAATTCGGTCATAAGCGACACAGCCGCGCCGTCCTGACCGACACCGCACATAACGGGACAAATGTCGCCCGATAACATACCCTTGCGGAGTGCGGATTTGATTTCTTCTTCTGTAAATCCTTCGCCGCCAAAATATTTTTCCATCAAGTCTTCATCGGTTGAAGCAACTGCCTCAAGCATAATATCGCGCATACTTGATGTGTCTGAGTTTTCGGGAACTGTAGAATGTTCTTTTGCTTCGATGCCGTCAAAGGTATACGCCTTGCCGTCCACAAGATTTATGTAGCAAACAACCTTTTCACCCTCAACAAACGGGATAATGACGGGGCAGATAACGCCACCATATTTGCCTGTTAAGATTGAAATAACGCGGTAAAAATGCGCGTGTACCGAATCAAGTTTGTTGATAAAGAAGGCAACGGGTTTGTTTAGAGAACGGGCGCTATCATATGCTTTTTGTGCGCCCACAGTCAAACCTGATTTGCCCGAAAGCACAATTAAAGCCGAATCAGCTGCGGTCAATGCCTCGCTCACGCCACCTGCAAAGTCAAACTGTCCTGGCGCGTCAAGGAGGTTTATTTTGTTTGCCCCTATTTCAATCGGATAAACCGATGTGCTGACCGAAACCTTACGCTTTTTTTCTTCGGCATCAAAATCCATAACGGTTGTGCCGTCAGCGTTCTTGCCTATGCGGTCGGTTGCCTTTCCGTAATATAAAATTGCGTCTGCCAAGGTGGTCTTACCGCTTCCGCCGTGGCCAAGCAGAGCAATGTTTTTGATGTTAGTTACCGGATACTGTTTCAATGTGAACAACCCTTTCAAGTTTGATAAGAGAATTATAACATTGTTTTGATAGATTTTCAACTAAAATTATTATATTAATTTAATAATTATTGTGAAAAATGCTGTCGAAATTCAAAAAAATAGTCAAAATCTAATAAAAAACAGTATAAAACCCACAAATTTGCACGCAAAATTTCTACAAGCGGTTAAAAAATGTATTTTTATTACAAAATTGATACCATTTTGTAACTCATTTGAAATCGCATTTTAGTGAATAAGAGTATATACTATATGTAGTGGCTGAATTCTGCCAAATTGTTGCAAGGTTACAAGGGAGTGTGTGTTGTGTTCAAACAGATTGTTGAGCTTTTAATGGTTATAATCATAGGATTTTTGCCTGTCTCTAACACCGCAGAAACGCCTAAGGAAACCACCGCTGTTGTAGCAGAAGTAACCTCGCAACAGACAGACGGCGTTAAGATTGCTCGTTTTGAAAATATGCTCTCGCACAACTATTGCTTTGGCGCGGATTTTCAAGATTATGAGGCGCTTATAAAAGGCGCTGCGCTCTCACTTGCGAAAAATGGTGATGCGAAAAAATCACAAATTGATGGGTATATATATAATATGTATGGTGTTGACACTCAAGGCATATCGGAAGAGTATTACGTCCTTGCCCCCTGCGGTTATGATGTTTATAAACATAACGTAAAAAGTTTCACATATAAGGGAGACGGCACGGTAACGGTATTATCCAAGATTATAGTGAATCCCGACACCGCGGCAGAACAGTATGAATGTGAAAGTGTTTTCTATGCCAACGGTGAAGGCGCTTTTGGGTATAACCTGTTATCATGTGATGTTAAATGGTAAGATAAAAGCAAAAATGACTTGGAAATTTCCAAGTCATTTTTTTATACTAACAACAATAAAACCCAAAGTACTATAATTGGTACTTTGGGTTTGTTAAATTATTCT
>JAZRZS010000060.1:0-40483 GCA_045601505.1 Acutalibacteraceae bacterium
AGTGGTGTTATATAACAACTGTGGCAATTTGCTTTTTTGCTTTGCTACTTTCGTATACCCGATCCATTTATGCCAGCGTGCTTGTTTCGGCAGTAGTTGTATTTATATACCTGTTTTTTTCTGTTTCAAAGAAAGAAAGAATCAAACTCATTTCAAACACTTGTGCCTGTGTGATTTTGTTTATAGGCATAGGCGGAGTATTTTCTTTATCAACAGGTGCAAATTATATGGGTTATGCTCTTTCAAGAAGTGCGGTGGGTATGATGGAAGAAGAACCAAACCTTGAAGGTGATCAAGATTTCGATTCTGAGAATTCTGACTTAGTTGATTTAGAAAATGAAGAGTTAGATCACTATAATCAAATCACACTGAAATCTGACAAATTAAGGGCTCTAACCATTAATGAATCAATAGAATATATCAAAAAATCGCCTATAATTGGTCATGGGTTAGGATTTACAGTTCCATCGAGACCTGATGGCAATGAATATTCATATTTAGATATATGGTTAAAAATGGGTATCGTAGGGTTGATTTTATATTTTTTACCCATTGTGTTTATTTTAATAAATATATTTAAAACCTCTAATGAAAGCGTTTTCTCACGTAGAATAAAAGTTATGTGGTTTGCAGTTTTAATAGGTATTATGGTTTATTCATTATTTAACCCTTATATTAACTCGGCTTTAGGTATTTTTATATATAGCTGCACAATGGTAATTTCACAAAATACGATACGTAAAAAAACTGATGTTTTGGAGATGTAAATTATGAAAGGTATAATATTAGCAGGTGGTTCGGGTACCAGACTTTATCCGCTTACAAAGGTCACTTCTAAGCAATTGCTTCCCATTTACGACAAACCGATGATTTATTACCCTATGTCTGTATTAATGAATGCGGGTATCCGCGATATTTTAATAATATCTACTCCCCAGGATACTCCAAGATTCCAAGACCTTTTGGGCGATGGTAAGCAATTTGGTGTAAATCTTTCTTATGCGGTTCAGCCTTCTCCTGACGGATTGGCTCAAGCCTTTATTATAGGCGCTGATTTCATTGGCGAAGATACAGTTGCAATGGTTTTGGGCGACAATATTTTTGCAGGGCATGGCTTAAAGAAACGTCTTAAGGCTGCTGTCCAGAATGCCGAAAGCGGTAAGGGCGCTACAGTTTTCGGTTATTATGTTGATGACCCTGAGCGTTTTGGAATTGTTGAATTTGACAAAGACGGACGAGCTATATCCATAGAAGAAAAACCTGAAAAACCAAAGAGCAATTATTGTGTGACAGGTCTTTATTTCTATGATAATCGTGTTGTTGAATATGCAAAAAATCTTAAACCCTCAGCCAGAGGAGAACTTGAAATTACAGATTTAAACCGAATTTACCTTGAAAATGGAGATTTGAATGTTGAACTTTTAGGTCAAGGCTTCACCTGGCTCGATACAGGCACTCACGAAAGCTTGGTAGAGGCTACCAACTTTGTTAAGACGATAGAAACTCACCAACATAGAAAAATCGCCTGTCTTGAAGAAATTGCATACCTTAACGGTTGGATAACCAAAGATGATGTTTTAGAGGTTTATGAGATTTTGAAGAAAAATCAGTACGGTCAGTACCTAAAGGATGTACTTGACGGTAAATACATTGATGTTTTACATTAATTTTGAGGAGAAGTTGCTATGAATATTATTGTTACCGGCGGAGCTGGATTTATAGGTTCAAATTTTGTTTTTCATATGCTTAAGAAGTATCCGGATTACCGTATTATTTGTCTGGATAAGCTTACCTATGCGGGTAATCTGTCTACCCTGGCTCCTGTTATGGAAAATCCGAATTTCCGCTTTGTTAAGGCTGATATTTGTGATAGGGACGCTGTGTATAAGCTTTTCGAAGAAGAGAAGCCTGACATTTTGGTAAATTTTGCAGCTGAAAGTCATGTAGACCGTTCCATTGAAGACCCAGGTATCTTCTTGCAGACAAATATTATGGGTACTGCTGTTTTGATGGATGCTTGTCGTAAGTATGGTATAACCCGTTATCATCAGGTATCTACTGATGAAGTTTACGGTGATTTACCTTTGGATCGTCCCGACCTGTTCTTCACGGAAGAAACTCCTATTCATACATCATCGCCTTATTCCAGTTCTAAGGCAGGAGCCGACTTGTTAGTTCTGGCTTATCACCGTACCTTCGGTTTGCCAGTAACTATCAGCCGTTGCTCTAATAACTACGGTCCTTATCATTTCCCGGAAAAATTAATTCCGCTTATGATTGCCAATGCTCTTAATGATAAGCCTCTTCCGGTTTACGGCGAGGGTCTTAATGTTCGTGACTGGCTATATGTTGAGGATCATTGTAAAGCTATCGACCTTATTATTCATAAGGGCAGAGTAGGCGAGGTTTACAATATCGGTGGCCATAACGAAATGAAGAACATTGATATTGTTAAGATTATTTGTAAAGCTCTTGGCAAACCTGAAAGCTTAATTACCTATGTTACCGACCGTAAGGGTCACGATATGCGTTATGCTATTGACCCTACTAAGATTCACAATGAACTTGGTTGGTTGCCCGAGACTATGTTTGCTGATGGTATTCAGAAAACAATTCAGTGGTACCTCGATAATAAGGAATGGTGGGAAACCATAATTTCCGGTGAATATCAGAACTACTACGATAAGATGTACGGTAACAGATAATGAGAGTTTTTGTAACAGGCGTAGGCGGTCAGTTAGGTCACGATGTTATGAACGAACTTGCCTCTCGCGGTTATGAAGCGTTTGGCAGTGATATTCTTGACTGCTCTGATTTTGAAAATTATATAAAGCTTGATATTACCGATGCTAAAGCAGTAGAAAAAACACTGTCAGAGCTTAAGCCTGATGCGGTGGTGCATTGTGCCGCTTGGACAGCCGTTGATGCTGCAGAGGATGAGGAAAATAAAGAAAAAGTATATGCCATAAACGCATATGGCACACAAAATATTGCTAAGGTTTGTAAGAAATTAGATTGCAAAATGATTTATATTTCTACCGACTATGTATTTAACGGTCAGGGTGAAAAACCTTGGGATCCTGATTGTGAGGATTACGCTCCTTTGAGTGTTTACGGAAAAACAAAGTTGGAGGGTGAATTGGCTGTAAGCAGTATTTTAGATAAATACTTTATTGTTCGAATAGCATGGGCTTTTGGTTTAAATGGAAATAACTTTATAAAAACTATGCTGAATCTAGGCAAAAAATACGATACAGTACGTGTAGTTTGCGATCAAATCGGCACACCGACTTATACGTTAGACCTGTCGCATCTTCTTGTAGATATGCTTGAAACCGAAAAGTACGGTTATTATCATGCAACCAATGAAGGTGGATACATCAGCTGGTACGATTTTACCTGTGAAATTTTTCGTCAGGCGGGATATGACACCAAGGTTTTGCCTGTCACAACTGCCGAATATGGAATTTCCAAGGCGGTAAGACCTTTTAACAGCCGTTTGGATAAATCAAAGCTTGTTCGTCAGGGATTTGAGCCGTTGCCTACCTGGCAGGATGCCCTTTCCCGTTATTTAAAGGAGATAGATTAATATGGGACAAATCAAGGTTACAAAATGCGATATTGAGGGCCTTTATATAATTGAGCCTGCAGTTCACGGTGACGCCAGAGGCTATTTTATGGAAACATACAACCAAAAGGATATGACCGAAGCAGGACTTGATATGGTTTTTGTGCAAGATAATCAGAGTATGTCGGTTAAAGGTGTACTTAGAGGTCTGCATTTCCAAAAAGAATTTCCGCAAGGCAAACTCGTTCGTGTTATTAAGGGCAGAGTTTTTGATGTTGCGGTTGATCTTCGTAAAGACAGTGCCACATACGGCAAATGGTATGGAGTAGAGCTGACCGAAGAAAACAAAAAACAATTTTACATTTCCGAAGGCTTTGCACACGGATTTTTAGTACTTTCTGAAACAGCAGAATTTTGCTATAAAGTAACCGATTTCTATCATCCCGGTGATGAGGGCGGTCTTGCATGGAACGACCCTGAAATCGGTATAGAATGGCCCGAACTTAACGGCAACTATAATGGTACAGCTGTTGCTGACGGTTATACACTTGCCGATGGCACGCCACTTAATCTTTCTGAAAAAGATCAAAAATGGTCAGGGCTGAAAGATACATTTAAGTTTTAAAGGCCCGATAAGTCGGGAAAGGTTGGCATTAAATGAAAGGTGAGAAAAAAAGTTCTGCCTTTGCGGCAGGAATTGGATATACTGTTGGTAATATTCTGATCAAAGGTGTTGGAATTCTTACATTGCCACTTTTTAGCCGCATTATGTCAACGGCGGAATTTGGCGCATACAATGTTTTTTTGTCCTATGAATCGCTGTTGTTTGTGGTTATAGGACTGGCATTACATTCCAGCGTGAGAAGCGCAAATTCGGAGTTTAGTGGAAGGGTAAATAATTATGTTTCCTCTATTTCTCTTATCTATATTCTGAATTTAGCGATATTCTTGGCGGCAGGGCTATTTTTTGGAGATATAATTTCCGGATGGTTGGCGCTTGAAAAACCTTTAGTTTTTTTGCTTGTGGTCTACAGCTCTAGCGCGGCAATTATGACACTGTATAATACCTGGATAAGCCTGAACTATGATTATAAAAGGTATTTGATTGTTGCAATAACTAATACGCTAGGTAATATTGCTATATCACTGTTATTTATCTTTACGCTGTTCCGCAACCGAAAGGATATGGGGCGGATTGTAGGTGCCTCTTCAGTAATTGCGGTATTGGCGGTATTTTTGCTGATTTCTATATTCAAAAAGGCAAAGCCTAAGTTTAATCTGCAATATTGGAAATTCGGTTTAAAGTATAGTTTGCCTGTAGTACCTCACGGCATTTCACAGGTGCTTCTTGCACAGTTCGATCGCATTATGATTCGCAATATGGTAAGTGATGCGGCAACAGGTATTTATAGCCTGGCAAGTAACGTTAAAATTATTTTTACGATAATAACAAGTTCTATTTCTGAGGTCTGGAACACTTGGGTTTTCGGAGAATTAAATCGTAATAATAAATCTGCAATCTGTCAACGAGCTAAGCAGCTTACTGCATTGTTTTGTATATTGACGATAGGACTTATGGCCATTTCCCCAGAACTAATATTTATTTTGGGTGGAAGTGCGTATGATTCAGCTAAATATGTTGTCATACCTATGGTGATTGACGGATTTATTCTGTTTGTATATGAATTGGTTTCTTCAGGTGAATATTATATGAAGAAGACCACTTATATTATGTATGGAACAATTGCTGCAGCTATTTTAAACGTTATCTTAAACTATATTTTTATCTTGAAGTATGGTTTTATTGCTGCTGCGTATACTACGTTGTTTTCCTACATCTGTTATTTACTGTTCCATTTGTCCATCTGCAAAAAACTGCTGGGATTTTTTATTGTCCCGATTAAATGGTTGGCTATTTTTTGCGGCATTGTAGCTATTATGGCGGCGATCAATTTGTTGTTTATTGAAAGCATCCTTGTTCGTTGGAGCTTATGTGCTTTAGTTGTCATTCCGATGGCGTTGATGTTACTTCGCAGTTACGGCGGTGACAATATTAAAATGTGGTTGAAGAAAAAAAATAATTAATGAAAGGGCCATTGACTATGAAAGCTTTAACAGCAAGAGAAGTTCAATTGGGAGAGTTGGAGGTCTTAAAAAAACTGGACGAGATCTGTACCCAGTTAGATCTGCGTTATTTTTTGACTTACGGTACGCTATTAGGAGCTGTAAGACACCAGGGATTTATTCCTTGGGATGACGATGTGGATGTAATGATGCCGCGCCCTGATTATGAGAAGCTGATCGAGTACTTGCAGTTCCATGAGAAAGAGTTAGCACCCTTTAAGCTGATGCATTATAGAACTAATAAGGAATATATCTATCCGATTTCCCGATTTGTGGATACACGATATTGGATTGATTATGAGGGAACTACGGATTATGGACTAGGCCTTTTTGTAGATATTTACCCACTTGATGGCTGTGGTAATACTGCGGAAGAGGCTGAAAAGGTTATGAAAAGCAATAAGCTGGACATTGCTTTGATGGATATTGTCGGAACGGATAAATACAAAGTCAGTGTAAGCGGCGGTTTTTTACGCAGTACTGCAAAACTTGTTGCATATTGGTATGCAAAGATGCGTGGTGCACGTTATTTTGCGAAAAAGCTTGATAAAAAGGGACAGAGATATGAATACGATGAGTGCGACTATGTCAACCTGACAATATGGAGTACTTCGGTAAAGCCATTCAAAAAAGAATTGTTTGCCTCTATCGAGCGTATGAAGTTTGAAGACTCCATGTTTTGTGTTCCAAGCCGTTATCACGATATATTGACTCAGTGCTACGGTGATTATATGAAGTTGCCGCCTGAGGAACAACAGATCGCACATCATTATTATACGGCGTATATTCGCGATGAAGCGAAATAAAGAACCGACAAAACAGTAGTATAAGTGTGTATAAAAAAGCGTTAAAGAGTGGAGTAAGATATGCATAAAGGTGTTTCGGGGATCAAAAAGATCACAGTTGTGGGCGGTGGCAATATAGGAACACAGTTCGCTTGTGTCTGTGCGGAAAAGGGATACGAGGTTTGTGTTTTTTCTTCCAAAGCAGAAAAATACGATGGGTCGTTGATGATTGTTGATGCGGATAATAAAGTGATTTCCGAAGGCAAGATTGCAAAGGTCACCAGTACTCTTTCCGAAGCCCTTTCGGACTGCGATGTGGTGTTTGTTACCCTCCCGTCCTTTATGTTCCCGAAGTTTGCCCAGGATATGAGGCCTTACGTAACGGAAAAACTGCATATTGGCATTATTCCCGGCACAGGTGGAGCGGAATTCGCGTTTCGCAATTGCATTGATGCGGGAGCAAAACTTTTTGGCATCCAACGTGTGCCCTGTGTAGCAAGATTGGTTGAGTACGGTAAATGTGTTCGCGTGGAAGGAAAACGTGAGAAGTTGCATTTAGCTGCGATTCCGAAAAGTACTACGGATATGCTAGCCGAATTCCTTTCTTTTCTGTTTGATATGCCTTGTGAATCGTTGCCGAACTATTTGTGTGTGACAATGACACCGTCCAACCCGATTTTGCATACAACCAGATTGTGCACGATGTTTGCAGACTATGCACCCGGCGTAACATATGAAAGAAATCCGTTGTTCTATGGTGAATGGAGTGAGGATTCTGCCGAACTGTTGTTGGCGTGTGATGCGGAGCATCAACGCCTTCTAGCAAAATTGACACAGTTGGATTTGACGGGTGTGCGTTCATTGCGGGAGCATTATGAAAGTGACACCGTTCAGCAACTGACAAATAAACTTCGTAGCATTGAAAGTTTGCACAACCTCTCTTCTCCTATGGTGCAAGAAGATGGCGGTTGGATTCCAGATTTCAATTCTCGGTATTTTACAGCAGATTTCCCCTATGGGTTGGCGATCATTGAACAACTTGCAAAGATTATAGGAATGGACACACCGAATATCAGCAAGACAATGGCGTGGTATCGCCGTGTGTCAGGTGATAAAAATTGCTTGGATCTTGGGAATTATGGAATCCGTACAATTGAAGATATTTATCGTTTGTACCGCTAATGCTATATAGTTTTTACAAAAAATCAAACTGATTTCAAGAATACACAAAAGGAACTGACTAAAGTTCTTTTTGTGTATTTTTTGTTCCAAACAAGGAGGCTTGTGTTGCGATTTGCAAATCATAACACAATATGGTTTTTGAATAAAGTGGTTGACTTTGTTCAAAACCAGGGGTATAATGATAAAAAATGAGCAAATTACATATCTAAACTTGTTATGTTTTTCAAACCCAGTAAGTCGAAAAAGAAAGGAACATATAACTATGGGGTATACGCTTTCGCGAAAACAATTTGATATTTTGACCTTTTTGGAGAGAAGTAAAGAAAAGGTAAACCAGCGGGATATTGCGAAAGAGACCGGAATGTCCCTGGGTTCTGTCAGTCGCACCCTGTCCTCCCTGACAGAATCTGGCTATATTAACGGCTATACTGTGACTGAGACGGGTTTTGCTGCTTTGGAGCCCTATCGTGTAAAGCGGGCTATTTTTATCGCCGCCGGCTTTGGTTCCCGTCTTGTTCCCATTACATTTAATACACCTAAGCCGCTGATTCGTGTTCATGGCAAGCGAATTATCGACACCTTGATCGATGCTTGTTTGGAGGCGGGAATTGATGAGATCTACATCGTCCGTGGCTATCTGTCCGAACAATTTGATCAGCTTCTTTATAAGTACCCAATGATCAAGTTCTTAGAAAATCCAGTATACAATGAGGCAAACAATATTTCCAGCGCACTGATTGCCAGATATATGCTTTCCAATGCTTATGTCTTTGAGGCGGATCTGCTGATCAGCAATCCTAAAATTATTAAAAAATATCATTATACCTCTGACTTTTTGGCAATCAAAAAAGATCGCACCGATGACTGGTGCTTTGAGGTTAAAAACGGCGTGATTGTCGAGCAGAAAGTTGGAGGTCTGGACTGTTGGCAAATGGTTGGTATTTCCTATTGGAACGAAACGGACGGACACAAGCTTTCCCAAGATATTGCAGATGTATATGCAACACCCGGCGGTAAAGAACGATATTGGGATCAGGTCCCTCTTATGTACTGCAAGAAGAATTATGCAGTCGAGGTCATTGAATGCTTTGATAAGGATATCGTAGAGATCGATACGTTCCGTGAGTTGAAAGCAATAGATAAAACCTATGATGTTTAACATACAGAGAGGAGCATTACTGAAATGAATAAAAATGAAGTGCTAGAAAGCAATACCGGTTTAAAACGCCGACTTTCGCCTATGAATGTTTGGGCAATCGCCTTTGGTTGCGTAATTGGTTGGGGTTCCTTTATTAACCCCGGTAAAAAATTCCTGCCAAATTCCGGTATAGCTGGTACTGCTATTGCTATGATACTTGGCGCTATAGTTATGATTATTATTGCAATGAGCTATGCGTATATGGTTCCCAAGTACCCGAAGGCTGGTGGCGAATTTACATTTGCCCAGGCATGTTTTGGTCAGAAAGCCGCTTATATTTGCGGTTGGTTTTTGGTTGCTGCATATTTAACAAATGTTCCAATGAACAGCACTGCGATCGGGCTAATCGTGGATGGACTGGACGGCGGATTAGATTTGTTGAAATTTGGTTTTCATTATTCTATTGCCGGATTTGATATATATATGGGCGAGATGCTTCTTGCTGCGGCAATTTTGATTTTGTTCGGATATTTGAATATTCTTGGTGTGCGAAAGGCTGGATTTGTTCAAACAATTCTTGCTGCCTTGCTGGTTGTTAGTGTGGTAACGCTGACAATTTCCGGAATTATAAGTGCAAAAGCCAATGGTTTGAATCTTGAGCTAATATGGGGTTTTGATAAGGCTGCAGCAATAGCTGACGGTGCAACCTCTGCCAGCGCTAAGGAATTCGCTCATGTGGGAACTAGCGGTATAATATCTGCGATTTTGGCTACCTTTGCAATTGCACCTTGGGCATATGTTGGGTTTGACGCAATCCCCCAAGCAGCAGAAGAGTTCAATTTTTCTTTCAAAAAAGTAAGTATGATTATGGTGGTGGCAATTGTATTTGGTTGCTATGTGTATATATCCAATAATACTGTAGCCGCACTTGCGTTAGAAAATTGGCCGGAACGTGTTATGGCTGGCGAGTGGGTGTTATTAGTAGCAGCGGAAGAAATGCTGGGCAACTTTGGTAAAATATTGATTGGTGTCGGTGTTTCCTGCGCAGTTCTTTCCGGTATCATGGGATTTTATTTAGCAGCATCCCGTCTGATGTTCTCTATGAGTCGAGAAGGTTACTTACCTAAGTGGTTTGGTTCAGTAGATCAAAAGTATGGCACACCTAAGAATGCAATGATTTTCTGTATTCTGATTTCTCTGTCCGGTCCTATTTTGGGCCGTGAGGCTTTGGGTTGGTTTGTTGATATGTGCGCAATTGGTGCTTCTATCGGCTACTTCTTCACCTGTAGCTCTACATTGGTTACAATTAAAAGAGATGGTGACGGAACACCTTTCTTGAAGGCTATGGCAATTATCGGTGTATGTTTCTCGTTGGCATTTGTTGTTTTGCAGTTAATTCCTATTCCGGGCTTGTCTGGCGTCCACTTTGGCCGTGAATCCTATATGTTGCTTATCGTGTGGGTTGTGCTTGGCTTGTTGTTTTATATTAAGCAGAGAAAGTTTTTTCACAACTGACGAATTGAAATAACATAAAAAGTCTAGGCTTTGAAATAAATCCTCGAAAGATTTATTTGCTACAGGCACAGAAAAACGCCTGTTGCAAAACATATAGCAGATAGGGTACTAACCTTGCTGCTTTATGCTGATTTAAGTTTTGACGTATTGATAGAATATGTGATATTATTATTTTATAAAAAACAGAGCGGTCTGCCTCGCAATGATGTGAGACAGGCCGCTTTTAATAGCAATATTCAACACACTAACTCCACACCATTAAATAGTGAAAAGGAGTTTTTGTATATATGAAAGCAACAGGAATTGTGAGAAGAATAGAGGAATGCGTTATTATAGGGCAAACCGCCTAAAAGGCGCATAAACACTATTGTTTTCACCGGTTTGCCCTATTGAACACAAGGGTGTCAAAATCGGGTTTTGGACGGTTTTTGATAGAAAACTACATATATCGATTTTTGTGAGCGCAATCTAAAAAGATTGCGCTTTTTTCTTGCAATTTTTTATAAGATATGGTAAAATAGATAAGTAGTTAGTTTACTTATTTACTTTATGGAGGTGAGAAGGTGGTTAAAACTAAATATCAAGAAGGCACGTTTGGCGCTTATTTTGTGGAGCTTATAAAAAAGAAAGACTACACGCAAACAGGATTTGCCGATGCTTTAGGGGTATCAAAAACATATTTGTTCGACATTTTCCACAATAGAATAAATCCGCCGACTCGCGAGAGGCAAGAACAAATTATTGCTTTACTAAAACTAAACGAAAATGAAAAGTTGGAATTTTTAGATAAAGCTGCTGTTGGTAGAGGCGAGCTACCAAAAGATATTGTTGATTATCTCACCAAAAATCCAGAAGAGATTCAAAAGCTTAGAGAAAGTATGAGGATATAATTATGGCAAAGAGAATAAAGAAAAAAGAGGCACTTTCAGTGAGTCGTCTTATCAATGAAGTATTGGTGGGACAATTAAGCATACCATTTCGTCAAATTGTGAATGATACAACTTTTTCAAAATACACGGGTTCGAAGCGTCCCGACCTTTTAATTTCAGAGTTTGAATACGATGGAACAAACGATGATCAATATATCAAAAATCTTGTTGCGTATGCAGAAGCAAAAGATGATTGTAAAGTTGATGATAAAGATTGGAAAGACGCATTAAAACAAGGAAAAACCAAAGCGCCTAAGTTGGGATTGCCATACTTTATTGTTACTAATTGTAAAACAACATATTTTTATAATGCTAAAACATTAAAGCAGTTGACTTTGAATGGGAATCCTATAAGGGAATTTCAAACCATTGACATATATCGTTTAATAAAAAACAAGTTAACAGCAAATCCAGAACTTGATGCAATTAACACTAATGTTGACTCGATTTCAACCATTTCCGAAGCGATTTTTAATAAGAAACTTTGGGAGCTTGCAGGAGTATATCGCGGAATCAACTTCAAAGATAATGTGCAAAAGATAGATTTTACTGTTGGTTTTGTAGCTCTTGAATATTTTGAGGAAAAAGAAGATATTGATGGAACTAAGGATGCCTCTAAGGTATATTGGTCTTCTTGTAACGATGAAATTGCAGAGAAAGTAAAAAACAATTTGAGTGGATATATTAGTCGCTTGGAAGAAGAAACTACATTCAAAGAATTCAAAAATGTTATGGAAGTTGTTCGTGTTGCCATTAGTGGTGATGGAAAAAACAAGCCGTTGGTAAGTGTTGAAGATGTCAAGCAAATTTATGCTATCATTGATTCTATGAAGCCTTTGCACGGCACAGGATTTGATTTATTTGGTGCAGTATATGAAATGTTTGCTTCTTCAAAAGAGAAAAAAGACTTTGGAGAATACTTCACACGCAGACACTATACGCATATTTTCGCAAAGTTGTTGCTTCAAGATGAAGAAATTTTTAATAATGAACATAGATTTTCTATAATCGACCCAGCTTGCGGAACCGGCGGATTTTTGACCGAGAGTTTTAAAGTTCTATACAACAATTATGAAAAAAGCGGCACATTGACAGACGATGCGAAAGAATTTTTGTCTAAACAATGTTTTTATGGGATAGATGTTAGAGACGAGAACATATCGAGGACTCGCCTAAATATGTTCTTGGTTGGTGACGGTCATACACATATGTATTCCGATAACACGCTAAAACCAACACGCCAAGGAAAGAGTGTATTGGATAAAACATATCAATACGTCATCACAAATCCCCCGTATGGTAGTGGCACTATAAAGGCTAATACAGAAGCGATTTCCACAACCAGAACAGAAATAGCGTTTATCTGTAAAGTTATAGATTTACTTAAAGTTGGAGGTAAAGCTTGCATTATTACACCTGATGGTGTGTTGGAAAATCCCTCTTACAAAAAGCTACGTAACGAAATTCTTGAAAAATGCGAAATTTATGCTATTGTTTCGCTTCCTAAATTTGCATTTGCTCCGTATACAAAAGAGAAAACATATGCATTGTTTTTGAAGAAACGCAGTAACAAAGTAACAAAGAAACAAACAAAACCAATTTGGATGTATATCATTGATAATGATGGATTGGCTAATTCTGATAAACGCTTTCCCACGAAATTACGAAACAACCGCAATGGATGGATGCATGATGAAATTTCCGGTTGGGTTAGTACCGAAGGTGTGGAAATGCCCGGAATATTAGAAAAGCGTTGGCTAACTTTCGACGATAGTGCTTCACCAACAAAATGGATTGATGAAAAAGGCTTTGAACAGTGTGCGAGAAAGGGTGGAAACATCTCTATAGAAACAATAACTAATGACAATTATATAACGCTACTTCCTGAATATTATTTACGCCCTTATTCTCCTCACTATATAGACGAGAAAGAATTTGTGGAAGAACTTAAAAACATCGACAAAGAAATCATAAAATTTTATGAGGTTATAAAAGATGAAAAATATAATTTTTGAATATCCTATAAAAGAAACTTTGGGTAATGTTTTTAGAATTATTCAAGGTCATCAAATTACGGATGAAGAAATATATAAGAGTTATGGTTCAATTCCTGTATACACGGGAGCAGGAGAACTCAAAGGCTTTTGGGATAAAGCATTAGTAGAAAAAGACGATTTACCGTGTTTGACATATGCAACAAAAGCTTTTGATGGAACTATTGTAATAAGAAACGAGATATTCGATGCAAACAATACAGCGGTTTTAATCTTGAAAGACAAGTATAAAGAAATTGTTCTTTTAGAATGGATTTCTATCATCTTACCGAAAATTTTCTTGGAAATCATGACAAGTAAGGAAGGTGTTAGTTACTTAAATAGAGAAATTGTTGAAGCTATTGAGATTAATATACCAGATAGGAAAACACAAGAAGATTTAATAATTAAACACAAGGCTATAAATGAAAGGTTGAATCATGCTAAAGAGCTTTTGCGAAGATGTAAAGCATTAATGAACAAATTTATCAACATAGAATATAAAACATATCAAGGCAAAAATGTCGAAATTGAAGAATGTGTTGGCTACATGAGTGGTAATTCTGGTCTTACGGAAGAGTTTGTTTACCATACATTGCAAGAGGAAGGGAAAAAATATTCTATTCTGTCAAGCGCGACAGAAGAAAGAACAATGATGGGCACGGTTCCTAAATGCTACATTAATAACAAAGAGTTAAAAGTTTTTGAAGGAAAAGAAGGATTATTGGTAACTCGAAATGGAAAAGCGGGGCAAACAAGATACTTAAGTGAAGGTACTTATACCATAAATGATCACGCTTACATTTTGTTTGTCAAACCGGATTCAAAATACCAAATCAATCTTAAATGGCTTTCTATACAATATAAGTCTCAATTCCTGATGTACTCTTCAAACGCTGATAACGGAACATGGAATATGACAGGTTTTTTTAAGCATACTAAAATTGATATACCAAACTTACAAGAGCAATTATCTATTGTGAAAAAATATGAGATTTTGGAACGTCGTATAGATTCAATTGAAAACATAGAAAAACACTATTCTGATCTTGTTTCAAAAGAAATAGCTTAATTTTATAAATAAACAACATATAAAATCAAGTATAAAACTCCTTTGTTGACAGATAATAGAAATATCGTCATAAAAGTTCCCAAAATGAATCGAAATCAAAAAAGGAACTTTAGGTTTTCAATTATCTAAACAAAGGAGATTTATATATGAAAGCAACTGGTATAGTTCGTAGAATAGACGACCTTGGTCGTGTGGTTATTCCAAAAGAGATTAGAAGAACGATGAGAATTCGCGAGGGAGACCCGCTGGAGATTTACACCGATGCGGGTGGAGAGGTTATTTTTAAAAAATATTCGCCCATTGGCGAACTGTCAACTTTTGCCGCACAGTATGCCGAGGCGCTTTTGCGCGGTACTCAACTTGCCGTAATCATTTGCGACCGCGACCATTGCGTTGCGGCGGCGGGTATTTCTAAAAAAGAGGTGCTTGAACGCAGTAATTCTGCGGCGCTTGATGAGATTATGCAGTCGCGCAGACTCTATACAGCACGTGCCGATGAAAATGTTATGGCGCTTGACGGAGTTGACCGTGCTATGTGCGTTGCCGCCCCTATTATTTCGGCGGGTGATGTTACGGGCGCGGTGGTTATGTTAGCGGGAGAGGCGGCAAAAATCCCAACCGAAACCGATATTAAACTTATACAGGTAGCAGCAGGATTTTTGGGCAAACAGATGGAGGAATAAAAAACACTTGATTTTTCCGTTTATATATGTTATACTCTCATTGTTAAGATGTTAAAGAAAGTGAGTGGGGCGACCCGCTCACTTTTCGTTGTGTGAAGTGTTTGCGAAAGGAAAGGTGGAAAAATGGCAGAAAATACTGCAGCGCGGGTTGAAAAACTCATAGCTCCGACCGTCACATCGATGGGATACGATTTATGGGATGTGCGTTTTCTTAAGGAGGGTACAAGTTGGTATCTGCGCATCTTCATAGATAAAGAGGGCGGCGTTGATATAAGCGATTGCACCGATGTTTCACACGCGGTGGACCCCTTGCTTGATGATGCAGACCCCATTGACAAGGCGTATTATTTAGAGGTTTGTTCACCTGGACTCCTGCGTGAGCTGACGCGCCCTGAGCATTTTAGTAAAATGCAAGGCCGTGAGATTTCTCTGCACCTTTACCGTCCCGTTAACGATAAACGCGATTATTGCGGAACATTACTTGCGTTTGACGGCGGAATAAAGCTTTTAGCAGACGACGAAGAGATTTATTTTGAAAAAGGCACTTTTTCATCTGTAAAACTAAACGATATTACGTTGTAAAATAAATTGGAGGAAAACGGAAAATGAATAACAAGGAATTTTTTGAAGCACTTAAAATTATGGAAGCCGAAAAGGGCATCCCCGCTGAGTTTATTGCAGATAAAATATCAACTGCAATTATAACCGCTGTTAAAAAAGAGTATGGCGGACGCGATATTGTTTTCTGTGATATTGACTGTGAAAAGCAGAAATTCAGCGTTTATGTTAAGAAAAATGTTGTTGAAGAGATCGAGGATGAGTACGCCGATATACTTTTTGAGGACGCTTATAAACACAGCAAACGTTCTAAAGTCGGCGGTACTGTAAATATAAAGCTTGACACCAAACATTTTGGAAGAATTGTAGCGCAGACCGCAAAGCATGTAATCCGTCAGGGTATACGCGATGTTGAGCGCGACCAAGCCCTTGCCGAGTTCCAGTCACGCAACCGCGAACTTGTAACGGCTGTTGTTCAGCGTATAGACCCCAAGACAGGCAACGCGTCACTCACCATAGGCCACAGCGAAGCAATGCTTCCTAAGGCAGAGCAGGTGCCGGGTGAATTACTTAAAGAGGGCGACCACATCAAAGTTTATATTGTTGATGTTAAGGATACCGAAAAAGGTCCTAAGGTCATGCTTTCGCGTACACATCCAGGTCTTGTAAAACGCCTGTTTGAGAATGAAGTACCCGAAATTTATGATGGCACAATAGAAATAAAAGCCGTTTCGCGTCAGGCAGGAAGCCGTACAAAGATGGCTGTTTGGTCTGAAAACAGCGAAATTGACGCTGTCGGTGCTTGTATCGGTCCGAAAGGTGCCCGTGTAAACACTATTGTTGAAGAGCTTTCGGGCGAAAAAATTGATATTGTAAAATATTCAGAAAATCCTGTAGAGTTCGTGTCAGAGGCACTTTCTCCCTCAAAGGTAGTTTCGGTTGAAATCATAAGCGAGGAACCGCGCAGTTGCCGCGCAACCGTTCCCGATTCGCAACTGTCACTGGCTATCGGTAATGGAGGACAGAATGTTCGTTTGGCAGTAAAACTTACGGGTTGGAACATTGATATCCGTCCCGAAAGCGGATTTTACGGAGAAGATGAGGAATAAGGTGATTAGATGAAATCCCAAAAAACACCGCTTAGAATGTGTGTTGGCTGTGGCGAAATGAAAGAGAAACGGGAACTTATCAGGGTTGTAAAAACAAAAGAGGGAGAAATCCTAATTGATAAGACGGGCAAACAGAATGGCAGAGGAGCATATATTTGTGATGATAAAAAATGTCTGCAACTTGCTATCAAGGCTCACCGCCTCGAAAAAGCTTTTGGCACAGCGGTAGCAGAGGAGATTTACAACTCTCTTTTGGAGGCGCTGTCAGATGCAAAATAAAATAAGCGCCCTTTTGGGATTTAGTAGAAAATCGGGCTCTCTTAAAACGGGGACCGAGGCAACGCGCGAATCGGTTTTGCGCCGCCGCGCAAAACTTGTGTTAATAGCATCGGATATATCACCTAAAAGCGTAAAAGAAATGCGTTTTATTTGCGATAAGAATAATACACAGGTTGAAATTCTGCCTCTAACAACGGAGGAAGTTTCAACCGCAATAGGCAGACGCGCAGGAATACTCGCATTAGAAGACGAGGGTTTTGCGAATGCCATTTTGAAAAACATATAACAGGAGGAAATGCCCATGGCGGTTAAATATAAGGTTAGCGACTTAGCAAAGGATTTTTCTATGCAGTCAAAGGATTTGGTTGCAATACTTTCGGATAAGTTGCAGATTGCAAAGAAAAGTTCATCAGGACTTGAGGACAACGAAGTAAGCCTTGTTTTCGATTATCTTACTAAAGAGAACTCGGTAAAAAGTTTTGACGAATATTTTGCAACAGGCGCATCTGCGCGTGAGAAAGCGGCTGCTGAAAGAAAGGCAGAAAAGGACCGCAAACTTGCAGAGCAGATGGCAATATTTGAACAGTTAAAAGCGGCAGCCGAAGCAGAAAAGGCGGCTAAAGAGGGCAAAAAGGCTGAACCTGCACCTAAGAAGGCCGAAGAGAAGAAAGTGGCAGCACCCAAACAGGAAAAACCTGCCGCACCTAAAAAAGAGGAGAAAAAGGTAGAGCCAAAAGCGGCACCTAAACAGGCGGAAGAAAAACAGAAGCCCGAAAAGAAATCCGAGCCCATTGTTATTACACCGCCTCCCAAGAAGAAAAAGGTGCCGGGTGAAGCCCCGAACAGAGGACCTGCACAGATTTTGCACGTTGATACACGCAGTTCTAATGTTGATATTGAAAAGTATAACGAAAAATATGAAAATATTGCACCTGCTAACACGATGCATGATAATATGCAGCGTAAGCAGAAGATTAAGCAGAAGTCACAGGATTATAGACGTCCCAAGGGCGCCAAGCGCGATACCGAGGCAGATAAACTCAGAAGACTTCAGCTTGAGCGCATAAAGAAAACACCTATTACTGTAACGGTTGGCGATGAAATTACGGTTGGCGAACTTGCAGCTGCACTTAAGAAGACCGCCGCTGAGGTAATAAAAGAACTTATGAAACTTGGTATGATGACAACAGTTAACCAGGTTATTGACTACGATACAGCTGAAATCGTTGTAACCGAGATGGGCGCAAAAATCAAACGCGCAGTTGTTGTTACAATCGAAGACAGAATTATGGATGATACCGAGGATACAGCAGAAAACCTGCGTCAGCGTGACCCGATTGTTGTTGTTATGGGACACGTTGACCATGGTAAAACCTCTCTGCTTGACGCTATCCGTCATACCGCTGTTACTAATACAGAGGCGGGCGGCATCACACAGCATATCGGTGCTTACCGTGTTAACTGCAACGGAAGCGATATAACCTTCCTTGATACCCCCGGACACGCTGCGTTTACCGCAATGCGTCAGCGCGGTGCACAGTCAACCGATATTGCAATATTGGTTGTTGCTGCAGATGACGGTATAATGCCGCAGACAATAGAGGCAATTAACCACGCGAAAGCCGCAAACATTTCGGTTATCGTTGCTATTAATAAAATGGATAAACCAGAGGCTAATCCCGACCGCGTATTACAGCAATTAACAGAACACTCTATTGTTCCTGAAGAATGGGGCGGTGATACAATCTGCGTTCCTGTCTCGGCAAAAACGGGTGAGGGTATTGATAAGTTGCTTGAAAATGTTCTGCTAGTTGCAGAAATGCTTGAGCTTAAAGCCAACCCCAACCGCCGCGCCAAAGGTGTTGTTATTGAAGCGCGTCTTGACAAGGGACGTGGTCCTGTTGCGACACTGCTTGTTCAGACAGGAACACTCCATACGGGTGATATCATCGTTGCGGGAACATCGGTTGGACGCGTCCGCGTGATGACAAATGAGAACGGTATTGAACTAAAAGAGGCAGGTCCATCTGTACCTGTTGAGATTACAGGTCTTGCCGAAACACCCGATGCGGGTGACGGATTTGACGCCGTTTCGGATGAGCGCTTGGCACGTCAGCTTGTTGAACAGCGCAAACAGAAGATTAAAGACGAAGAGTTTTCACAGGCTCAAAAGGTTACACTTGACAACCTCTTTAACCAACTTAGCGAGGGCGAACTTAAGGAACTTAACATCATTGTTAAGGCTGACGTACAGGGCTCCGTTGAGGCGGTTAAAACCAGCCTTGAAAAGATTTCTAACGAAGAAGTGCGTGTTCGCGTAATTCACGGCGGCGTTGGCGCTATCAATGAATCGGACGTTATGCTTGCGGGCACATCGGGCGCAATTATTGTTGGATTTAATGTCCGTCCCGACCCTGTTGCCAAGGCAAACGCAGAGCGTGATGGCGTTGATGTTCGCACATATCGCATAATTTATGATTGTATTGAAGAAATCGAAGCGGCTATGAAGGGTATGCTTGCCCCCAAATACCGTGAGGCAGAAATGGGAACCGCCGAGGTGCGCGACACTTACAAAATTTCCAATGTCGGCACTATTGCAGGTTGCTATATTACAGACGGCAAAATCACAAGAAACTGTCTTATACGCGTAGTGCGTGACGGCATTGTTATTGCAGAGGATAAAATGGCATCTCTCCGCCGTTTCAAAGACGATGTAAAGGAAGTTGCACAGGGTTACGAATGCGGAATAGGACTTGAAAAGTTCTCCGATGTTAAGAACGGCGATATCTTCGAAGCTTATATAATGGAGGAGTATAGAGATTAATGGCAGGATATAAAATTGACAGGATAACATCCGATATCAGAATTGCCCTGTCAGAACTTTTCCGCGACCTTAAAGACCCACGCATCAGCAGCCTTTTAAGTATTGTAAAAATAAATGTTTCGGGTGACCTTTCTTATGCCACTGTTTATATCAGCGCAATAGAGGGTCGCGAAGCAACGGCTCAGTCGGTTAAAGGGCTTAAAAATGCCAGTGGATATTTGCGTAGAGAACTTGGAAGCAGACTTTCTCTACGCAAGGTGCCGGAGCTTCGATTTGTGGCGGATGATTCCATTGAAAAGAGCGCACACATTTCACGCATAATCGATTCATTTCCCGAAACTGGGAGCGGAGGCGATACGGATGTTTAAGTCGCAAAGGTGCAATCTGAAATCGGCTTGTAACTTTTTATTAAAGAACGATAATTATTTGATATTAACACACGCGTTGCCTGATGGTGATACGCTTGGTTCATCGTACGCACTTTGCAGTGCACTTATAAAAATGGGTAAAAACGCACGTGTTTTGTGTGCAGACAAAATCCCAGCACAGTATGATTTTTTTACAAAAAAAGTAAAATTCCCCGAATTTACGCCTAAAACCATAATCGCTGTCGATGTTGCGGATGCGAAACTGCTTGGTAATCTACGGGGAGAATATGAAGAAAAAATCGTTTTTGCAATCGACCATCATGCGTCCCACCGCGACTTTGCTAAGAAACTCTTTTTAGACGGAACGGCAGCCGCGGCGGCAGAGTGCGTGTATGATATAATACGCGAACTCGGCGTACAGTTTGATGAGATTATTGCGGCGGCACTTTATACAGGTATTTCAACCGATACGGGCTGTTTCAAATTTTCCAATACAACCCCCAAAACCCATATTATTGCGGCAGAACTTATGGTTTATGGTATAGAAGAGTCGGAAATTAACCGCATAATGTTTGATACTAAAACCAAAAGCCGAATGGCAATAGAAAAAGCGGCGCTCAGTTCTGTGGAACTATGTTTTGATGATAAGTGCGCTATAATGCCAATTACCTCTAAAATGATGAGGGACAGCGGATGTGCGGATACCGATTTGGACGGAATAACAACCATACCACGCTCTATTGAGGGTGTTTTGGTGGGTGTTACTTTGCGTCAGCGCGGCGCGAAAAACTGGAAAATATCAATGCGTTCCTACCCGCCTGTTGATGTTTCGGAAATTTGCAAAGCAATGAACGGCGGGGGACATAAATGCGCCGCAGGATGCGAAGTTACGGGCACATTACGACAGGCAAAAGCAGAAATTCTCAAACACGTTAAAAAAGCGTTGGAGGAAACTGTGTGCAGGGATTAATACTTGTAAATAAACCAAAGGGAATAACCTCTTTTGCGGCTGTGGCAAGGGTAAGGCGCCTTGCGAACATAAAGCGCGTGGGCCACACAGGAACCCTTGACCCGTTAGCAGAGGGGGTTTTACCAATTTTAGTTGGCAGGGCAACCTCGCTTTGCTCATACATAACCGATAGCGAAAAAAGTTATACCGCCCGTGTCAAACTAGGCATCACCACCGATACAGAGGATATAACGGGCAATGTGCTGACAGAAAGTGCTGTCAGCGTAACAGATGAAGAACTTACTGCTGTGGCAAAGAGTTTTTTGGGAGAGAGTATGCAAATCCCACCAATGTTTTCGGCTATCAAGGTGGACGGAAAACGCCTATATTCACTCGCACGTAAGGGCGAGGAGATAGAACGCCCTCCGCGAAAAATCTTTATAAAAAACATTACCGTTCGTGATTTTGACGGTAAAGAATTTTTTATGGATATCACCTGCGGAAAGGGTACATATATACGCTCTCTTTGCCGCGATATAGGCGAAAAACTTGGCTGCGGTGCTACTATGACAAATCTTGTGCGCACTAAAACGGCAGGTTTTTCTATTGAAAAATGCGTGTTGCTTGATAAACTTACTGAGGAAAATATAAAGGATTATATTATGCCGACCGATAAGGCGGTAGAAAATATGCCCTTTGTAAATGTAACAGAAAAACAAGCGGTGCGTTTTTCTAACGGAGGCGAATTGGACGTATCCAGAACGGGACTTAAAAACGCTTATGAGGAAATGCTTGTCCGCGTAAAATATGGCGATGTTTTGCTAGGACTGGGGCGTGTTAGCCAGGAAAGCATAAAGGTAATGTGCGTGTTAAATAACAAAGACGGAAGTGATTAAAATGACCGATACAGCGTTGGTGCTTGGCACCTTTGACGGACTGCATATAGCACATAAAAAGGTGCTTTCTGCCGCAGAGGATGCAAAAAATCGCGTGGCGGTCATTTTTTCTTTGCCGCCATCAATGGTAATATCGGGAAAGACGGAGCTTTTGCAAACTGTGGAAGAAAAAATAAAAATGTTCCATTCGTTAGGATTTTCTGTTGAAAGACTGGATTTTAATAAGGTGCACACCCTGTCGGCAGAGGATTTTTTGTATTCGCTTTTAGAAAAATATAACCCAAAAATGATTTGCTGCGGATACAATTATCATTTTGGGTTTGGCGGCAAAGGAAATACGGAATTACTGAGAGAGTTTTGCAAACACAACGGAATAACCTTGTCGGTCACACCCGCGGTAGAGATGTTGGGAGATAGGGTTTCTTCAAGCCGAATAAGACAACTTATAAAAAACGGCGATGTGGAAACGGCAGAAAAACTGTTATCCCGTCCATTTTGTCTGACGGGCGTTGTAACACATGGTGACAGCCGCGGTCGTACGCTTGGCTATCCAACAGTAAATTTTCCGTATCCCGATATGCTTTGTGAACTAAAACACGGCGTTTATGCAACGCGCATTAATATAAATGGTGCGGATTATAGTGCCGTTACCTATGTTGGCAAACGCCCAACATACAAACTCGAAAAAACGGTTCTTGAAACTAATATAATTGATTTTGAGGGTGACCTTTACGGACAGGAATTAACGATCAACTTTATACGCTATATTCGTGAAGAAAAAACTTTTTCTTCAAAAGAAGAACTTAAAAACCAAATAAAAAAGGATATAAAAGTCGCACAAAATTAAAAAACACAGTTTGCACTGCAAACTGTGTTTTTTAATTTATTAAAGCGTTGCCGCCATAACGGCTTTTATGGTGTGCATACGGTTTTCGGCTTCATCGAAGACAATTGATTTTTCACTTTCAAATACCTCGTCCGTAACCTCCATACAGTCTATGCCAAACTTGTCATAAATCTGTTTGCCAACCGTAGTCTTCAAATCATGGAAAGCAGGTAGACAGTGCATAAAGCGACACTGGTCACCCGCCGCGTCCATAATTTCCTTTGTAACGCGGTAGGGAGTAAGTTCGCGGATGCGCTCTTCCCAAACGGTATCAGGCTCACCCATAGAAACCCATACATCTGTGTAAATAACATCGGCGTTCTTGACAGCGTCAAACGGGTTTTCTATAAACTCAAGCACAGCGCCTGTTGTTTTTGCAATTTCCTGACATTTTGCAACAAGTGCTTCATCGGGGAAATATTTTTTGGGCGCACAAGCAACAAAATGCATTCCCATTTTAGCGCAACCAACCATTAAAGAGTTGCCCATATTGTAACGCGCATCACCCATATAAACGAGCTTTTTACCGCTAAGAGTTCCAAACTGTTCGCGGATAGTAAGAAAATCGGCAAGAATTTGGGTGGGATGATATTCGTTTGTAAGTCCGTTCCAAACGGGAACCCCTGCATAATTGCTAAGTTCTTCTACAATTTCTTGGGAGAAACCGCGGTATTCAATACCATCAAACATTCTGCCAAGTACACGCGCGGTGTCGGCAATACTTTCTTTTTTACCGATTTGAGAACCTGATGGGTCCAGATATACAGGATGCATACCAAGGTCTGCCGCGGCTACCTCAAAAGCACAGCGTGTGCGTGTGCTGGTTTTTTCAAATATGAGAGCTATGTTTTTGCCCTCGCACAAGCGGTGGGGAATACCCTGTTTTTTCTGCGTTTTAAGTTCGGCAGAAAGGTCTAAAAGATCTGTGATTTCTTCTGGCGTGAAATCGAGTAATGTTAAAAAACTTTTACCTTTAAGTGATAACATAATAAAACTCCTATAAAACTTTTGCAAGGAAGGACTGCAAACGCTCACTCTGTGGGTTTGTGAAAATATCTTCGGGGGAGCCTTCTTCGGCAATAACACCGTCATCAAGGAATAAAACGCGGTTGGAAACCTCACGCGCAAATCCCATTTCGTGCGTTACAACCACCATTGTCATACCCTCGTGCGCAAGTTCTTTCATAACGTCCAAAACCTCGCCAACCATTTCGGGATCGAGGGCGCTTGTCGGCTCGTCAAATAACATAACATCAGGTTCCATACAAAGTGCGCGAACAATGGCAACACGTTGTTTCTGTCCACCTGAAAGTTGGTTGGGGTAGGAATCGGCGCGGTCCTTAAGACCTACGCGGTCCAGAAGTTCAAGTGCCTTATCAGTCGCTTCCTGTTTTGAGAGTCCCTTTAACATAACAGGCGCACAGGTCATATTCTCAAGCACCGACATATGTGGGAAAAGGTTGAACTGTTGGAAAACCATACCCATTTTTTGACGGTGCTTATTCAGGTCAACTTTTTTGTCCGTAAGGTCATCACCCTCAAAAATAATCGAGCCGCCTGTGGGCTGTTCAAGCAGGTTAAGACACCGTAAAAATGTTGATTTGCCCGAACCTGACGGTCCGATAACGCAGATAACATCGCCTTTGTTGATGTCAACATTAACGCCTTTAAGGACTTCAGTGCCCTCAAAATTCTTTTGCAAATTCTTAACGCTTATCACTCTTAGCCAACCTCCTCTCAAACAAACCGAGCAGTTGTGTGAAAAGCACAACAAGTACTAGATATGTTATGGCAACCACCATAAGCGGATTAAAAGCATCGTGTGTGTTGTTGCGGATAAGGTTACCCGCGCGTGTAATATCAACAACTGCAACATAACCTGCAACCGATGTTTCTTTTAAGAGTGCAATGAACTCGTTACCAATAGCGGGTAAAATATAGCGTATAGCCTGTGGGAAGATGATTTTACGCATAGTCTGCATTTTAGACATACCAAGACTGCGTCCTGCCTCCATCTGTCCCTTGTCAACAGCGTTTATACCGCTGCGGATGAGTTCCGCCATATACGCACCCGAATTAATACCAAAGGTGAGTATTGCTACAATAACGCCATCAGATGATGCGAGAATAAGAAAATAGAAAATAAGCAACAAAACAACAACAGGGATACCGCGTATAACGGTTGTGTATGTATCGCAGAGAATGGCTATTGGCTTTAGTGCCTTAACATCCTCCGAAAAATATTTGGCAACGGCAATAATGGTGCCGATAATAACACCGATTACAAGTGCGCCAAGGGTAATAATGGCGGTATTCTTAAAACCGTCTATGAGCATCATATAGCGCTCTTTTTCAATAAAGGTGCTATATAGCTGTTCAATCCAAGCGTTCAAAAAATCAATTCCTTTCAATTCTAAAAGGGAAAGTGTCGTAAAAGGCACTTTCCCTTAATAAATGCTATCTTACTTTACTTCGGGTGAGGTGTAGGGTGCTTCAAACTTGTTAAAGATGCTCTCAACTGTGCCGTCTTTTACAAGTTTTGCAAGGATGCCGTTAATTTCTTCAACAAGGTCTTCACTGCCGAAAGCAAAAGCAAAAGCGTAGGGCTCTGTGGTCATTGCTTCTTCGAGGATAACAAGTTTCTTTTCTGCTGTTGCGTTATATGTTTCAACCATTTCAGCGGCGGTCAGGTCGTCAATAACCCAAGCATCAACCTTGCCTGTGGTGAGAGCAGCTTCTGCGTCACTGTTTGCAGCATAAGCCGAAACATCATATCCTTCGCCCATACAATACTCCTCTGCAGTAGTAGCGGTCTGAACAGAAAGTTTTTTACCGGTCAAATCAGCCTTTGTCTTTATCGGGCTATCCTCAAGAACAACGATTGCCTGTGCTGCAAGGCAGTAGGGGTCGGTAAAGAGTGTGTTTTTCTCACGGTCGGGTGTAACAGAAATGCCCGAAACGCCAACATCAAACTTACCAGCCTGAACACCGGGGAGAACAGATTCAAAGTCCATCTGCTCAATCTTGAGTTCAACGCCGAGTTCTTTAGCGATAAGGTTCATAACATCAACTTCGATGCCGACAACATCTGTTCCGTCAAGACTCTCGAAGGGAGGGAAGTCGGGGCTTGTTGCCATTGTGAGAACACCTGCTTCTTTAACCTCTGCAAGTGTCTTGCCTTTTTCGCCGCAGCCTGTAAGGCAGCAAAGCATAAGGAGAGTTGCTAAAACTAGTGCTAAAATCTTTTTCATAATAATCATAACCTTTCATTTTTTATAAGTTTAATAATTTTTTGTTTATATATTCAATCTGTGCATTCACAGAAGAAATCGATGTTCCGCCCTCGCTTATGCGTTTCTCTACGCAGGTTTTAAGGGCGATGTCTTCATACAAATCATTCTCGAAAAGTGAGGAAAATGTTTTGTATGTTTCGAGCGGTAGTTTTTCAAGCACAGTATTATTACTAATGCAGTAAGCGACTATCTCGCCCGATATTTTGTAAGCGCTTCTAAAGGGAAGACCGCGTTTCACAAGATAATCTGCAAGGTCGGTTGCGTTTATAAAACCTTTTTGTGCGGCAGAGAGCATATTTTCTTCATTCGCACTCATGGTTTCAATCATACCTGTAAATACCTTAAGACACATCTTTACGGTGTCACAGGCATCAAACACACCCTCTTTATCCTCTTGCATATCCTTGTTGTATGCCAGGGGCAAACCCTTGAGGGTTGTAAGTAATGCAATTAAATTGCCATAAACCCTGCCGGTTTTACCCCTTACAAGCTCTGCCATATCCGGATTTTTCTTCTGCGGCATAATGGAAGAACCTGTTGTGTACGCATCCGAAAGTTCAATAAATTTGAATTCCCAACTGGCAAAAAGAATAATTTCTTCAGCGAATCGAGAGAGGTGCATCATAAGTATTGATATATCGGATAGCAGTTCCACACAAAAATCTCTGTCGGAAACACCGTCTAAACTATTAAGACAGATGTCCTGAAAACCGAGCAAGTCGGCCTCATATCGTCGGTCGGTGTTATATGTGGTTCCCGCAAGGGCGCAACAGCCGATGGGGGAAATGTTCATACGCTTTTTGCAGTCGGCAATTCGGTCACAGTCACGCAGTAGCATCATAGCATACGCCAAAAGGTGATGCGCAAATGTGACAGGCTGTGCACGTTGCAAATGGGTGTACCCCGGCATAATAGTTTCTTTATGGTTTTCTGCCTGTGTTTTGAGTGCAGATATTAAATTTTTAATAAGTGCCGTAATTTCTTCACATTCGTCTCGCAGATACATTCGCATATCAAGCGCAACTTGGTCATTTCGGCTTCGGGCGGTGTGAAGTTTTTTACCAACATCGCCTAACCGCTCTGTAAGTACCTGTTCAACAAACATATGTATGTCTTCACATTCCATATCAATCGGCAGTTTGCCCGATTCAATATCCTCTAAAATAAGGGAAAGCCCGTCTATCAGCGTCTTGGCGTCATTTTCTGATATAATTTTCTGTGCGCCAAGCATAGCTGCGTGTGCCATACTACCTTTAATGTCTTGTTTATACATTCGGCTGTCGAACGAAATGGAAGAATTGAAATCATCGGCTATTTTTTCGGTAGCGCCGCTTGTGCGACCAGCCCACATTTTAGCCATAAATTATCACCTTACTTACCGTCAACTATAGCCTGAACTTTAATGGGAAGACCGTAAAGATTTATAAATCCTGCAGAATCGCGCTGGTCGTAGTCACTCTCGCCAAAGGTGGCAATTTCTTCACTGTAAAGCGAATACGGACTCCAAACACCCGCGTTAATCATATTGCCCTTGTAAAGTTTAAGTCTGACTTTACCTGTAACCTTTTCCTGTGTTTTGTCAACAAATGCGGAAAGAGCCTCGCGAAGAGGAGTGAACCACTGACCGTTATAAACGAGTTCGGCAAAGGTGATGGAAAGTTTTTGTTTTTCATGTAATGTCATCTTGTCAAGGCATATGCTTTCAAGTACCGAGTGTGCCTTGTAAAGAATTGTGCCGCCGGGAGTTTCATAAACGCCGCGGCATTTCATACCGACAAGACGGTTTTCAACAATATCAATAATACCAATTCCGTTAGCGCCGCCAAGCTCGTTAAGCTTAAGAATGATTTCTTTAGCGGTCATATTTACGCCGTCAAGTGCAACCGGCACACCTTTTTCAAAGTCGAGTTCAACATAGGTCGGCTTATCGGGTGCAGCAATGGGAGAAACGCCCATCTCAAGAAAACCGGGTTTCTCATATTGCGGCTCGTTACCTGTGTCTTCAAGGTCCATGCCCTCATGCGAAAGGTGCCAAAGGTTTTTGTCTTTGGAATAGTTGGTCTCACGGTTGATTTTGAGCGGAATGTTGTGTGCTTCCGCATATTCAATTTCTTCTTCGCGTGATTTGATGTCCCATTCTCTCCAAGGAGCGATAATCGGCATATTGGGTGCAAAGTGTTTGATAGCAAGTTCAAAACGAACTTGGTCGTTACCCTTTCCTGTGCATCCGTGAACAATAGCATCTGCGCCCTCTTTTATTGCAATCTCAACAAGTCCTTTTGCAATGCAGGGACGAGCGTGACTCGTGCCAAGCAGATAATCCTCGTAAACGGCACCCGCCTTCATGGTGGGGATTATGTATTCATCAACATATTCATCGGTCTGGTCAAGCACATAAAGTTTAGATGCACCTGTTTTGATAGCCTTTTCTTCAAGACCTTCAAGTTCATCAGCCTGACCAACATTGCCCGAAACAGCAACAACCTCACAATTATTATAGTTTTCCTTAAGCCAAGGAATGATGATAGATGTATCAAGACCGCCCGAATAGGCAAGAACAACCTTTTTAATGTTTTCCTTATTCATAAAAGGACCTCCAAACACAATTTTTAAGTACGCGGTATATTATATAGCGCAACAGCGCCAATGTCAACACATTTTGCATATTTATTCTGTAAAAATACAAATTTTCTGCAAAAAATTAAAAAAATATGCAAATAATTCAAAAAAATACGCATAATTTGCATAAAAATCGATTTATGCAAAAAATAATGCACGGTTTCCCGCGCATTATTTTATTCCTTATTACTTAAAAAGGCAAGTTCTATGTCGCCGTTTTCAGAACGCAAGTTGAGTTGTTTGGGCCCTTGTGCTGCGGAATTTTCAAGGTTGCAAATTCCGTTTGAAGAAACACAGTTGAAAGAAAAATCACTTTCTTCACCTATTACGCTTCCGCGAATATCGCCGTTTTCGGTGATAATCGTAGCGCCTGTGTTAAAATCAACACTACTAAGTTCAATATTCCCGTTTTCGCTTTCGGCAAAAATTGTATTTTCAGCCTTGGTGTCAACAAGTGCGGTAAATCCGTTTTCGTTTTCGGTATAAATATCAGTCGCCGTTACAGCCTGTGCAAACAGTCTGCCGTTCTCGCACGAAAGTTTTGCCGTACCGCCAATTTGTGTTTCATAGAGTTCAATGTTACCGTTCTCGGTATCGACATCAAGATTTCCGATTACACTTGATTCATAAATACGAACAAATCCGTTCTCGGCTTCCGCTTTTATGCTGCCCATGCAAATGCCTTCGGCTATCGTGTTGCCGTTTTGATTTTCGATAATCATTTTACCCTCGTATTTTTGGGGTATTTCAATTGTAAGAATTGGTGTGCTAACCGAGAATGTGAAAAGATTGTTAAAAAGTCCGGCCGTTTTATTTTTCTTAATGGAAAGCGACCCGTCCGCAAGTTTTCTTATGCTATAGGTCTTGTTGCCGTTTTCGTAATATTTAATATTAATTTTCTTATCGGTAGAGGGCAGGATGTTTATGGTAGCATCAAATTCCTCCACAACAATGGCCGAAACATTGCCGTCAAGCGAATAACTCTTTTCCAAATATGCGGGTTCTGTGTCAAAGTTCATAATATTAAAACCCATCATAGCAAAGCCGATACCAAAAATAATTATACCTACAAAAAGGAATATTGCGGCGGTGATATAAATTTTTCCATATTTCATACAGCCAAAGCCTCCTTTGCGAGAAGTGCGCGTACCTTGGCTTTGATAAAGGTAGTAAAGGTTACGCACAGGCGGTTTACAATACGCGTGGGGCCCCAAATCAAAAACATTATAGAAAGCAAAACTATTCCCACACCGATAATGCAAAGGCCAACAGGAACTGTGCGGATAAAGCACATGGTGATGCCTGATAAAATTGAAAGAACACCGCAAATGCCAACCACGGCAACAAGCATATAAAGTGCGATGGCGGCAATCCAAAAAATTCCTACGGATGTGAAACAAACCGCGCTCAAAAGAGCGGAAGAAACTATGCGCATAAATGTCGGCATAGATTTAATTTTACGGGATATGCGGTGGCTGTGCTTTTTGTAAGCGAAATTAATCTGTTTAAGCGCCGCCTCCTCAACACTGCCCATAGCAGCAACGGCGTCATACTCGTTCATACCGCATTCCATACGTCCGTCAATGCAACCGCTGTAGTACTGTCGGGCGTTTTCAATTTTTTCCGCTGGTAGATGGCAGAGTCTGTTGCAAAGCGCGTCCAAAAATTCTGCTTTGTTCATAACGCCACCCCTTTCATATATAAATCCTTATGAAAATTATGACACGCTAAAGCCTTTTTGTCAAGTTAATTAACTTGACGAATGGCGAATATGCGGTTAAAATTAATAAAAAGGCGGTGGGACTATGATTTGCATAGGATTTGCAGAGTGCGGCAAAACAGTAGAGCAAATGCATAAAACGAGCATAAACTTGCGCGACTGTATGATGGAAAAACTCTGCGATGATTATAGTCCTCAAAACATTACCCATACGAAGAGGGGCAAACCGCTTTATCAAAATATAGGATTTTCAGTTTCACATTCACACGGTGCGGCGGCGTGTGCTGTTAATATAGGTAGAGAGAAAAAATATATAACAGAAAATTGGCTAACCCTTTCGGGTGGCAATAATTCAGCTGTCGGTGTGGATATAGAGCCTATAGACAGAAATGTGGATGTAAAATCACTTTCAAAACGTTTTTTTTCACAAAAAGAATGTGAATATGTCGGGTTGGACAATGTCCGTTTTTTAGAAATCTGGACTAAAAAAGAAAGTGCGTGTAAACTAACAGGCGAGGGTGTTACAGCCATAGGGCATTTTTGTTCGCTTGATACCAATAGTAATATATGTATAGAAACAAAGCGCGTTTTTGTGGGAAACAGGGAATATATAATGTCAGTTGCATACTACAAAACGCTTGATTAAAACGGGAAAATATAGTAATATGTATATGTGAAAGGAGAGATGGCTTTGGACGAGCAAAAAATCAAATCAGCATTTGCGCAAAAATTGGCGCATTACCGTAAAAGCGCAGGGCTAACACAGTCGCAACTTGCAGAAAAACTAAATTATTCGGACAAAGCGGTTTCCAAATGGGAACGGGGCGAATCAGTGCCCGATATTTTTGTCCTGTCACAGATAGCAGAACTTTTTTCTGTAAGGGTTGATGACCTGGTGAATGAAAAAGTTCCCGAAAGACCTATTGATATAGTACGCAACCACGGACTTATAACGCTAATATCTGTGGGACTTGTTTTTTTTGTTGCCGCAATAGTATTTGCGACACTTAGGGTTGTTGGGTTTGCGGGTTTTCCGCTTTGGTACTGCTTTGTGTATGCTTTACCGGTTGCCTCCATCGTGCTTATTGTCTTTACATCAATGTGGTGGGGCAAGGCAAAACTTGCATTTTCCATTTCAGCACTTTTATGGACACTTTTGCTCTGCTTTGTTTTAAGTTTTGATACATTAAAAGCAGTGACCTATGTTTTTGCGGTTTTAATAATGCAAATCATCGTAATCCTTTTCTTTATGATAAGGTTTAAGCGTAATAAAAAATAAAAATTCCAAACGGATTTCCGTTTGGAATTTTTTTCTTGACAAAAGCACGGAAACGTTGTACTATTGTATTAGTACATTAATACAAGAAAGGAGAATAAACTTGGCTTGGCAGTTTAATGAACACACCCCTGTCTATCTGCAGATAGCGAATCGTCTGCGTGACGAGATAATAAAAGGCAATTATCCACCAACGAGTCAAATTCCTACAGTGCGGCAGTTGGCACTTACGGCGGCTGTAAACCCCAATACAGTGCAACGTGCGCTTACAGAGCTTGAGAATGAAGGGTTGATTTGCGCCAAAGGAACACAGGGACGTTTTGTAACGGATGATAAAGATAAACTGCGCGGTGCAGCAACACAGGCGGCTCGTGAACTTGTACGGGAGTTTGTTAAAAAGGCAGAGAATCTTGCAATAAACCGTGAACAACTTATAAAAATGTTAGAGGAGGATAGCGAGTCGTGAGTATACTTGAATGTAAAAACCTTTATAAAGAGTATAAAAAGGGCATAGGCGTACTGAATGGTATGAATTTTGAAATTGGCAGTGGAAAAATTGTAGGCCTTTTGGGACCAAACGGTTGCGGAAAATCCACTCTTATTAAAATAATAGCGGGTGTCTTACAGGCAACGGCGGGTGAAGTGTTGGTAGACGGCCACAAAATAGGTGACCAAAGCAAAGCGCTTGTATCATATTTACCCGAGCGCACATATTTTAATTCATATATGCAGGTTTCAGAACTTGTAGAATACTTTGCTGAATTTTATAAAGATTTTAATGTGAACAAGGCGTACAGTTTGTTATCCGACCTTGGAATAAACCCCAAAGCAAAGTTGAAATCGCTTTCAAAGGGCACAAAAGAAAAGGTGCAGTTAATACTTGTAATGTCAAGAGAAGCCAAACTTTATCTGCTTGACGAGCCGATTGCGGGTGTAGACCCTGCGGCGAGAGAATATATTTTAAGTACTATAGTGGGTAACTATAACCCCGATTCCACCATAATAATAACCACCCACCTGATATCAGATGTAGAACAGGTTTTGGACGAATATGTCTTTTTAGGATACGGAGGAAAAATATTACAGCAGGGTGCCGTAGACGAGGCAAGAGAACAAAGCGGAATGTCGCTTGACGCTATGTTTAAGGAGGTATTCAGATGTTCGCAAAACTTTTAAAATATGACCTTCGCGCCGTATTCAAACATTGGTGGATTGCGGCGGTAGCATCGATAGCTGTAGCGGCAATCGGCGGCGTGTGTATTAGTATAGTCAATGTTAATTATACAAGTTACGGCGCATTACAAACGATAGCGACTCTCGGTTTGGTGCTTTCTATAATAGGTATTGTAATCTTCTATGTTTTAAGTGAACTATTGGTGCTTATCCGTTATTATAAAAACTTCTATTCGGATGAAGGCTATCTCACATTTACCCTTCCTGTAAGTAAAGCGCAATTACTTAATTCTAAACTTGTGATGTCCCTCACAGTTTTCATAGTATCAACGGTTGTTCTGTTTTTGGATATTGGAATTATGCTCTGTATAGGTTATGCGGACGAAATTTTTAAACCGTATTTCTGGGAGCAGATTTTTGCTGTAATAAAGGAAATAACGGGTGTTCTTGGTGGATATACCGCAGTTTATATAATAGAAGCAATAATAGCACTGTTTACACTTTGGGTATTCACCGCACTTGCAATTTTTATATGTATTACCATATCATCAATGCTTGTTCACAAACACAAGGTTTTAGCGGCGGTGGGAATATACTACCTTGCAAGTGGAATTTTATCGGGAATAATTGAGGTGCTTGTACTTCGATTTAATTTCTATTATGTAATACAAAAAATAGTAGAGCTTGAAAGAGTGCCCTGTCTTTCATCGGTAGCATTTTTGTTGCTTGGCGGTATAGCGGCAGCTGGAATAGCCACAGCACTGCTTTATATGCTGCACGTGTGGCTTCTTGAACGCAAACTTAATTTGGAATAGGAGGTAGAGGTATGAAAAAAATATTATCAATATTTATAACGGTGTTAACTCTCTGCCTTTGCCTGTCGGCAGTAGCGGTGGCGGGAAGTTGGGAATATAAAGAGAGTTTTGAAACCCCCATAATAATGGAAAACGCCGAAAGCATTCTCTATCAGGGCAAAACCTATAAACCCATAAGAAACGCAAACTTTGCGTTTTCAGTCGGTGAAATAAACTACATCAGCACCAAGTTTTTTGATAACGAAACCGAAGAAATGTATAGTTATTTTGATGTTTCTGTCAACGAAAAATACGATTACGTAATGCGTGTAAACACTGCTCTTCGTAACGGTTACGATTATTCGGGTTTTTATGTTGAAGAAACGCATTATGACGCGGTAGAGAAATTTGTAAATGATAACGGAATTGATACCGCCCACAGTTTTTGCACCCATAGCGATTATGAGTTCGAATATGAAATAACCCGAGAACAATTTTCAAAATGGCTTGGTAGCGGTCATACATCTGTAGCGGCGGCAGACAGCCTTTATATGTATGATAAACTGCAGATTTTCAAAACGGACGAAAAGGGTGGTATGCACAAGCAAATAGGAATGATTTTGCGGCAGATAAACGAAAATAGCGCGTATAATTATTACCTTGTGTACTACCCCGAATATGAGCGCAACTGCTTTTATGCAGACGGCGGTTTTGCATTTGACAGTCCCGAAATAGATGTAATGCTTTATCAATTGACCGATGCACAACTTGCTAGTAAATTAAGCGAATTTTATAACACCGTTCCAAAAGACGACCTCGATTGGATAATAGACGATAGAGAACCGTCACTGAAGGTTATATTTGCAATATCATTTGTGCTGTTTGGAATAATACCGTTGGCACTAATAGTTCTATCGGTTGTATTTATTATCAAAAAGGTAAGAAAACCGTATTTTTACTGTTACATTATTTTAGCAGTTTTAAGCGCCATTGTGATAATAAGTTTTATCGCTGTGTCTGTTATACTAATATGAAAAAACCCTTGTGCTTTCGAGCACAAGGGTTTTTGGTTTTAATAAAATCAGTTGGTAAGATAATATCTAACAAGTGACTGCAACAGTGTGTCGCGGTCAATTCGTCTTATAAGACTACGTGCATTGTTGTGCGTTGTGATATAAGTCGGGTCTTCGGACAGAATATATCCCACAATCTGATTTATCGGATTGTAGCCCTTTTCCTTAAGCGCGTCATAAACGGCGGTAAGAACACGGCGGATTTCCTGCTCCTGCTCATTACCAAGGGAAAAAGTCATAGTCTTGTCATTCATAATAAACACCTCGCAAGTAAATTTTATAATAAAACTTGATATTATGCAAGTACCAAAATATGAATTTTTTCTTAAAAAGCGATTATCTACGCAGTTCGGCGCCGATTTCTTCTAACTTTTTGATAATTTTCTGTGCTACGCGCTCAATTTCTTCCTCTGTAAGAGTAGATTCTTTTGAACGCAGAGTTGCGCTGTAAGCAATACTCTTTTTACCTGCGGGAATCTGGCTTCCTACATAAACATCAAAAAGTTTAACATCTTCACAAAGCTTTCCTGCGGCGGCGCGGATAGTGGCTTCAATTGTACCTGCGGGGAGGTCGATATCGCAAAGCAAAGCGAAATCGCGGCTGACAGCAGGGAATTTAGGCAACGGTTTGTAAACCACCTTTTCCTTTTCAATATTTTGTAATCTGTCAAGCCAAATTTCTGCTACATATGTGCGCTTGGCGCAACCGAAGGTATCGGCTGTTTCGGGGTGGAGTTCGCCAAACACCGCAACGGGTGTTTCACCCAACATAGCATAAGCCTGTCTGCCTGGATGAAGATACGGCTCTGCGCTGCGTTCATAAGTAACTGTGGCAGAAAGTTCAGCCATAAGTTGCTCGATAATGCCTTTTAGTGTGAAGAAATCTTCCGTTTCACCATAAATGCCGATAGACATTGTGGGCAGTTCAAGCGGCTGTTCTACTACAGGTAACGCCTTGGGGACAAAGCGTTTGCTGATTTCAAATAATCTGGCAGACGGTATTTTGCGGTTATAATTGGTTGAAAGGACAGACAGCATACTTGTTGTAAGTTGTGTGCGCATTGTAGAATATTCGTCACCAAGAGGATTAAGAATATTTACAGTCTGCATACGCCAGTCATCCGAAGAAAGACCTAAAGCGGCAGTTGCCTTGCTTCCTATAAACGAGTAGGTCATAATCTCGTACGCGCCACCCGCAACCATAACGGTTTTAATACGGTTTTCCAAAAGGCGCTGTGGCATAAGTCTTCCGCGTGTAATTTCGCCGCGGATAGCGGTGCCTTTAATGTGATGATATCCGTAAATTCGCATAATCTCTTCGGCGAGGTCGGCTCTGCCCTCAATATCACTGCGGATAGAGGGTATACGGCAGGTAAGTGTACCGTTTTCGAGTGTGGTGGGAAGACCGAGACTGTTAAGAATTGAAAGCATAGTGTCTTCGGGAACAGAAAGTCCCAAAAGTTCGTTAATGCTATCGGTTGTGACAGTCAAAATTTTATCTTCAGGTAATCCTAAATTACGGTCAAGAACGCCGTCTACAACATCACCAGCGTCAAGTTCGCAAATAAGCGAGAGTGCGCGGTCCATAGCGTAGGCGGTGTTAACAATATCAACTCCGCGTTCAAATCTACCGCTAGCTTCGGTGCGAATACCGAGTTTTCTGCCTGTTTTACGAATATTGTCGCGTTTGAATTTAGCAGATTCAAGGAAGAGATTTTTGGTGTCATCCTCAATTTCGCTTTCGATACCGCCCATAATACCTGCAAGACAGGACGGCTTTTCGCCGTCTGCTATAACAAGCATATCGGGTGTAAGATTATGTTCTTTTCCGTCAAGTGTCGTTATGCTCTCATTATCCTTTGCGTTGCGGACAATGATGTGTTTGCCTGTAAGTTCGTCATAGTTAAAGGCGTGCATTGGCTGTCCTGTTTCAAGCATTACAAAATTTGTAATGTCAACAATGTTGGTAATGGGGCGCATACCCGAAGCATTAAGACAATGTTTAAGCCAACGCGGTGATTCTTTAATTCGCAGATTCTTAACAAATCTACCAACATAGCGGGGGCAAAGGTCGTAGTTTTCAACATCAACCTTTATATAATCATTTATATCTCCATCGGCGGTTTTATATTCGGTGGACGGTGCCTTGAAAGGAACACCCAAAACAACGCTTATTTCCTTAGCAACGCCTAAAATGCAGTTGCAGTCAGGACGGTTTGCGGTAATTTTGAAATCAATTACATAGTCAAAAAGGTCTAAAACCTCGCGCATATCGGTACCTGCGGGGTAACGGTCATCCATAATCATAATGCCGTCAACCTCTGCGCCTTTGTAGTCACAGTCTTTAAGGTTTAACTCTCCACCGGAGCAAAGCATACCAACCGATTCAACACCGCGAAGTTTGCCCTTTTTAATGTGAGTGCCATCAGGCAAATAAGAATCGTGCAAAGCCGCGGGAACATAAGCGCCCTCGAAGACGTTTTGTGCGCCGGTTACAATCTGCTGTACCTCACTTCCCACATTGACCATACAAATCTGTAAATGGTCAGAATCGGGGTGGGGTGTGATTTTTTCGATTTTTCCTACAACGACATTTTTAAGACTTGCGGAAAGGTCTGTGATTTCCTCAACCTCAAATCCTGCAAGTACCATACGGTCGCAAAGTTCCTCAACAGGAACATTTATATCAACATAATTTTTAAGTTGGTTTAATGATATTTTCATATTAGTTTACCCCCCTTAAAATTGTTCAAGGAAGCGCATATCGTTCTCAAACAAAAGGCGGATATCGCTTATTTTATAGCGTGTTGTGGTCAGTCGGTCAAGACCTATGCCGAAAGCAAAACCCGAATAAACCTCAGGGTCAATGTCACACGCACGAAGTACATTTGGGTGTACCATTCCGGCACCCAAAATTTCAATCCAACCCGTACCCTTGCAAACGCGGCAACCCTTGCCACCACATTCGGAACAGGAAACGTCAACCTCAACGCTCGGTTCTGTGAACGGGAAGAAAGAAGGACGGAATTTAACCTTTGTTTCAGGTCCGTAAATTTCGTGTGCAAACTGTTCAAGAACACCCAAAAGGTCACACATGGTAACGCCCTTGTCAACCACCAAACCCTCCATCTGATGAAAAACAGGGGAATGGGTTGCGTCAACCTCATCTGCGCGGAAAACGCGTCCAGGGCATACAATTCGGATGGGCGGTTTGCGTGTCTTCATAGTTCTGATTTGCGCAGCAGATGTCTGTGTGCGCAAAAGAAGATTATCGTGAAGATAGAATGTGTCCTGCATATCTCTTGCGGGGTGGTCGGCGGGAACATTCAGCGCTTCAAAGTTATAGTAATCGGTTTCAACCTCTGGTCCGTCAACAACATCAAAGCCCATCGACTGAAATATGTCAATCATATCATTAAGTACGGTGTTAATGGGGTGCAAACCACCAATTTTTTTTGCTTTTCCGGGCATAGTTATGTCAAGCTTTTCGGAGGCTAATTTTTGGTTTAATGCGTCAGCTTCAAGACGTTTTTTAGCCTCAGTAATAGCGGCGTCAATATCGGCTCTTACCTCGTTGGCAAGTTGCCCCATGGCAGGGCGCTCCTCAGCCGAAAGAGTGCCTAACTGCTTTAATATAGATGAAACCTCACCTTTTTTTCCTAAAAACTTAACGCGAAGTTCTTCTATATCGGCAAGTGCCGCAGCTTCTTTAACTGCAATCAGTGCCTCTTCACGTATAGCTTTGAGTTGTTCTTTCATACATTACCTCCAAAATCACAGGTATTTAATATTTCTTTGCCGTGAAACGCCGAAAACTCTATTTCGGGCAACGCGGTAGAAAGTGTGTTTTTAAGCGGTTCTATAATAATATCCTCTGTGTTAAAGTGACCGCAATCAAATATAGATAAATTGTTATGGTGCGCAAAAAGAAATTGCGAGTGTTTAACATCGGATGTGACGTATGCGTCACATCCTGCATCCAAGACATCAGAAATCATTCCGCCGCCCGAACCTGAACATACTGCAACGGTTTTAATTTCGCGTCCACCATCAGTAAAGCGAATGGGTAAAGCGAAAAGCGTTTCACAGCGTTTTGCTAAATCCTTTGCGACAACAGGTGTGGGTAACACACCTTTCCTGATGGTAAATCCGTCTGCAGTAAGCATTTCTACATTTTGCAGTGACAATATTTCGCAAAGTTTATCGTTAATACCGTTTTGCCCCATATCAAGATTTGTGTGGGCGGAAATAACGCTTATACCGTTTTTTACGCAAAAATGCACAATACTATCTGATAGGACTTGTTTTAGCGGCTCATAAATTATCGGGTGGTGGGTGACAATCAGTGTTGCACCGATTTCCAGCGCCTTTTCGGCGGCGGCTTTTGTGCAGTCAAGCGTTACAAGCACACGTTCTACAGGCGCGTTCATATCACCAATTAAAAGACCTACATTGTCATACTCAGCTGCACTATGAAAAGGAAATAGCGAGTCAATGTAGCGGTAAATATCATAAACAGTCATAACCTTACCTCGCCTTAAATGAGTCTTTAAGAGCAACCGTACGGTTAATTATAATATTGTCGGGTGTGGAATCCTTGTCAACGCAGAAATAACCCTGTCGCATAAATTGGAACCTGTCAAGCGGTTTTGCATTTTGCAAATCAGCCTCAAGCATACAACCCGTAAGAGTGGTTAATGATTCGGGGTTAAGGTTGTCTGCAAAACTTGAAACGCCCTCTTCATCAGACGGGTTAGAAACGTTGAAAAGGCGTTCATAGAGGTGTACGGTAGCGGGTACAGCGTGTACCGCAGAAACCCAGTGCAGTGTGCCTTTAACCTTTCTTCCGTCAGGAGTCTCACCACCGAAGCTTTCGGGGTCATAGGTGCAATGAACGGCTGTTATGTTGCCGTTATCATCGGTCTCGTGCGATGCGTATTTTACATAGTATGCACCCTTAAGGCGAACTTCCTTTTGAGGGCATAAACGGAAATATTTTCCAACAGGATTTAGCATAAAGTCGTCTTGTTCAATATAAATTTCACGCGTAAATGCAACTTTCTTCTTGCCAAGTTCGGGCTTGTTGGGGTTAATGTCAACCTCAATAAACTCAGTTTTGTCTTCGGGGTAGTTATCAATAACTACTTTTAGAGGGCGTAAAACAGCCATTGCTCTGTCTGCGTTTTCGTTAAGATAATCACGTACGCAGGATTCAAGCAGAGCATAGTCAATAACGCTGTTTGCTTTAGAAACACCAATTTTGTCAACAAAGGTGCGTATAGCCTCTGCAGGATAACCGCGGCGGCGCATACCGCAAAGGGTTGCCATTCGGGGGTCGTCCCAACCCGATACCAATTTATCGGTGACAAGTTTTAAGCACTTTCTCTTGCTTGTAAGTGTGTAGTTTAAGTTCATTCGCGCAAACTCAATCTGTCTTGGCGGTGTGGGAATATTTAATACCTCCAAGAACCAATTGTAAAGCGGACGGTGGTTTTCAAATTCTAAAGAACAAAGCGAGTGTGTAACACCCTCTCTGGCATCTGAAAGCGGATGTGCAAAGTCGTACATCGGGTACACACACCACTTGTCACCTGTGCGGTGGTGGTGCGCTTTCATAACGCGGTATATAACAGGGTC
>JAZRZS010000061.1:0-19380 GCA_045601505.1 Acutalibacteraceae bacterium
CAATATATATTGTTTGTAGAGGTGAAAACCCGTAAGAATGACGCCTTTGTTTCGGGGCTTTCGTCTGTAGATATACATAAGCGCAGAAAAATAATTGCAACGGCAGAGCAGTATCTTTCAAAATCATTTACGGCTTTGCAACCAAGGTTTGATGTTGCGGAAATAACCGTTTTCGGTGAAAAAGAGCGTACGGAATATAAAATGGATTATATAGAAAACGCATTTTCATCGGAGGGGTATAATTGAAGTTTTTTGATTTGCATTGTGACACGCCTTATGAGATTTACAAAAAATGTGTACCGTTAAAAAACGGAGACTGTGCAGTAAACGCTGAAAAGGGCGAGGTTTTTGATAAATGGTGTCAACTTTGTGCCGTTTGGGTACCTGATGACGATAAAGAACCGCAGAAGCGATTTTTAGATATTTGTCAAAATTTCAAGGCGCAGACAGATGTTTTTGAAAAAAGGGAAGACCTTGAAAAAGATGCCTGTTTTATGCTGACGCTTGAGGGTGGCGCACCTATAAAAAGTATAGAAGATGTCGATATGCTCTATGCTCACGGGGTAAGGGTTGTAACGCTGACCTGGAACGGTAAAAACAAAATAGCGGGTGGCGCTAATACTAATGCCCCTCTTACAAATTTCGGTAAAAAGGTTATAATGCAGATGAACGAGCTTGGTATAGCGGTAGATTTATCTCACATTAATGACAGGTCGTTTTTTGACGTCTGTGATTTAGCGGACAGGGTTTTAGCAACTCATTCGTGTTGCCGAAGTATAGCAAATGTTCCGCGCAATTTGACAGATGAGCAAATAAAGGCTATCATAAATAAAAGAGGGTTAATCGGTATCTGTCTTTATCCGCGTTTTTTGGGCGGGGACGATGTTTTTCCCCTTTTTTCCCGCCATCTTTCGCATATACTATCGCTCGGCGGTGAAAATGCCGTTGCCATCGGCTCGGATTTTGACGGTGCTAATATGGCAAAAGAACTTGATTCTGTTGATAAAATACCAAGACTTTATAAATATCTTTCTAAAAATTATGATAAACAACTGCTTGATAAGTTGTTTTATGATAACGCTTTTAATTTCTTTTGGGGAAGTGTAAAATAATGAATTATGTAAGTACAAGAGATAACACGGTATCCGTTCCGTCCGCAAGGGCAATCGGGCTTGGAATTTCAAAAGACGGCGGACTGTTTTTGCCAGAGAGTATACCCGCTTTAACAAACGAGGATATAGATGCTCTAATAAAGGCTGACTATAAAGGCAGAGCGAAAATTGTTCTTAAAAAATTCCTTACCGATTTTACGGATGAAGAACTTAATTACTGCGTAGAGGGTGCATATACAGGCTCTTTTGATGAGGAGCTTCCTGCACCTATTTATGCGCTCTCTGATGGTGTCGGCATACTTGAACTTTGGCACGGTCCCACCTGTGCTTTTAAAGACCTCGCGCTTCAGATATTGCCCTATCTTCTTACCGTTTCGGCAAAGAAAATCGATTCGGGTAAAATTGTAATTCTTGTTGCAACATCGGGTGATACGGGCAAAGCAGCACTCGAGGGCTTTAAGGATGTAGATAACACCGATATAATCGTTTTCTATCCAAGCGACGGCGTAAGTGCAATGCAGAAACTACAGATGGACAGCCAAGAGGGTGAAAATGTCTGCGTATGTGCAATCAAAGGCAATTTTGATGATGCACAAAGCCGTGTTAAAGAAATTTTTACGGACAAGCAGATGGCAGAAAAGTTGGCATCGGGCGGCTATGTATTTTCAAGTGCAAACTCAATTAACTGGGGACGACTTGTTCCGCAGATTGTTTATTATGTTTCGGCATATTGCGATATGCTCTCTGTTGGCACGGATTTGAAAAACGGCTTTAATGTAACCGTTCCAACAGGCAACTTTGGTAACATTTTGGCGGCTTATTATGCAAAACAAATGGGTGTGCCGATAAACAAACTTATCTGTGCTTCCAACCAAAACAATGTATTAACCGATTTTATAAATACAGGCGTTTACGACCGTAACCGCGCTTTTCATACAACAATGTCGCCGTCTATGGATATTCTTATTTCAAGCAACCTTGAGCGTATGCTTTATATGCTGTCAGGATGCAACGATGAAAAGGTATCTGCATGGCAGAATGCTCTTAAATCGGAGGGTTGTTTTGAGGTCGATGACGCCGTAAAAGCTAAAATTAAAGATATTTTCTATGGCGGTTGCTGTGATGACCAGAAAACCAAAACAACCATCAAAGAAATATACGAAAAATACGGTTATCTTCTTGATACCCATACCGCAGTTGCTGTTGCGGTTTACAATGAGTATCGCGAAAAAACAGGTGATAACACACCTGCAATAATCGCATCAACCGCAAGTCCCTATAAGTTTGCAAACAGCGTGTTAGAGGCGCTCGAAATAACCGAGAATGGTGATGATTTTGCAAAACTTGTCACCCTTTCCAAAAACACAAATACAAAAATCCCTGCACCTATCAGTGCGCTTAAAGGAAAGACGCGCCGCTTCTCGAAGGTTATCGACCGCGATGAAATGAAAGACGCGGTTTGCAAATATTTGAAAATATAAAAAATTGCCCCGATGAAACGGGGCAATTTTAAGGTATTTACGCTTTTGCCTTAAATGTTCTGCAAGAGGTTTCAGAGCATTCACATGCGTGACTGTCGCCGCCTACTGTGATGTGACCTGCATGACAGGCGTCCTCTGTAGAATGGTAAACGCAACTCTCAACGCTACACTTAATGCCGCTAATTGCGTTGCAATCTCTGCAATCGTTATTCATAATAAACTTCCCTTCAAAAAAAATTGTGCCGTTTGGCAGTATTATTATGTGCAAAAGTTTTGAAAATATAGGTGATAGTTAATGTCATTATATGCAATTTCCGATTTGCATTTGTCGCTCTCCTCGGATAAACCTATGGATGTTTTTCGCGGATGGGAAAATTATGTTGAAAGACTGAAAGCGAATTGGACGCGTCTTATTAAAGATACCGATACGGTGGTAATACCTGGTGATATAAGTTGGGCGCTGAAACTCACGGAAACGAAAGAGGATTTTGCGTTTTTAGACTCTCTGCCGGGTAAAAAAATAATACTTAAAGGTAACCACGATTTGTGGTGGTCAACATCAAAAAAATTGACCGAGTTTTTGGAAGAAAATGGTTTTTCAACCATTTCATTTGTTTTTAATAATGCTATTGTTGTTGAAGACAAGGCGGTGTGCGGCACTCGCGGATGGTTTTACGATTTGCCACCGGATGATAAGGTTGTAAAACGCGAGGCGGGAAGACTCGAAACCTCAATACTCGCCGCAGAAAAAACAGGCAAAACACCCGTAGTGTTTTTGCATTACCCGCCCGTTTATAACGAATGGGTTTGTGAAGAAATTTTTTCTGTTATAAAAAAACACGGTATTAAAACCGTTTGGCACGGTCATATTCACGGCTCAGGTTTTAATAACGCAAAAAAAGAATATGACGGCGTAAATTTGCGACTTTTGTCGGCAGATTGTATCGATTTTTGCCCTGTGCCTATATTATTATAAAAAAATTTAAAAATAAATTAAAAAAAATATGGAAAAATCAGCCACAATATGATATAGTTATATGGAATGATTAACTCGGAGGTAAAAAACATGAGTTTAAAAGAAGCAAAAAAAGTAGATACCAACAGATATGAGTTGGAAATTACAATAGACGGACAGGCTTTTTCCGATGCTATTGTTAAGGTTTACAAGAAGAACGGCAAGAACATAAGCGTACCCGGCTTCCGCAAGGGTAAGGCACCTTTGGCACTTGTTGAGCAATATTACGGCGAATCTGTTTTCTATGAGGATGCACTTAATCTTCTCTATGCAGACGCTTTAGAGGCAGCCGCAGAAGAAGCAGGGGTAGAAATCGTTGATGATAAAATGGATTTTGACCTTGTTTCTATCAGCAAGGCAGACGGAGTTGATTTCAAGGTAACACTTACTGTTGTTCCTGATGTAGAGCTCGGCGAATATAAAGGTCTTAAGGCAGAGCGCGTAACACCTGCCGTTTCGGATGAAGAGATAGATGCAGAAATAAATCAGATGGCAAACCGCAACGCAAGAATGGTTGCAGTTGAAGACAGAGCAGCAGAGGACGGAGATATTACCGTTATCGATTTTGAGGGCTTTGTTGACGGCGTTGCTTTTGAGGGTGGTAAGGGCGAAGGCTTTTCACTCACACTCGGTTCGGGACAGTTTATCCCCGGATTTGAAGAGCAGGTTGCAGGTCATAACGCAGGTGAAGAGTTTGATGTTAATGTAACCTTCCCTGAAGACTATCAGGCAGAAGAACTCAAGGGCAAAGCTGCAGTATTCAAGGTAAAACTTCACGAAATCAAAAAGCGTGAGCTCCCCGTAATTGATGATGAGTTTGCTAAGGATGTTTCGGAGTTTGAAACACTCGCTGAACTCAAAGAGGATGTAAAGAAACATCAGCTCGAGCGTAAAACACGCGCCGCAGATGAGGATGTTGAAAACACATTGGTTGACGCAATTGTTGACGGTATGAAAGCAGAAATCCCGGATGCTATGATTGAAAACCGTTGCAACCAGAGTCTTCAGGACTTTGCATACAGACTGCAGATGCAGGGCATGAACCTTGAAACATATCTGCAGTATACAGGCTCTACAGCCGATGATTTCAAGGCAAGTTTCCGTCCCCAAGCCGAAAAACAGGTTAAGATGCGCCTAGCGCTTGAAAAGATTGTTAAACTTGAAAACATCGAGGTTTCGGATGAAGATGTTGATGCCGAAATCAAGAAGATGGCTGAAAGTTACGGCGTAAGCGAGGAGCAGGTAAAGGCTGCCGTTCCTGTAAAGGAAATGAAAAAAGATTTAGCTGTTACAAAAGCGCTCGAACTTGTTAAATCAAGTGCGGTAGTAACCGATGTAGAGAAGAAGACCGAGAAAAAGGCTCCTGCAAAGAAACCTGCTGCCAAGAAGACAACAACAGCCAAGAAAACCACAACAAAAAAGGCAACAGAAAAGAAAGAAGACTAATATATAACACATAAGGGGAGCCCGTGCTCCCTTTTGTGCTATACTGATTATAATTTTCAATTTCAGCTCATAATGTTTACGATAGGAGGCAATTTTATGAATACAATACCTTATGTTATCGAACAGACCAGTCGCGGAGAGCGTTCTTATGATATTTTTTCAAGGCTTCTCAACGACAGAATAATAATGCTTAACGACCAGGTTGATAACGCATCTGCAAGTCTTATAATTGCACAGATGTTGTATCTTGAGGGACAGGACCCCGATAAAGATATAAACTTTTATATCAACAGCCCTGGCGGAAGTGTTTCGGCAGGTATGGCAATTTACGATACTATGCAATATATTAAATGTGACGTCAGCACAATTTGTATCGGTATGGCGGCAAGTATGGGGGCTTTCTTGCTTTCCTCAGGCACAAAGGGCAAACGTTATGCTCTGCCCAACAGTGAAATTATGATACATCAGCCTTTGGGCGCAGCAGAGGGTCAGGCAACCGATATTCTCATTCACGCCCGTCACATTGAGAAAACAAGGGAAAACCTTAACACAATTCTCGCACAGAACACAGGAAAACCGATTGAACAAATCAGAATTGATACCGAGCGTGATAACTTTATGTCCGCCGCAGAAGCGTGTGAATACGGACTAATTGATAAGGTTATTGAAAAGCGCTGAAAGGAACAGAAATGTCGGGTAACACAAACGATAAACAAATAAGATGTTCCTTTTGCGGTAAAACACAGGATGAGGTCGCCCGTCTTGTTGAGGGACCTGGTGTCTATATATGCGACCGCTGTGTTGAGTTTTGCAGTTCGCTGATTTTTGACGAGCCGTATCCGCAAAAGCAACAGAAAAACGCGGAAAAAGAAGAGTTTAATCTTCTCAAACCCGCCGAAATAAAAAGCCGTCTTGACGAATATGTAATAGGACAGGATGATGCCAAAATCTCGCTGTCGGTAGCGGTTTATAACCACTATAAACGCATAATGTCAAAGAACGATTCGGATGTTGAGCTTTCTAAAAGCAATGTGCTTATGCTGGGCCCCACTGGCGTTGGTAAAACGCTGTTGGCGCAAACCTTGGCGCGTATACTTGATGTACCCATTGCCATAACCGATGCCACTACGCTAACAGAGGCAGGTTATGTGGGCGAGGATGTTGAAAACATATTACTCCGTTTAATACAGGCGGCGGATTTTGATATAGAACGCGCCGAAAAGGGCATAATCTATGTTGACGAGATTGATAAGATTGCGCGTAAATCAGAAAACGCGTCCATAACGCGTGATGTCAGCGGCGAGGGCGTTCAACAGGCTCTCCTTAAAATATTAGAGGGCACTGTTTCCAATGTTCCCCCACAGGGCGGTAGAAAACATCCGCAACAGGAATTCATACAAATTGATACCACGAATATATTGTTTATATGCGCGGGTGCCTTTGACGGAATAGATAAGGTAATTGAAAAGCGCATAGGCGGTAGCAGTTTAGGTTTCGGTGCGGAGGTTAAATCAGAAAAAGATATAAAAACTGAAGCGTCACTTGTTGTGCCCACCCATCAGGACCTTGTTAAATTCGGTATGATACCTGAACTTGTCGGCCGTTTACCTGTAATAACGGCACTCAAGGGGATGGACCGCGATTCACTCATAAAAATAATGACCGAACCAAAAAATTCGGTAATTCGTCAATATGAGGCGCTTTTCCGGATGGATGGCGTTGAGCTTGAATTTTTGCCCGAGGCACTGACGAAAATTGCCGATATAACAATAGAACGCAAAACGGGTGCGCGAGGACTACGCTCGGTTATCGAGGGCGTGTTGCAAAATATAATGTTTGAAATACCGTCTGATAACACAGTAAAACGCGTGGTAATAACCGAAAAAACAGTAGAGGGCGGAGAACCCATTATAGAAAGAGTAAAAGCAGCGAATCAGTAAATCAAAAGGACATAGTAAACATTTTTAGTTTGCTGTGTCCTTTTTTGTGTGATTTTTGAAAAGCGTTTTTTTGAAGGTTTTTTGTATAATATGACCTAAAAAATCAAAAATTAATAAATTTTAGATAAATATTGCACAAAAAATTAATAAAAAATAGAAAACAGATGAAAAGTTTTATTGCTTGTGTTAAAATAATAGGGTAAACCAAACACATAATTTTGAAAGGATGATTGTTTTGGGTAGACTATTTGGTACAGACGGTGTAAGAGGTGTTGCAAACACGGAACTTTCTTGTGAAACTGCAATGCAAATAGGCAGAGCCGCCGCCGCGGTTTTGGCAGAGGGCGGACGCCGCAGGCCTGTTTTTGTTGTTGGATGTGATACACGCACATCGTCAGATATGCTTTCCTGTGCGCTTATAGCAGGACTTTGTTCTGTTGGCGCAGATGTTATTAATATTGGTGTTGTTCCTACGCCTGCCGTTGCTTTTCTTGTTGGAAAATATAAAGCTGATGCAGGTGTAATGATTTCGGCATCACACAACTCGGCAGAATATAACGGAATCAAGATTTTCAGTGGTGACGGATTTAAGTTGCCGGATATGCTTGAAGAACAGGTAGAAGATATCGTTCTCGGCAAACGCGAATTAGATGAATTGCCCATAGGTCACGATGTTGGTAAAGTTACTGTTGCATCGGGCGCGGTTAAAGATTATTGCGACCATGTTAAGAGTTGTGTGCTTTATTCGCTTGACGGACTTAATGTCGCGGTTGACTGTGCAAACGGCTCGGCAAGTGCCACTGCCGCACAGATTTTTGATGCTCTTGGTGCTAATGCCCATATTCTTAACGCTTCACCTGACGGTCAAAACATAAATAAAGACTGTGGCTCAACACACATGGAAGCACTTGCAAAATATGTTGTTGAAAATAAACTTGATGTTGGCGTTGCGTTTGATGGTGACGCAGACAGATGCCTGTGCGTTGACGAAAACGGAGAATATGTTGACGGTGACGAAATTATGGCAATCTGTGCAACCGACCTTAAGGAGCGCGGCAGACTTGCAAAAAATACTGCTGTTGGTACAATTATGACCAACTTCGGTTTCCAGCGTTTCTGCGAAGCAAACGACATACGTTTTGTTGCTACCAAGGTTGGTGACCGTTTCGTTTTAGAAGAGATGTTGCTTGATGACACCGTCTTTGGCGGAGAACAGTCGGGACACATTATTTTCCGCGATTTCTCAACAACGGGTGACGGTCAGCTTACCGCAACACAGCTTTTGTCGCTTATGCGCCGTAAGAACGAAAAACTTTCGGTACTCAAAAAAGTAATGAAAAAATGTCCGCAAACAATAATAAATCTTAAAGTAACGGCAGAGGGCAAGTTGCGCTACTATACAGATGAAAAAATTAAAGATGCCGTTGAAAAGGTTAAGACCGAACTCGGTGATACGGGTAGAATTGTTGTTCGTCCCTCAGGAACAGAGCCGCTTATTCGCGTAATGGTAGAGGGTGATGACGCAAAGCAGATAGAAAAACTTGCCAAAGAAGTTGCCGCAGTTATAAAAAAGGAACTTGCGTAAAAAATATTATTATTATTCAGTGTGGTGGCGTATAGCTGCCACACTGAAAATTTTAGTAAAGGAAAGATTTTTGTGTGTGGAATAGTTGGCTACACAGGCAGAAAACAGGCGGTGCCGATACTTATAAAAGGACTTTCGGCGCTTGAGTATAGAGGTTATGATTCTGCGGGTATATCGGTGTATGAGGATAAAATTGTTACCGTTAAGGCACAGGGGAAACTAAAAAATTTAGAAACCCGTATAAAAGCGGGGGAGAAGCTACGCGGTACGGCGGGTATTGGTCATACGCGTTGGGCAACACACGGTGAACCTTCCGAAAGTAACGCGCATCCACACCTTTCTAATAACCTTTCGCTTGTGCATAACGGCATTATAGAAAATCATGTAGAACTTGAAGAAATGCTTCGCAAAAAAGGCTATTCGTTCCGCTCGGCAACCGATACAGAAGCGGCAGCACATCTAATTGACCTTTACTATAGTGAAACCAAAAATCCAAGGGAAGCGCTTTTTAAGGCGTTGCGCCATTTAAAAGGTTCGTTTGCTTTTTGTATAATGTTCAAGCAGAACCGCGAAACCGTTTACGCGGTGAGAAAGGGTAGTCCGCTTATCTGCGCCCAAACGACCGAGGGCGGATATATCGCATCTGACATTACTGCGATTTTGCCGTTTGTAAAAAATTATTATGCATTAACCGAGGGTGTCGTAGCAGAAGTAAGACCGCAAAGTATTCGGTTTTACTCTTCGGTAAATAACGAGATATCGTGTGAAAAGAAGAAAATCGAATGGAATGCACAATCAGCGCAAAAGTGTGGATATAACCACTATATGCTAAAGGAAATAAACGAGCAGCCTGATGCAATTAAGAATACCGTTATGCCGCGTTTGCGTGACGGTATACCTGTTTTTGATTGCGATATAATAGACAGAGCAGGTACAGAAATCACAAATGTCAAAATCGTTGCCTGTGGTACGGCAATGCACGCGGGACTGGTCGGCAAGGCGCTGATAGAGCGTTTTGCGCGTATTCCCGTATCGGTGGACATTGCGTCTGAGTTTCGCTATTCCAACCCAATAATAGATGAAAACACGCTAATGATTTTTATATCGCAGTCGGGTGAAACAGCAGACACTATTGCCGCGCTCAGCCTTTCGCGTGAGATGGGCGCAAAAACACTTGCGGTTGTAAATGTAGTTGGTTCATCGGTTGCGCGTCTAGCAGATTATGTTATATACACCTGGGCCGGTCCCGAAATTGCGGTTGCTTCAACCAAGGCGTTCACCGTTCAGTGTGCTGTGATGTACCAGATAGCATTCAAACTTGCCCTTGCGAGAAGACAAATTACCGAAGGACGTTGCCGCGAACTTTGTAATATTTTGGCGGAAGAACTGCCTGATATAGTTTCGTCTGTCCTTTCAATGAGCGGTAAAATCAAGCGTATGGCAGAAAAGCTTTCGGCTTTTGAAAATATGTTTTTTATAGGGCGGGGAATAGACAACGAAATTTGCAAAGAAGCATCGCTTAAACTTAAAGAGGTTTCGTATATACACAGCGAATCTTATCCCGCAGGAGAACTTAAACACGGAACTATTTCGCTTGTTGCTGGGGATGTGCCTGTTGTAGCGCTTTTTACCGAAAACGATTTGCTTGAAAAAACAATAAATAATGTGCGAGAAACCAAGTCGCGCGGAGCAACGGTATTTTCTGTATGCACCAAAGAATGCGAAAGTGCAGTTTCAAATGTTTCGGACTATGTGCTGACCCTGCCTGCTGTGCCTGTGCCGTTTGCACCGCTTGTGGCGGGTGTAGCCTTTCAACTTCTTGCGTATTATACCGCCGTTGCGCGTGGGTGTGATGTTGATATGCCGCGCAATCTTGCAAAATCCGTAACTGTAGAATAAAGACGATATTTTAATGAATATAACAGAAGATGTAACGGTTTGGTATAACTGTTACACAGATTTTGAAAAAAATAAAAGAGTGTCAATGACACTCTTTTATTTTTTAAAGTATTCGAATTTATTCCAAGGAAATATGTTTGGCGGTAAAAGACTGAATTCCATCAAACTTTTTGTGTGCGGGTGTGTGAACGCAATTTTGTGAGAAAAGAGTGCTATGTTGCATTTGTCCTTTGCACCGCCGTATCTATCGTCACCAACAAGAACGGTTTTTCTGTGAGAAAACTGTACGCGTATTTGGTGTGTTCGCCCCGTTTTGAGAACAACTTTTACGAGTGATAGGTCACCATTGGTTTCTAAAACTTCATATTGAAGTATAGCTTCCTTAGCGCCTACCCGTTCGTTTTTTACAACATAGGATTTACAACGGTTTCGGTCCCTGAAAAGAAAATCTCGGTATTCGCCTTTTTCCTTTTCGGGTTTACCGTGTACCACACAAAGATATTCTTTATAAAAACGGCGGTTTTTAACATCATCGCAAAGCCTCGCCGCTGCGGTCTTATTGCGCGCATATACCATAACTCCGCCAACCGCACGGTCAAGTCTGTGCACTGCTTCAATATAATAAGAACCTGTTTCGCTTTTAAGTAGGTCGGGCAGGTTACGGGCGCGTGATGCGTCAGCCTGTGATAAAATTCCAGCAGGTTTTTCGCAAACTATAATATGTTTGTCAAAATGTAACGTCTTAATCATAAAAATTCCCTTTAATACTAACCTCTCCGAAAGAGAGTGCCCCCTCAGTGCCGTCAGTGTATTTTACAAGCAATTTAAAGTCATCATCAATACCCAACGCTACGGCAGGAGTTTCGCTTCCGTTTTGCAGCACCGTAATCTCCTTGCCGCATAATCCCAATCGGGCACGGTATTTTTCAAGATGCGGTTTGCTTTCAAGGTTATTATAATACACCTTGAATTTCTCGACAATAGAAATACAAAGCTTATCAGCTGCCTTTTCATCGGTGGTTTCACAGATGTATCCATAAATATTTTTTATATCTGTAGGTATTTCTCCCTTAGGTTTAGAAACATTAACGCCGATACCGAGAATAACGCAGTCAAGGGTGTTTTCTGAAAAAATCGCTTCTGCTAAAATTCCACATATTTTTCTGTTTCGCAGATAAAGGTCGTTTACCCACTTGATGTGGGGGTTTTCACAAAAAATTTCTTCAACAGCATCATAAACCGCCGCCGCGGCAGCCGTTGTAATAAGTAACGCGTTTTCGGAGCGGAAACTAGGGCGCAAAATTATGCTCATATAAAGATTGCCTTCGGGTGAAAAGAATGTTTTGCCCATTCGGCCTCTGCCGTCTGTCTGTGTTTTAGCGCAAACAACAGTCCATTCCGGCGCCCCCTTAGATGCCAACTCTTTAGCAACGCGGTTGGTGGAATCAGTTTCTTTTAATTTAATAACTTTCATAAATATATACCTAAAAAGCCGCCAACGGCGGCTTTTTACTATTGCTGACTCTGTATGTAGTTTACAAGGTCGCCAACTGTTTTTATTTCTTCAATTTGCTCATCGGGAACCTGAATGCCAAACTCGTCCTCAAGAGACATAATCATCTCAACAACATCAAGACTGTCTGCGCCAAGGTCGTTACCAATGTCTGTATCCATGGTTATGGATTCTATGTCAGCGTCAAGCTGTTCCGCAAGTAAAGTTTTGATTTTTTCAAATACCATAAAATAAACCTCCAAAGAAAATGAAGACGGGTACGGAATGTCCCGCTTATATAAAATGATATGTGCTAAACGCCGCTTTGTCAACATTTTTTTGTAAAAAATTTTTATTATTGCAATATTAATAAATCTAAAGTATAATATAAAATTAGTATTGGAAAGAAGCGGAGCGAATAAATATGGCTAACGAAAAAATGGTAAAAGCAATAACATCGATGGATGAGGATTTTGCAAAATGGTATACAGATGTTGTTACCAAGGCAGAACTTATTGACTACTCGTCTGTAAAGGGATGTATGATTATCCGTCCGTACGGATACGCTATATGGGAAAATATTCAAAAAATACTTGACGGTATGTTTAAAGAAAGCGGACATGAAAATGTTTATATGCCAATGTTCATACCTGAAAGCCTTTTGCAGAAAGAAAAGGACCACGTAGAAGGTTTTGCACCGGAGGTTGCCTGGGTTACCCACGGCGGTCTTGAGGAGCTTGAAGAACGCCTTTGCGTCCGCCCAACATCCGAAACGCTTTTCTGTGATCATTATGCAAATATAATACAGTCCTACCGCGACCTGCCTAAACTTTATAACCAGTGGTGCTCGGTTGTCCGTTGGGAAAAAACCACCCGTCCTTTCCTGCGTTCGCGCGAATTTTTATGGCAGGAGGGCCATACTGTTCACGCCACCGCAGAAGAAGCTAAGGCAGAAACGGTAAGAATGTTGGAAACCTATGCCAAGTTTGCAAGAGAGTCTCTTGCAATGCCTGTCGTTGAGGGCGTTAAAACCGCAAAGGAACGCTTTGCGGGTGCGGAAGATACATATACAATAGAAGCGCTTATGCACGATGGTAAAGCGTTGCAGAGTGCGACATCACATTATTTTGGTGACGGATTTGCAAAAGCGTTCAATATTCAGTATGCTGATAAGGATAATAAACTTACAAATCCGTTCCAGACCTCTTGGGGTTGCACAACCCGTCTTATAGGTGCGGTTATTATGACACACGGTGATAATGACGGTCTTGTGTTACCTCCCGCTATTGCACCCATTCAAACGGTTGTAATTCCGATAGCATCGCACAAAGAGGGCGTTGTGGAAAAATCCACAGAACTTTATGAACGCATAAAGAATGTTTGCCGTGCTAAAATCGACCTATCTGAACAGACGCCCGGCTGGAAGTTCTCTGAATACGAGATGAAGGGCGTTCCGCTTCGTGTTGAACTTGGACCAAAGGATATTGAGAAAAATCAGTGCGTAATCGTCCGCCGAGATAACAGACAGAAATATTTTGTGTCGCTTGACAATATCGAAGAGGAGATAGTAAAATTGCTTGCTGATATGCGCGACAGTATGTATAATACCGCACTTGAGCGCAGAGAGCGTATGACCTATGTGGCGCATAATCTTGATGAAATGATAAAGATTGCCGACACTCAGCCTGGATTTATAAAGGCTATGTGGTGTGGCGACCGAGAGTGTGAGGATGCACTTAAAGAAAAAGCGGGTGTAACTTCAAGATGTGTTCCGTTCGAGCAGGAGCAGGTAGGAGAGACTTGCGTTTGTTGCGGAAAACCTGCCAAACAAATGCTTTATTGGGGTAAGGCATATTAAACCTTGCGCGTGCGTATTATATATAATATGTATAGGGGCTGATTTGTTCGCAAATCGGCCTTTGTTTTTTTATCCGAAAAAAATTTTGCAAAAAATTAAAAAAACACTTGATTTTATATAAACTTTGTGTTATCATACCCAAGTACGCTATGCGTATAGATATGCGTTGATGCGGGAGGTGGCCGACTTCGAGTCGGGAAATTTCCGCGGAGTATGTCCGATTTATAAACCGGGCGATAGAACTTAAGGTAGCACAAAGGGTACTTGCGAACCCTAAGGTGCAACGGCACTCTGTGCCGTACCCGGATGTGACTGTAACCCCAGCCTATCCGGTTTTATAATGGGCCGTGATGAAACACACGGCGCCGTGTAAGTTTTGCCCGCCAACTAACACAAGGAGGCGACCAGTAATGGCAGTAAAGGAAAAAATCAGAATTCGAATTAAGGGTTACGACCATGCTCTCGTAGTCCAGTCGGCAGAGAAGATTGTTGAAACTGCAAAGCGCACAGGCGCACGCGTTTCAGGTCCCGTGCCGCTGCCCACAGAGAAAGAGGTTGTTACAATCCTTCGCGCTGTTCATAAATATAAGGACAGCCGTGAACAGTTCGAAACAAGAACACACAAAAGGCTTATTGACGTATTAAGACCTTCCAACAAAACAGTTGAAGCTCTTATGGGTCTTGAGCTCCCCGCCGGCGTAGAGATTGAAATAAAGCTCTAATAAACGGCGTGGTCATGTTGGCAACTCTGCCAACCAATAACCAAAGGAGGAGAAAATATGAAAAAGGGTATCATTGGCAAAAAGCTTGGTATGACCCAGCTTTTTGACGAAAAGGGTAATGTCATTCCCGTAACAGTAATTGAAGCTGGTCCTTGTATGGTATGCCAGAAGAAGACTGTAGAAAATGACGGTTATGATGCTGTTCAGATCGGCTACGGCGATATGAAGGCACATAAGGTAAACAAGCCTATGAAGGGACACTTCGCAAAGAACGATGTTGCTCCTAAAAAGGTCCTTCGCGAATTCCGCTTTGAAGACACAAGCGCAGTAAATGTTGGCGATGTAATCAAAGCAGACGTTTTTGCAGAGGGTGACAAAGTAGATGTAAGAGGCACAAGCAAAGGTAAGGGTTATGCAGGCGTTATAAAGCGCTGGAACTTCTCTCGCCTCAAGATGTCTCACGGTACAGGTCCTGTTGCCCGTCACGGCGGCTCTTTGGGCGTTATCGACCCTGCAAGAGTTTTCAAGGGCAAGAAGATGGCCGGTCATTTGGGTGCAGAACGCGTAACCGTTCAGAACCTGGATGTAGTTAAGGTTGACGCTGAAAACAACATCATCGCAGTTAAGGGCGCTGTTCCTGGCCCCAAGGGCGGAATAGTTGTTCTTTTCGACAGCGTTAAGGCCTAACGGGAAGGAGAGTATTGAATATGCCTAGAATAGCAGTATTAGATATGGCAGGTAACAGCGTTGATAAAATCACACTGAGCAAAGCCGTATTTGGAATTGAACCCAATGTGGTTGTTATGCACATGGCTGTTGTAAACTACCTTGCCAATAAGCGTCAGGGAACGCAGTCCACACTTACACGTACCGAAGTATCCGGCGGCGGCAAAAAGCCCTGGAGACAAAAGGGAACAGGTCATGCAAGACAGGGTTCCACACGCGCTCCCCAGTGGAGACACGGCGGAATCGTACACGCACCGAAGCCGAGAGATTATTCTTTCTCTCTCAACAAAAAGGTTCGTGCACTTGCTATCAAGTCTGCCCTTTCTGACAAGGTACAGAATAAGGCTCTCATCGTACTTGATAAGTTTGAGCTTGAAAGCTATAAAACAAGAGCAGTTGTTGATTGCCTCAAAGCAATCGGCGCAGGAAAGAAGACACTCCTCGTTTTAGCGGACAATAATCCCGTAAGCGTAAAGAGCTGTGCTAACATCCCTGGACTTAAGACTGCTCAGTACAACACCATCAACACCTACGATATCGTGAACGCAGATTCACTCGTAATCGTTAAGGATGCTGTGGCAAAGATCGAGGAGGTATATGCATAATGCAGGCCTACGAAAATGTAATTATCGCACCTATCATCACAGAAAAGAGCATGATGGGAATCGCTGATAAGAAATACACCTTCAAGGTTGCAAAGGATGCTAATAAGGTTCTTATTGCAGAAGCCGTTGAAAATCTTTTCAAGGTAAAGGTTGAGAAGGTAAACACCATCAGCGTTCGCGGACAGGAAAGACGCATGGGTCGTTACAGTGGCTATACTTCTTCTTGGAAGAAAGCTATCGTAACACTTAAAAAGGATTCTAAGCCGATCGAGTTTTTTGATGGTCTTAAATAAGTAAATCCATTCGTACGAAATCAAAAAAATGATTTCCGGTGACGTATGGGGCAGGAAACTGCCTCGCTAAGCCTAAATAGGAGAGTGAAACAAATGGCAATTAAACATTATAAGCCAACTACTCCGGGTCGCCGCGGAATGACCTCTATGGATTATTCCCAGCTTTCAAAGGTAGCACCCGAGAAAAGTTTGCTTGAGCCGTTAAAGAAGAATGCAGGCCGCAACAGTTATGGCCGCATCACCGTTCGCCACCGTGGCGGCGGAAACCGCAGAAAGTACAGAATTATTGATTTCAAGCGTGAGCGTTTCGGCGTTCCCGCAACCGTTAAGACTTTAGAGTACGATCCAAACCGTACCGCATTTATCGCACTCGTTGAATATGAGGATGGCGAAAAGCGCTACATCATCGCACCCGTTGGTCTTAAGGTTGGCGACACCGTAGTTAGTGGACCGGATGCAGACATCGTACCCGGTAACGCACTCCCGCTTAAGAACATTCCGGTAGGTACATTCCTCCACAATGTTGAGCTTCACCCCGGCCGCGGCGCACAGCTTGCCCGTTCTGCTGGTAACATGGCTCAGCTTATGGCTAAGGAAAACGGATACGCACTTCTCCGTCTTCCGTCCGGAGAGCTTCGTAATGTTCCCGTTGGTTGTATGGCAACAGTTGGTCAGGTAAGTAACCCTGAACACGGCAACATCAACATCGGTAAAGCAGGACGTAAGCGTCATATGGGCTGGAGACCGACAGTACGCGGTTCTGTAATGAACCCGAACGACCACCCGCACGGTGGTGGTGAAGGTAAATCACCCATCGGACGTCCGGGACCGGTTACCCCGTGGGGCAAACCTGCTCTTGGATATAAGACTCGTGATAAGCATAAGCGTACCGACAAGTATATTGTTAAGCGCAGAAATGCCAATTAGTCGGACGAAAGGAGTTTAAGTAATGGGAAGAAGCGTTAAAAAAGGACCTTATGTGCAGCCCGTTCTGCTCAAAAGAGTTCGTGAAATGAATAATGCCGGTGAGAAGAGAGTTCTCAAAACCTGGAGCCGTTCTTCAACAATATTCCCCGATTTCGTCGGACACACATTTGCGGTACATGACGGACGTAAACACGTTCCGGTATATGTAACCGAGGATATGGTTGGACACAAGCTCGGTGAATTTGCTCCCACAAGAACATTCAAGGGACACGCCGGTTCAAAGACAACTAAGTAAGCGGTTGAAAGGAGAGTTAAACTATGGAAGCAAGGGCTATATTAAAGTACGCCCGTATTTCACCCCGTAAGGTGAAGATTGTTTTGGACCTCATCCGTAATCAGGATGCTGACAAGGCTATGGCTATTCTCAAGTTTACACCCAAAGCCGCCTGTGAGCTTTTGGAAGAGCTGCTTAAGTCAGCTATTGCAAATGCTGAAAACAATCACAACATGGACGTAACAAAACTTTATGTTGCTGAGTGCTCCGTATGTCCGGGCCCCACTCTTAAGAGAATTCGCCCGAAGGACCACGGCCGCGCACATCGCATATTAAAGAGAACATCACATGTTACACTCGTTCTCAAAGAACGTGAAAACTAAGAAGGAGGTTAAGTTATGGGCCAGAAAGTAAATCCTAACGGATTCCGCGTTGGCGTTATCAAAAACTGGAATTCCCGTTGGTTCACCAAGGACAACGTTTTCGGCGATACATTGGTAGAGGACTATAACCTCCGCAAGTATTTGAAGAAAACACTGTATCAAGCAGGTATTCCGAAGGTTGAAATCGAGCGTGACGCATCTAAGGTTCGCATCCATATCCATTGCGCAAAGCCTGGTATGGTAATCGGCAGAAACGGTGCAGAAATCGAAAAACTTCGCGAAAAGTGCCAGAAGATGCTCGGCAAACCCGTAGTTATCAACATTGTTGAGGTTAAGAACCCCGATTTAGATGCTACACTCGTTGCAGAGAACATTGCAGCACAGCTTGAAAAGCGTGTATCCTTCCGCCGCGCACTTAAGATGTCAATCGGACGTGCAATGAAACTTGGCGCAAAGGGTATTAAGACACAGGTTTCGGGTCGTTTAGGCGGCGCAGAAATCGCAAGAACAGAGCATTATCACGAGGGAACAATCCCGCTACAGACCATTCGTGCAGACATCGACTACGGTTTTGCTGAGGCAAACACCACATACGGTCGTATCGGCGTAAAGGTTTGGATTTACAAGGGTGAAGTTCTTCACGATGCTCGTAAATCTAAGAACGAAAGGGGCGCCCGCTAATGTTATTACCAAAACGTGTAAAATACCGTAGAGTACAACGTGGCCGTCTTACCGGTACAGCAACTCGCGGCAACACCGTAACTTATGGTGTTTTCGGTCTTCAGGCAACTGAGCCGGCGTGGATTACCTCTAATCAGATCGAGGCAGCCCGTATTGCTATGACTCGTTACATCAAACGTGGCGGTCAGGTATGGATTAAAATATTCCCGGATAAGCCGATCACTGAAAAACCGGCTGAAACCCGAATGGGTTCAGGTAAAGGTTCACCCGAATATTGGGTAGCCGTTGTAAAGCCGGGCCGCATAATGTTCGAAATTGGCGGCGTTAGCAGAGAACAGGCTCAGGAAGCTATGCGTCTTGCAGCAATGAAGCTCCCGATAAAGTGCAAATTTGTTGTAAAGCAAGAAATGGATGGTGAGCAGTAATGAAGGCACAGGAAATCAGAGAAAAGAATTTACCGGAACTCAAAGAGCAGCTGGCAAGTCTTAATGACGAATTGTTCAAACTCCGTTTCCAGCTTACAATTAACCAGCTCGACAACCCGACCAGAATCAGTGCTGTAAAAAAAGACATCGCACGTGTAAAGACAATTATGCGTGAGATAGAGCTTAAAGACAGCGCCAATTCTTAAGAAAGGCAGGTAATAAGCTGTGAGCGAAAGAAATCTTCGTAAAACAAGAACAGGATACGTTGTTAGTGATAAGATGGATAAAACCGTTGTAATTGCTATTAAAGACAACGTAAAGCACCCTCTTTATGACAAAATCATAAAGAAGACCGTAAAGCTTAAGGCTCATGATGAGAATAATGCCTGCGGTGTAGGCGATCGTGTACTCGTTATGGAAACAAGACCTCTCTCCAAGGATAAACACTGGCGCGTGGTCGAGATAATTGAAAAGGCTAAGTAGTCTGATAGGAGGAAAACACTGTGATACAACAAC
>JAZRZS010000062.1:0-9981 GCA_045601505.1 Acutalibacteraceae bacterium
TAAAATAGTGTCCGCATTTTGAATGGTGGAAAGTCGGTGAGCAATGATAAAGCAGGTTTTATTCTTCATAAGTGCCGTCATTGCGTTTTGGATTTGTATCTCGGTGCGCGAATCAACATTTGAGGTTGCTTCGTCGAGAATCAGAATAGGCGCTTTTGAAAGAAATGCACGGGCTATGGTGATAAGCTGTTTTTGACCCTTTGATATGTTTACACCATCATCCGAAAGTATGGTGTTATACCCATCGGACAGACTTTCAATAAAGGTGTCAATTTTAGCAGCCTTTGCCGCTGCATAAACTTCTTCAGGAGTTGCGTCCTCTCTGCCGTAGACGATATTATCATATATCGTACCGCAGAAAAGCCACGTGTCCTGAAGCACCATATTAAAGGCAAGGCGCAAATCTGAACGCTTTAACTCGACAGAGGAAATACCGTCTATCAGTATTTCTCCGCTTTCGATATCGTAAAACCGCATAAGTAAATTGATGATGGTAGTTTTGCCCGCACCTGTAGGGCCTACTATAGCCACCGTTTGTCCCTTTTTAGCGTTTACCGATACATTTTTAAGCACCGTTTTGTTTTCGGTATAACCAAACGTTACGTCTCGAAGCGCAACATCGCCTTTAACCTCTTTAAGCTCTTTCGCATCTTTTGTATCTGCCTTTTCAGGTTCTTCATCAAGGATGGCAAACACGCGCTCTGCCGCAGAAAACGCTGACTGAATTTCGTGAAGAATATTAGAAAACTCGTTTATAGGTCCTGCAAATTTTCTTGAATACTGTACAAACTGTGCCACACCTCCTAAGGTGATAAAAAAGGAGGAAGCAGTAAGTATGGTGCCGTTTTGCGAGAACATATAAAGAATTCCGCCCATAACCGCTACGAGAGTCAGCGAGATATTATTGATGAGGTTTATGGTGGGGAAAAGAAGTGCGGCATTATATTCTGCCTTGTAAAAAGCATCCATTGCTTCATCGTTTATCTTATTAAACCGTGAAGAAACAACCTCCTCTGTTCCGTATGCTGAAATGGTGCGTGAACCGGTTAGCATTTCTTCGGCAAAGCCGTTTAATTCACCATATTTCTTTGCACGTCTTGAAAATAGGGGACGAACCTTTTTGGAACGGTAACGTGTAAAAAGTAGTGAAGCCGGAACCGTTAAAACAAATATAAGTATCATCGGTTTTGATATCTGCCACATAAATATCAGAGAGCCAATAACAGTATAAAGGCTTGTCATTATTTGAATCAAATCGTGCGAAAGGGTACTGTTTATAGTATCAATATCGTAAGATAAGTGACTGATAATATCACCTGTTGCGTGGGTATCAAAAAAATTAACTGGGAGCGTTGTAAGCTTTTCAAAAACCTGCTTTCGCATTTTGTATATGATTCTCTGGCTTAGTTGTATCATAATAACCGAAAGAACATAGGAAAGCAGAGCGGATATTACGTAGCAACCAAGCATAAAGCCGATGTTTTTCCAAACGGTCGGGAAATCAACACCGCTTGAAAGCTCAATAGCATCAATCGCCGCACCCGAATATCTCGGTCCCAAAAGTGATAACTGATTTGCTCCAAGTGTTAAGAGCAGAGCGATTATAAACAACGGCCATTGTTGTAACACATATTTACTAAGCCTTAAAAATACCTTTTTGGGATTTTTAGCTTTTTTGTTTTTTTTACTCAAGGAAAGCACCTCCCATCTGTGAATCGCTTATCTCTTTGTACTCGGCGCAATTCTTAATCAGTTCATCGTGCTTTCCGCACCCGATAACCTCACCGTTTTCAATAACAAGGATAAGATCGCAATTTTTAACCGAGCTTACTCGTTGTGCTATGGTTATAACAGTAGAGTCGGGAATATCCTTTGCAAGTGACTTACGTAAATTCGCATCGGTTTTGTAGTCAAGTGCAGATGAGGAATCGTCAAGGATTAGTATTTGGGGATGTTCCGCTATGGCACGGGAAATCAGCAACCTTTGGCGTTGACCACCCGAAAGATTGGTGCCTCCCGTTGTGACGTTATGGGAATACCCATCCGAAAATGAGGTGATATAGTCATGTGCTTGTGCGGTTTTTGCCGCCTTGATAATATCCTCACTTGTAATATTACGGCCAAAGCGGATGTTTTCTTCTATGGTATCAGCATAGACAAAATCGTTTTGGAATACCACACCAAACATGGCGGTAAGCTCGTCTTTTGAATAGGAACGTATGTCTTTACCGGCAATACGAATTATGCCTGAACTTGCATCATAAAAGCGCATGAGCAGTCGTAAAATGGTGGATTTTCCGCTTCCAGTGGCACCAATGATGCCAAGTGACTCGCCTCGTTTTAATGCGAAGGATATGTTTTTAAGGTTGTCCTTTTTACCAAGATACGAAAAACTTACATTTTCAAAGGAAATATGATATGCTTCATCGCCTTTGCCATCATCCGTGGTAACGGTAAGCTCGTTTTCTTGTTCCATAACACTTGAAATTCGTTTGGCTGAGGCGGCGCATTTGGTGTACATAACAAACATGCGTGACAGTGACATCATTGCCATAGATATAAGCGTGAAATATTGCATAAATGCAATAACGGTGGTTGCAGAGGAGGTTTTATTGGCTACAAAATAGGCGCTGAAGGCTACAACTGCAACAATGCCAATGTTCATAAGCAATGTCATAATCGGGTTGACGACACCCATAATAATTCCTGCTTTTGCCTCGTTTTTGCGAAGTGCCATATTTGCCTTATCATATCGTGCGTTCTCGTAATCAACCTTTGACAACGCCTTTATAACGCGGATACCCTGAGCATCCTCACGAACAACTCTAACCATGCCATCGACCGATTGCTGAACTGTAGAGTAAAGTGGAACACCCTTTTTTGAAATGCTGTAAACCACAATAAAAATAAGGGGCAGCGTTGCAATCATAACAAGGGCTAACTTTCTATCCATAACAAGTGTTATGAGAGAGCCACCAAGCAAAAGAATAGGAGCACGTATACCCATTCTTTGTATCATACCGATAAAATTTTGAACGTTATATGTATCAGATGTTATTCTTGATTCAAGTGAGGGAATAGTAAAACTGTCGGTGCTTCTTGCCGAAAGATGTAGCGTTTTTGAAAAGAGTTCTTTTCTCATACGGGTTGAGAATATCATTGTGGTTTTAGCTGCCATTCGGTTGGCGATTATGTTACCAAGCGAAGCGATTATAGCACAGACTGCCATAAGAATACCAAAGAATAAAATACTCCTAATTTCACCCGTTTCGATTACATTTTCTAAGATATAACTGAGCAAAAAGGGGATAATAAGCTCGGCAACAGTACCGATGATTTTTATTGTAGTACCGACTGCTATGTGTGAACGCAGTGGTTTTAGAAATTCAAAAACCCACTTCATTTGTTTTCCTCTTGGCTTTCTATAATCTCTCGTGCCTTTGTTTCCATGCGGTGTAAAACTGCATTAAAAACGTCAAGCTCTTTTTGCGGTATTCCTTCGGATAATAATGACATCCACTCCATTGATGCCGTCTTAGTTTCGGGGAGAATAGCAAGCATTTTTTCGGTTGGAAGCACCGAAAACTGCCGTTTATCGCTAGGTAACGGCCTTCTTAAAATATATCCATTTTCCTCTAGGAAATTAAGATTTCTGGCAACGGTACTTTTGTTGACGCAAAGGTCTTGCGCGATTTCTTCTTGCGAGCGCCCAGGCTCACGGCAAATGCAAAGTACGTAAGAATAATGTCCGCTTTGCAGGTCTTTTGCGGAAATTTTGCTGTGCCTGTAAATTGCTTGGGAACGGCTGATGTTGTTCAGCATCTTCATAAATTTTAACATACTATATACCTCAATATATATTAGTTGCGTAAGAAACTGTTGCATACGCAACTATTATAACAGAGTGTCCTAATAAAGTCAATCGGTACATGCGGAATTAAAGAGTTTAAGTAATTCTGGCACGAACATGAAACCGAACCGTGCATTCGACACCTCAATTTAGATGCCATTACAAATAAGATTATAATGGCAAGATTCAAATATTATATCGACATCAAAAAATGTCAAGTGACTTTGCAATGAAAATCTATAATATTGAAAAATTTTTTTAAGTGTGTTATAATATAAACATCGAAATTCATAAAGGAATTGGTATATATGAAAACCTATACAATTATTGCCGGTGTTAATGGCTGCGGTAAAAGCAGTTTGACAGGTGTTTTAAGGACTGAAATTGATAATTTAGGTATAATTATTGATGTTGATAAAATTACTGTTGAATGTGGCGGTAATGCTATTGAAGGCGGCAAAAAAGCCATTTCAATCATCGACGATTGCTTAGATAAAGAGATTTGCTTTACACAGGAAACCACTCTTTCTGGTAGAAAAACTCTAAACACAATTAAACGAGCAATCGAAAAAGATTATTATATCCGTCTTTATTATGTTGGACTTGATACAATGGAAGAAAGTTTACTTCGCATTGATAACAGAGTAAAAAAAGGCGGTCATAATATTGATACCGAAGCAGTTACAAAACGCTTTGCTAAGCGTTTTGAAGATTTGCTCACCGTATTACCGCATTGTAATGAGGCAACTTTTTATGACAATGACAACGGCTTTGTAACAGTCGCTAAATATAAAAATGGTGAACTACAACCAATTGGTAAAAATAGTCCCAAATGGCTAAAAGAATTAATTGAAAAGATGAATTAACATAAAAGCGTGTGGCAGATGATGGCACACGCTTTATCTATTAATTGATATTATTCTTACAAAGCGTCAAAACTCATATTCGGGTAATTCGAAGATATGATTTAACTATCCGTTTTGGACACAAAATTTTCGTCCACAAAATTCGATGTCAAATTAGCATATTTGTTTTTGTGTATAACGCACAATAAAAATGAAGTATGGTGTTTATTTAACATCTACCTACCCATAACAGCACCCATAAAAAATCTTCTAAAACCAGCATTATTAAAGGAAATTTTTGGATGATAAAAAATTATGGTGTTCTCTTGACATTTTCCCCTGCCGCATACGATACCATATGCAATTTTTTAAATGATACAGATACCGTTCCTGAGGATTATGATGCGATTTTTACGGGTGATTTAGGACTTGTTGGTACACGACTGTTATGCGAACTTTTCAAGCGCGATGGTGTAGATATTTCTAGTATTCATAAGGATTGCGGATTAATGATATTCGATTGTGAAAAACAGGACGTCCATTCGGGTGGTTCGGGTTGCGGTTGTGGTGCAAGTGTGCTATGTTCCTATATTTTAAGCCGTTTGTATAGCGGAGAATATAAAAACATAATCTTCTGTGCAACGGGTGCATTGCTTTCGCCAACATCGACTATGCAAGGCGACAACATTCCTGTGATTGCACATCTTGTAAACATTAAATCTTTAAAATAACAAAAATATATGTTATAATAATCAGGCAAAATGTTTTTTAGAGCATTTTGTCTGATTATTTTATTAAAATGAGGTGACTAATGTGGAAGAAAAAATCTTAGAACTGTTTCAAAACAAAAAATTCACACAGTTAAAAGAGTTAATGAGCGAAACAAATCCTGTCGATTTGGCTGAGCTTTTAGAAAATGTGGAATTGTACGAACGACCAAAATTCTTTCGCATTATGCCAAAAGAACTAGCATCAGAGGTATTTGCACTTATAGATTCCGAACTGCAAGAGCAATTGATAATCGGTTTTAGTGACCGTGAACTTCGTGCGGTCATGTCGGAGCTTTTTTTGGATGATACTGTTGATATTATAGAGGAAATGCCTGCTAATATTGCAAAGCGCATATTAAAACAGGCAGATAAGACAACTCGAAATATGATAAATCAATTGCTAAATTATCCGGAAGATTCTGCGGGTAGTATTATGACTACCGAATATATAGACCTGAAAAAGCATAATACAGTAGCACAGGCTTTTGATAAAATCCGCCGTGTTGGCATCGATTCCGAAACCATAAATATCTGCTATGTTACCGATGCCAAACGGCATCTTTTAGGTTATTTAACCATTAGAACTTTGCTTTTAGCAGAGCCCGAACAATCAATTGAAGAGCTAATGGAAACCAATATTATATCCGCAAATACATTTGATGATAGGGAAGAGGTCGTTCGGCTTTTTGATAAGTATGACCTACTTGCGATCCCTGTTGTAGACGGTGAAAACCGACTTGTTGGTATTGTAACGGTTGACGATGCTATTGATGTATTACAGGAAGAAATTACAGAAGATATTAAAAAATCAGCAGCTATTACGCCAAGTGATAAGCCTTATTTTAAAACGGGTGTAATGACAACATTTTTAGCCCGTGTTCCGTGGCTTTTGCTTTTGATGATTTCTGCAACGCTAACAGGTGTTATAATAAGCAGTTTCGAAAATTCGCTCTCATCTAATGTTATATACGGAATAGCGCTGACCTGTTTTATGCCAATGATAATGGGTACGGCGGGTAATTCGGGAAGTCAGTCTTCTGTTACTATAATACGTGCGTTGTCACTAGGCGAGGTTGATTTTCCTGATGCTTTTAGGGTGCTGTGGAAAGAAATTAGAGTGTCGTTATTGTGCGGAATAACGCTTGGTATAGTAAATATCATTAAGGTATATCTTGTTGATAATTTGTTGTTAGGCGGCAATTATTCATTTTTATTAATTTATGTTGTCAGCATAACACTTGTGATTACTGTGGTAATGGCAAAGTTTGTCGGGTCAATATTACCGATTGTGTCAAAAAAAATCGGTCTTGACCCCGCCGTGATGGCAAGTCCTCTTATAACAACGGTTGTTGATGCACTGTCTTTGCTTGTGTATTTTAAAATAGCATCTATATTACTAGGTATATAGAAAAAGCGTAATAAACTTTTCTCTAAAAATTAAAATAATAATATTGACAAACAGAACATTTGTGGTATAATATATCTGTTGTCTGTGGGGCATTAGCTCAGTTGGTTAGAGCAACCGGCTCATAACCGGTTGGTCCGGGGTTCGAGTCCCTGATGCCCCACCATTAGTAGAGTACTGATTTTTTTCGGTACTCTACTAATTACATAAATAACATATTATAGGGGTATAGCTCAGTTGGTAGAGCGTCGGTCTCCAAAACCGTGCGTTGGGCAACAAATCCGACCGCGTCCAGTGGACGGAGGAGGGAGAATTTGTTGGCGCAGCAATCGAAAAAATCGAGTGTTTTTAAATACGAAGATTTTTTCGTTAATTGCAAGAGGGCCCGTAGACGCATAAATTTGTGTTAAAAAATTTAATATTATATAGGGGTATAGCTCAGTTGGTAGAGCGTCGGTCTCCAAAACCGTGCGTCGAGGGTTCGAGTCCTTCTGCCCCTGCCAAAGCACTCGCAAAGCGAGTGCTTTTTTTATTGACAAAAAAGCTTTTTTATGATAAAATAACATCCGATATATAACATAAACTATATTATGGAGGTGCAAAATGCCGCCCAAAGTAAAAGTTTCAAAAGAGGATATAATAAATGCCGCGGTTTCGCTTGTTCGTAAAAGTGGTGCAGGGGCAATAAACGCAAGAACTGTTGCCGATGTACTTAATTGCTCTACACAGCCGATTTTTTCAAATTTCAGCACAATGGATGAACTGCGCCTTGCGGTTTTAGAAATGGCAGATTTGATATGCAACGATTACATCAGCAGGGAGATTAAAAGCGGAAAATTCCCTACCTACAAAGCAAGCGGTATGGCGTATATTCGATTTGCTAAAGAAGAAAAAGAGTTGTTTAAATTTTTATATATGCGCGACCGCTCAAAAGAAAAATTGCCTTTGAGTTTCGAAGTTACTGATGATATGCAGGATATAATTCGTAAAAACACAGGACTTGACGGAGAGGATTTAAAACTGTTTCATCTTGAAATGTGGGCGTATGTTCACGGAATTGCCTCAATGTTTGCGACAGGATTCTTGAAGCTTGATTGGGAACTTGTCAGCAAAATGCTCACAGATTCCTATCAGGGACTTAGAAAACAGTACGGAATGGAGTAGCGGAATGGATGCTATCAGAATTGAGAATCTAACCAAAAAGTATAAAGACGTTACAGCGGTTGATAATCTGTCATTATCCATAAAAGAAGGCGAACTTTTTTCACTCTTAGGTGTCAACGGTGCGGGAAAAACAACGACAATAAAGATGCTTTCCTGTCTTACAACAGCAACAAATGGAGACGCTTATCTTTACGGAAAAAGCGTTTCTAAAAATTCCGCCGATGTAAAAACTCTTATAGCCGTATCACCGCAAGAAACTGCCGTTGCGGCGGGACTTTCTGTAAAGGAAAATCTAATGTTAATATGTGGTCTTCATTCTATTTCTAAAGTCAAGCGTGAAGAAAAAATTGCAGACCTTATAAAACTTTTGGGACTAGGCAGTGTAATAAATAAAAAGGCGGGTAAGTTGTCGGGCGGTTATCAGCGTAGACTGAGTATTGCAATGGCACTTATAAGTGAGCCAAAAGTACTGTTTTTAGATGAACCCACACTTGGACTTGATGTGCTTGTCCGTAGTGAAATGTGGGATATTATCCGCTCTTTGAAAGGCAAGGTCACAATAGTGCTGACTACTCATTATATGGAGGAGGCAGAGGCACTTTCCGACCGTATTGCAATTATGAAAGATGGAAAACTGCTAATTTGCGATACAGCCGATAATATTAAAGAAAAAGCGGGGGCGGATAGCCTCGAAAATGCTTTTGTTACCATCGTTAAGGGGGCGGTAAAATGAGAATGCTAACCTTTGCAAATCGCAATACAAAGGAAATATTGCGTGACCCGCTTAATTTGGCGTTTGGACTCGGTTTTCCGCTAATACTTATATTTCTCTTGAGTGCAATACAAGCAAATATACCGGTAAAACTTTTTGAAATACAACACTTAACACCTGGTATTACCGTTTTTGGACTATCTTTTATGTCGCTGTTTTCAGCAACGATTATAGCAAAGGTTAGGGGAAGTTCGTTTTTACAGCGTCTATATACCACACCACTGAGTGCGGGAGATTTTATTTTAGGTTATACATTACCGATAATACCAATAGCGGTTATGCAAAGCATAGTTTGTTATATCGCAGCAGTATTTTTGGGACTTGATTTAACGATAAACATTTTATATGCCATTTTGTTTATCGTACCCGTATCTTTGCTTTATATTGCTTTTGGACTTTTAGCGGGTAGTATATTTAATGATAAACAGGTCGGCGGTATATGTGGTGCATTACTAACGAATGTTTCGGCGTGGCTGTCGGGCGTTTGGTTTGATATTGAATTAATGGGTAGCACATTTAAAAAGATAGCAAATATGCTTCCGTTTATTCACGCGGTAGAAATTCAACGTGCGGTGCTAAACGGGAATTTTACTGAAATTTTTCCACATATTTGGTGGGTGATTTCTTATTCAGCGGTTTTGCTATTATTGGCGATATTTTGCTTTCTGCGTCAAATGAAAAAACAGTAAAGGAACTAGGTTATGATTATTTTAATCACGGGTGCTTCACATACAGGCAAGACTGTACTTGCCCAAAAAATGCTTGAAAAATATAAATATCCATATCTTTCGATAGACCATTTAAAAATGGGGCTTATTCGTTGCGGATATACAAATTTAACTCCATTAAGTAAAGATGAGGACCTTACAAAATATCTCTGGCCTGTAGTGAGAGAAATAATAAAAACTAATATAGAAAACGGTCAAAATCTGATAGTTGAGGGATGTTATATACCGTTTGATTGGGCAAAAGATTTTACCCGCGAGGAACTTGATAACATAAAATATTATTGTCTTGTGATGAGCGAAAACTATATTAGAAAGCATTTTTGCGACATAAAAAGTTATGCTAATATAATCGAAAATAGGTTAGACGACAGTGATTGCACATTAGAGAGTGCTATAGAAGACAATGCTAAAATATTAGACCTTGCAAAAAAGCATAAGGTAGAGTAT
>JAZRZS010000063.1:0-40225 GCA_045601505.1 Acutalibacteraceae bacterium
TGCCCTCACGGTTGAAGACCTTGAGGATAACTGCGCAGAACTTGGTGAACAGCTTGACGCTGTTGACGAAGATTTAGCAGCACTTGAAGATGTCGTTTACGAGGAAGATGATGACTGTGACGATTGCTGCTGCGATTGTGAAGATGATATGTACGAGGTTGAATGCCCCAACTGCAACGATTTGATTTACGTTGACGAAGATATGCTTTGCGAAGAAAGTATTGATTGCCCCAATTGCGGTACAAAACTGGAATTCGATTTTGATTGCGACTGCGACTGCTGTGATGACGGCGATTGCGACTGCAAAGACTAAATAAAAAATATGCCGCGCTTTGCTTTGGTAAGGCGCGGTATTTTTTGGAGTGAAAATATGAAAACTACAGAGACGTTCTTGCAATATGATACATATGCGGAGTCGGAGGGAACTGCATCTGCAATTATTGTTGCCGCAGGTTCATCCACACGAATGGGCGGTGTTTCAAAACAATTGCTTTCAATAGGCGGAATTCCCGTTATTGCAAGAACATTACTTGCATTTCAGCGTGCATCCTGTATAAAAAACATTGTATTGGTTGCACGTGAAAGTGATGTGCCCGATTTGCAAATCATTGCTGAAAAATACATGATTTCCAAACTCACCGATATTGTAGAAGGCGGATTTTGCCGTGAAGAGTCTGTTAAGAACGGTGTTTTAAGACTTGACAAGGATACAAAAACACTTCTCATTCACGATGGTGCTCGACCGCTCGTCTCTGAGGAAATTATCTCTTCCGTTGCGGAAGCAGCAGAAACATACGGTGCCGCAACCTGTGCCGTACCAGTTAAGGATACACTTAAGGTAGTGGAGGATGGAGTTATAACCGACACTCTCGAACGCACAAAAATTTATTCTGCACAGACTCCACAGGGATTTTCTTATATGCTTTTTAAAAACGCTATTGAGAGCGCAGATGATTTATCACAATTCACGGATGATTGTGCTGTTGTGGAAAACACTGGCGCTTCCGTTCATGTTGTTTTAGGCAATTACAACAATATTAAAATTACTACAAAAGAAGACGTGCTTTTAGCAGAAGAAATTATTAAAAGGGGAGAGGTGTAATGTTAAGAATCGGTCACGGATATGATGTTCATAGGCTAGTTGAGGGCAGAGACCTTATTTTAGGTGGTGTAAAAATTCCTTTTACACTTGGTCTTTTGGGGCATTCGGATGCTGATGTGCTTATACACTCGCTGTGTGATGCTTTGCTTGGTGCCGCTGCACTAGGTGATATCGGAAAGCATTTTCCTGATAATAATGATGATTTTAAGGATATTGACAGCCGAATTTTGTTGCGTAATGTAATTGGTTTGTTGAAAGAAAAGGGATATAAACTTGTCAACGCGGACATTACTATAATTGCGCAAAAACCAAAACTATCATCTTATATAAATGATATGATTTGCAATATCGCCTTTGACTGTGGTGTTGCAAAAGATTTAATTAATATAAAAGCCACCACCGAGGAAGGACTAGGATTTACAGGTGAAGGCTTTGGTATTGCCGCACACGCCGTTTGTCTTGTTGAAAGTTTTTAGTGTACAAGTAGTAATATAAATTACCGCAAATACATAAGTATTACTATTGTTAATACTTAATAAGGCGTGGTTGATTTGTATTTTATAATACGAAAAAGAAGTATTTATATTGTCGCATTTTTACTGATGCTTATTGGGGTCTTCATTTTTGAGTGTGCAGCAATTGGTGACGCTAATCATTCAAAATACAGTGCCGAAAAAAATGGGCTTGTTTTTTTACAAAAACAAAATATTTCGGTTGATAAATCTACATTAACTGTTGATGAAATAAAACTTCCAAGCGAGTTCAATGATATTTATGAAAATTATAACGACTTGCAAAAAAAGGCGGGTTTTGATATTTCAATTTACAGCGGTAAAACGGTAAAAAAGCTGTCATATAGAGCCACAGGTTATGATGATGTAGTGTTTGTAAATTTGCTTGTGTATGGTGATAAAATAATTGGCGGTGACATAAGTTCAACCGCACTTGACGGTTTTATGAAACCGCTTATTAAGGAGTAAAGGATGTCTATATTAAGGCTTGACCGTTACATAGCCAACCAAACTGGGCTTTCAAGAAACGAGTCAAAGGAAATGTTGAAATCTTTACGTGTTACCGTAAATGATAAAATCGAAAAAAATTATGACGCAAAAATCAATACTGAAACTGATGTTGTATGTCTTGATGGAAAGAAAATTTCTTACAGCGAATTTTCCTATATATTAATGAATAAACCTAAGGGTGTATTAACTGCAACAGAGGATAAAAAACAAAAAACAGTTCTCGACCTAATACCAGTAGAGTATAAAAGAAAAAATCTAGCACCTGTGGGCAGACTTGACAAAGATACAACGGGACTGTTACTTATAACCGATGACGGTGTTTTTGCGCACCACGTTATTTCTCCTAAATCGAACATTTCAAAAGAATATATTGTAACGCTTGACGGCGATATTACCAAAGATATGATAAAAATATTTGAAAGCGGTGTTACATTGGCGGATGGCAGTGTTTGCAGACCCGCAAAACTAAAAAGTCTTTCATCCTGTGTTGCTTCGGTTACGATTAACGAGGGTAAATATCATCAGATAAAACGAATGTTTGGAACTGTCGGTCTTGGTGTTGTTGAACTCAAACGAATACAAATAGGGGATTTAAAACTGCCTGATGACCTGCAAGAAGGGAAATGTGTTTTACTTAATGAGAAACCTTATTTACAGTAAAAATATTCCTTAAATCCCGTATTTTTCTGTATAAGTTGACTTTATTATACATTTGTAACAAAGGATTGAATAATATTTTGGTAGGAAAAGATATAGCATTTTGTGTTTGCATTTGTTATAATGGTTCGGTAAAAAATATGCTGTTTTTAATAAGCAGTTGTCTGCTTAATTATTAGGAGGTTAAAAAATGGCTAGTTTGTCACTGCGTAATATTTACAAAAAGTATCCTGGTGGGGTTGTTGCTGTTTCTGACTTCAACCTTGAGATTAAAGACAAGGAATTCATAATCCTTGTTGGTCCCTCTGGTTGCGGTAAGTCCACAACTCTTCGTATGGTTGCCGGTCTTGAAGAAATTTCAAGTGGTGAACTTTATATCGGAGACCGTCTTGTTAATGACGTTGCTCCTAAGGATAGAGATATCGCCATGGTTTTCCAGAACTATGCTCTTTATCCGCATATGACAGTTTTTGATAACATGGCTTTCGGTCTTAAACTTCGCAAGACTTCTAAGGACGAGATTAAGCGCCGCGTTGAAGAAGCAGCCCGTATCCTTGATATTGAACACTTGCTTGAGCGTAAACCTAAGGCTTTGTCCGGTGGTCAGCGTCAGCGTGTTGCTCTCGGTCGTGCAATCGTTCGTGAGCCTAAGGTATTCTTGCTTGACGAGCCGCTTTCAAACTTGGATGCTAAACTTCGTGCACAGATGCGTACTGAGATTACAAAGCTCCATCAGCGTCTTGGAACAACATTTATCTACGTTACCCACGACCAGACAGAAGCTATGACAATGGGTACCAGAATTATCGTTATGAAGGACGGCTTCATTCAGCAGGTTGACGCTCCTCAGAAACTTTATGATTTCCCCTGCAACCTCTTCGTTGCTGGATTTATTGGTTCTCCCCAAATGAACTTTATCGAAGCAAAAATTCTTGAGGAAAACGGCAAATTCTTTGTTGAGTTTGGTTCTGAAGATACTAAGACTCGTGCAGGTGTTAAGTATAAGATTCAACTTCCGGATTCAAAGAACAAAGATAACTGCCTTAAACCCTATGTTGATAAGGAAGTTATCTTCGGTATCAGACCTGAGCATGTTCATAATGAGCCTGATCTCGTTGAAAAATTTGCTGACGGTGTCGTAACTGCAAATGTTGAAGTTACCGAACTTATGGGTGCTGAAACCTATCTTTATATGAACTGTGAAGGTCAGAACATCAACGCTCGTGTTGATCCTTCGTCTACCGCTCGTGCAGGTGATGAAATTAAAATTGCTATCGAACCTGCTAGAATTCACATTTTTGATAAAGACACAGAAAAAACTATCTGTAACTAATAATTTGAGAGGCTTTATAAAAAAGCCTCTCTTTTTTTATAAAAATGTTACTAATTGTTACTTTTTTAAATATTTATGTTGCAAATTACATATTTTTTGTGTAAAATATATGTGTATATATTTTATTATATTATAATATTAGATACACGGAAGAGGGATTATAATGTCTAACAGATTATTTCAGAGTGTACTTCATCAAATGCGTGACGCGGTCGACAGAACTATCGGTGTTATTGATGAAACATCAACCATAATTGCTTGTAGTGACCTTGGCAAAATAGGCGAGACTGTTGAACTTCCCGTAAACATCAATTTTGTTGATTCTGAAGTTTTTACTAATAGTGCATATACATATAAATCTTTTGGCGCTTCTCAACATCCCGATTATTTGGTTTTTGTAGAGGGCACCGATTCAGAGGCATCTACTTTTGCTTCAATACTTGCTGTGTCGCTTTCAAGCATAAAGTTTTATTATGACGAAAATTATGACCGCGGTAACTTCATTAAAAATATAATTCTTGACAATATTCTTCCCGGTGATATTTATCTTAAAGCCCGTGAACTTCGTTTTAACAGCGATGTTTCACGTACGGTATTACTCATTCGTGTTACATCGAAAAATGATGTTTCTATTTATGATGTTATTCAAAATCTCTTTCCTGATAAATCTAAAGATTTTGTTATTAATATCAGTGAAACCGATATTGCACTTGTTAAAGAAACAAGCGCAAATGTTGCAAGTGAAACAATTGAAAAACTTGCAAACTCAATTGTAGATACGCTTTCTGGAGAATTTTATACTCAGGTAGTTGTTGGTATTGGTACAACTGTTGTCGGTTTAAAGGACCTCGCAAAGTCTTTCAAGGAAGCACAGGTTTCATTGGAAGTTGGCAAGGTGTTTGATACTGAAAAGGCAATTGTTTCTTATGATAATCTGGGTATAGCGCGTCTTATCTATCAGCTTCCCACAACACTTTGCGAAACATTCCTTCGTGAAGTTTTCAAAAAGGGTTCTATAGATAGCCTAGACCATGAAACGCTTTTCACAATTCAAAGATTTTTTGAAAATAATCTTAATGTTTCTGAAACATCGCGTAAGCTTTTTGTTCACAGAAATACACTTGTTTACAGACTTGAAAAAATCAGAAAAATTACAGGGCTTGACCTTCGCGAGTTTGACCACGCAATTGTCTTTAAAATTGCATTAATGGTTAAAAAGTATCTTAATTCTAACCCTGTAAAGTATTAAGAAAGTGAGAACTCTATTTTGGAAACTACATTTTCTAATGAACAACACCCGCTTATTGAGTTTAGAGGTGTTTCAAAAACCTATAACACAACAGGAACACACGCACTTTGCGATGTGAATCTTCGCATAAATAAAGGTGAATTTGTCTTTGTAGTTGGTTCTTCTGGTGCAGGTAAAAGTACGTTTATGAAACTAATTATGCGCGAAGAAAAGGCCAACGCAGGTGATGTTTTGGTTAACGGCTATAACCTTACCACGATGAAACGCAAAAACATTCCTATGCTTAGAAGAACTATGGGCATTGTTTTTCAGGATTTTCGTTTAATTCCTACTATGAATGTTTTTGAGAATGTTGCCTTCGCTATGCACGTTGTCGGTGCAAGTAGCCGCAAAATCAGAAAAGAGGTTGCACGTTCTTTAAGCAAGGTTGGTCTTGGACATAAAGCACGTTCAATGCCCAATGAACTTTCGGGTGGAGAACAACAGCGTGTTGGTCTTGCCCGTGCGCTTGTAAATGCGCCAGACCTTATTATTGCGGACGAGCCTACCGGTAACGTTGACCCAAATATGTCTTATGAGATAGTTGGTCTTCTTAACGAAATAAATAAACGTGGCACCACCATAATTATGGTTACACACGACCATAATCTTGTCAGAGATTTTAACCATCGTGTTATAATGCTTGACGGTGGCAGAGTTGTTGCCGACAATGCGGAGGGTAGTGCAATATGAAGGCAAGAAGCGTAAAATATTTGACAGGTGAAGGACTGAAAAACGTTTGGAATAACCGTTTGATGTCCATAGCATCAATAGGCGTTTTGGTCGCCTGTATGGTGTTAATTGGTATTTCCTTTTTGATAACTTTAAACGCCCAACGCGCTATGGAGGGCCTTGAGCAACAAAATGTTGTTATGGTGTATTTTAATGACCGTAATTCTGTTCTTTACGGTATGGCTTCGGATGGTGAAGACTCTGGCTCAACAACGGCTCAAACTCAACCTGACGAAATTGACGAAAATTCTTATTATGTTCATAACGATGAAGAGGCGCTCTTGGTATGTAAGGATATTGAAAAGCTTGACAACGTTGTATCTGTAACCTATGTTACGAGCGATGAGGGACTTGAATCCTTAAAAGAATCATTTTTAGCAGGACAGGAAGAGTATTTTACTTTTCTTGATGAGGAGGGCGGTAATCCGCTTTCTTGCGGTGCTAAGGTCATTTTGAAGGATTTATCCATTTTTGATAAAACCATCGAAGAGATAAGACAAGTCAAGGGTGTTGATTCTATCGAATCACAAAGCGACCTTGCTGAAAAAATCACTTCCATCAAAAACGGCGTTACAATTGCAGGTTTTTGGATTATTTCAATTTTACTTATAATTTCTCTTGTTATTGTATCAAACACGATTCGTGTTACAATGTATAATAGAAAGCTCGAAATAAGCATTATGAAAGCGGTTGGTGCAACCGATTCGTTTATAAGAATCCCCTTTATTGTCGAGGGCGTAGTACTTGGCTTGATATCGGCTGTTGTTTCGCTTGTTATGGTTTATTTCTGTTACAGAATAATATTAGAAACGATGGGCACGATTTTGGGAGCAATGGCACCTGTTGCTTTCTCATCAGTAATATTGCAGATATTAGGAATATTTGTTTTAATCGGTGTGGTTGCAGGTGTTTTAGGCAGTGTTATTATCATTGGTAAATACCTCAAACGTGAGGGTAGTGAATTTAACGCATATAATTAAATTGGAGGCTGTATGTTGAAACAACTTTCAACCAAAAAAATTGTATCTTTAATCCTGTGCGTTGTTTTTGTGTTTAGTTGCGCTTTTATGGCAGCGCCTGTTTCGGCGGCGCGTTCCGAAAGTGAAATTAATAAAGAAATTGCAAAACTTGAAGCACAGCAAAAAGAATTGAAGAAAGAAATCAGTGCAATTAAATCTAAAAAGGCAGAACAAACCTCGCTTAAGAAAAAAATTGAAGCACAGATTTCTAACCTTCAACAGCAGATTAGTCTTTGCAACAGTAAAATTTCACAGTTTAATACCGAAATTGCTGAAAACGAGGCTAAAATTAAAGAAAAAGAAAAAGAAAAAGAAGAAACTATCTTCCTTTTCAAACAAAGACTGCGTACTATTCATATGAGTAATGGTAGCAGCACTCTTCAGGTTTTGCTTGGCGCTGAAAGTTTTGCAGATTATCTTGCACTTGCAAAACTCACAAAGGCCGTTTCGGCACACGACCAGAGAATTGTTGAACGCATTATTTTGATTGTTGACGAAATCAATGCCGCTCAAAAAGAAATTGCGGTTAAAATTGATGCACAAAATGAGGCTAAAGCAGTTCTTGCCGAAAAAAAGGCAGAACTTGATAAACAGGTTAAGGCGGTTAACGGCGTTATTGCCGAAATTAATAAAGAGCAGAACGCTACGCAAACCCAAATTAATCATAATCAAGAAAATATTGAAGAATTAGAGGCAGAACTTGCACCATATATTCATGTAACAACAGGCGCTGTTTATGACGGAAGTGCGTTTACATGGCCCGTTCCTAACCACTATAATATTACATCATATTACGGTATGCGTTGGGGCAAAATGCATAGGGGCATTGATATTTCGGACGGCAGCATTTCGGGCGCACCTATTGTTGCTATCGCAGACGGTATTGTTATTAAAACCTATAATTCGTGTAAGCATAACTACAGAAGCTTCTGTGGGTGCGGCGGAGGTTGGGGCAACCATGTTATGATAGACCATGGTAACCAAGGAAGCACCAACTATAAATCCCTTAATGGTCATATGACTAAAGTGGCAGTTTCTGTTGGTCAAAAGGTTAAAAAAGGACAGGTTATCGGTTATGTTGGCTCTACAGGCAATTCAACCGGAGCGCATGACCACTTTGAAATTTATGTAAACGGTTCCCGTGTTAACCCTCTTAATTACTACAGAAAAGTAAAATAATAAAATAAAAGGGCAACTCGGTTTGCCCTTTTATTTTTCAAAAGGTGATGTATTATGAAAAAAAGTGTTTCATACAGAAGAATGGTTATAACGGCTGTCATTTCTTCGGTTTTATCCGTTATAGTTGTCTTTTCTGCACTTTTTATACTCTTTGGAAGGTTAACACCGTCTTTTATTAAAATATCTGCTATAGACCTGCTTGTGCGTAATAATTATATTGATAAAACCTCAGCAGAAAAAATAGAAGATTCCTTGGCTGAGGGTTATGTTTCTATGCTTTCGGACGATTATGCGATTTATTATTCGAAGGACGCCGCTAACACGAAATTTGATGCTTTTGAGGGTGTTAAAGCGGGGGTAGGAATTACCATTGTTTTTATGCCCGAATCATACAATTTTTATATTAAAAGAGTGATAGAAGGAAGCCCCGCCGATAAAATCGGTCTTAAAACCGGCGATGTCATAGTTTCTGTAAATAATATTGCTATAAATAAAGAAAATTACTACGATTGTTATAACGAACTGCAAGGCGAAATAGGCAAGAGCGTTGACATTTGCTATATGCGTAATGGAGAAAATTTAGAAAGCACACTTGTTCTTTCGGATTTTATAATACAGTCTGTCTTTACGGATATAATTGGTGATTACGGTTATGTTGAAATTACAACATTTAATGATAAAACAGCCGAACAGTTTAAAGAAAATGTAAATATGTTAATATCAAAGGGAGTTAAAGGCCTTATATTCAATGTTGCTGATAACGGGGGCGGAACACTCGATTCTGTTATTGAAATATTGGATTTTTTGCTTCCAAAAGGCGTTATTGTGTCGGTTGAATATAATGACGGCAATCGAAAGGTAATAGGGAAATCGGATAAAAATGAGATTGATTTACCAATGGCGGTTATAATTAACTCTTCTACTGCAAGTGCGGCTGAACTTTTTGCGGCATCAATTCGTGATTACGAAAAAGGCGCACTAATCGGCGAAAAATCGTTCGGTAAGGGAATAATGCAAAAAACCTACCGTCTGTACGATAGATCTGCAATACGATTTACTGTAGCGCGTTATTATTCAAAAAGCGGTATTAGTTATGATAAAAAGGGAATAGAACCTGATATCAAGGTCAAGTTAACAGATGCGCAAAAAGCCAATTATCATTTTACAAGCGATAAAGAAAATCCTTATGTAATTAAGGCGGTTGAATATCTGAATGGAAAATAAAAAACTTATTATAATAAGAATTTCAAGTTTTATACTTTCTCTAATCATAATGGGCTTTATATTTTCGATGTCTGCCCAAGATTCACAAACCTCTTCAAATACAAGCGGCGGTTTGATTGAAACGGTTATAAGGTTTTTGGATAAAAACTTTACGCAATTATCGGAAATTGAGCAGGAGGAATATGTTGGGCGCTTTCAGTTTATTGTGCGTAAACTTGCGCATTTTTCTATATTTTTTCTGCTCGGCTGTACCTTGTCTATAGGTATGCAGACCTTTTTAGATATTTATATTTTTAAAAGAACACTAATTGCTTTTCTCTTGGGAGTGTTTTATGCTATTACAGACGAAATTCATCAGATTTTCGTACCCGGTCGCTCTTGTGAATTGCGTGATGTTTTAATAGATTCATCGGGGGTTTTGCTTGGTTGTATTATTATCTTGGTTCTTTTTGAACTGTGGAAACGAAAATATATTATAAAAAATAAAGCAGTCGTATGACTGCTTTATTTTTTGTGTTTTACAGATGACAAGGGATTTGCTTCTAAAGCGGATTTAACCTGTGCATCTGAAACATGGGTATAAATTTGTGTTGTGCCGAGATTCTCGTGCCCTAAAATATCCTTTAAAACTCGTATATCAACATTTCCGTGTTGATACATAAGTGTAGCCGCTGTGTGACGCAGTTTATGTACCGATAAACCTCTGTCGCCAAGTCCTGCTTTTTCAAGCGTAGTGTAAACAATATGCTGAACTGTTTTGTTGCTTATTCTTCGCTTGTTGCGACTAAGAAAAAGTGCATTTTTATCGGTAAGCGGTACGCCATCTACGGGTCTGTTTGGAAGATAAGCAGCAATCGATTCAACACAGGCGGAGTTCAGGTATACAATGCGTTCCTTGTTTCCTTTTCCTAAGATGCGAATTGAGCCGTCACTACCTATGTCGGAAAGGTTAAGTCCGCATAGTTCAGATAAACGCATACCGCAGTTTAAAAAGAGGGTTATAATACAATAATCACGCTCTTTATATTTTCCGTCAACGCTATTTAACAGTTTTTTGCTTTCTTCAAGCGTAAGGTGTTTTGGTAAAGATTTTTTAAGTTTAGGAGACTCAAGCTGTTCGGCAGGGTTTTGAGAAAGTAGTCGCATATGAGATGTGAGATATTTGAAAAAAATACGTATAGTAGAGCCTTTACGCGCTCTTGTTGCTGCCCCGTTACCACGCTCATTCTTGCAATAAACCAAAAAAGAGTATATATCAGAGAGAGTAATGGTTTTTATAAGGTCAATATCTACATCCTCAATGCTGATATCCTCAAATTTTTCTACGCCACCGTCAAGTCTTCGCATCATTTTAATATACCTGAAAAAAGTCTGCAGGTCATGATAATATTCTTCAATAGAGTTAGAAGATTTTCCGCGAATACTTTCGCTGTATGTCAAAAAATCGCGTATAATAGGTGGTGCAGAAAATAAAATTTCGTGTTTCATAAATATCACCAATAGTTTAAAAATCCACTGTATATTCCTATTATAATTCTTTATAAAAACATTGTCAACTAGAGTCGAAGATGGTACCTGCGTTTCTTGACAAAGATATTATAATAAAGTATAATATTTATTTGGAAAAATACTTTTTGGGGATGTTTAAATGGCAAAAATTGATAACCTTCGTAATATAGCAATAATCGCCCACGTTGACCACGGAAAAACCACGCTTGTTGACCAATTACTTAAGCAAAGCGGCACTTTTCGTGCTAACGAACAGGTTGACGAAAGGGTAATGGACTCTAACGACCTTGAACGTGAGCGCGGCATAACCATACTTTCTAAAATAACTAGTGTTATGTACAAAGATGTTAAAATAAACATTGTCGATACACCTGGTCACGCTGATTTCGGCGGCGAGGTTGAACGTATTTTAATGATGGTAGACGGCGTACTCTTGCTTGTTGACGCTTTTGAAGGTTGTATGCCTCAAACCCGTTTTGTGCTTAAAAAGGCATTAAATCTTGGCAAAAAGGCAATAGTTGTTGTTAATAAAATTGATAGACCAATGGCACGTCCCGCTGAAGTTGTTGATGAGGTTCTTGATTTGTTTATAGAACTCGGCGCTGACGATGAACAGATAGAGTTTCCTGTAGTCTATGCTTCTGGCCGTGACGGTTATGCTGTTTTTGATCCTATGAGTGACGAAAAAAAGGATATGTCACCATTATTTGAGATGATAGTTAACGAAGTTTCTGCACCAAAAGGTGATGAAAGCGGACCTTTACAGGTGCTGTTTTCCAATATTGAATATGATGAATATGTTGGAAGAATCGGTGTTGGACGTGTCGAACGCGGTGTTATTAAGGACGGCGAACAAGTAGCACTTTGTCACGCAGACGGAACTGTGACGAAATCCAAAATCGGCAAACTTTATATGTATGAAGGTTTAAAGCGCCGTGAAGTTACCGAGGCATCGGTTGGTGATATTATTCAAGTTTCGGGACTACAGAACCTTAATATCGGCGAAACCGCCTGTGACCCTGAGCACATTGACCCTATGCCGTTTGTCAAAATTGATGAGCCAACTCTTTCAATGAACTTTATGGTTAATAACTCTCCGTTTGCAGGACAGGATGGTAAATATGTTACCTCAAGAAATATAAGAGAACGCCTTTACAAAGAGGTTGAAACAAATGTAAGTTTAAGAGTTGAGGACACCGACTCTGCCGATACATTTAAGGTTTCGGGACGCGGGGAACTGCATCTATCGATTTTAATTGAAACAATGCGCCGACAGGGTTATGAATTTCAGGTTTCACCGCCCACCGTTATTTACAAAAAAGACGATGACGGTCATTTGTTAGAGCCTATTGAACTTTTAATGATAGAAGTACCCGAAGAATATGTCGGCGTTGTTATGGAGCGTCTTGGTACACGAAAAGCCGAAATTAAGAATATGGGTACACGCGAAGACGGTACATCGCATCTTGAATTTTTGATTCCGTCAAGAGGTCTGCTTGGTTTCCGTTCACAGTTTTTAACAGATACCAACGGCAACGGAATTATGAGCCATGTGTTTGAAAAATACGAACAGTTCAAAGGGGAACTTGTAGGTCGTTCAACAGGCTCTATTATTGCTCACGAAACAGGCGAGGCAACAGGTTACGGACTCTTTAACACCCAAAGCCGCGGCAAGTTGTTTGTCGGCCCCGGAACCCCTGTCTATGAAGGAATGATTGTGGGCGAAAACCCAAAAAATGAAGATATTGTTTGCAATGTTTGCAAGAAGAAACAGATGACAAACACTCGTGCTGCTGGTTCTGACGATGCGCTGCGACTGGTTCCGCACAGCCAAATGAGTCTTGAACAGTGTCTTGAATTTATAAAAGATGACGAACTTGTAGAAATTACTCCGAATGCAACCCGACTTCGCAAGAGGATACTCAACAAAGAACTTCGTATGAAACACGAGGCTAAAAACCGATGAATTATATTATTCTTGACCTTGAATGGAACAGCGCGTACAGCAAACGCAGTCAGAAATTTATAAACGAAATTGTACAAATCGGTGCCGTAAAATTAAACGAAAAACTTGAGTTTGTTGACGACATCAGTATTATGGTGCATTCGCAACTTACAAAAAGATTAAGTAGCCGATTTAAGCAATTAACCAACATATCAAATGACGAAATGTTATCAGGTCAATATTTGTGCGATGCCATTAAAACATACAACAACTGGGTTGGTGAGGACGTGCTGACGCTGACCTGGAGCACATCGGATTTATATGCTATAGCAGAAAATTGCCGACTATTTGCAGAGGGCGCACAGTTTAAAATTGAGCGTTATGCCGACCTACAAGGATTTGTGCAGGACTATCTGCACAGAAACGGGCACGAATTTGTCGGACAAATTTCACTTAAAACTGCTGCCGAAATGTTAAATCTTGAAACAGAGGGTTTCGAACTGCACACAGCTCGTGACGATAGTATGCTTTCAGCACAGATTTTGCGTTGTGCTTTTGATGAGGCAAGACTCACAGCTGTTACAAAAAATGCTGCCACACCCGATTTTTTCAAAAGACTGCTGTTTAAGCCATACAATATTACAAGCATAAACGACAAGGCGGTAGATAAAGACTTTTTACGTTTTAAGTGTGATAAATGCGGCACATACGCAAAACGAAAAACTAAGTGGGTTTATAAAAACCATTGGTTTAGCGCAACCTTTAAATGTAGAAAATGCGATACTTGTTTTGTTGGTAGGCTAGCTTTCAAAAAACACTACGATTGTGTCGTTACCAAGCGCCTTGTTTTACCCCTTAAAAAAACGCGGTGATGATAGATGCAAAAATGCAACCGTTGCAGCAGAAACTGCAACGCAAACAGAACAGAATTAGAAAATAAAGACGGTTTTTGCCAAATGCCGTTATTGCCCAAGATTTCTAAGGCTTCTCTTCATTTTTGGGAGGAGCCTTGTATTAGTGGGCAAAACGGTTCAGGTACCGTCTTTTTTTCAGGTTGCTCTTTACGCTGTGTGTTTTGTCAAAATTATGAAATCAGCCACGGCGGTAAGGGAAAACAAATTCCCTATGAACGATTGGCGGAAATTTTTTATGAGTTGGAAGAAAAGGGCGCACATAATATAAATCTTGTTAATCCCACGCATTATATTGATGCAATTAAAACCGCTCTGGACATTTATAAACCAAAAATCCCTATCGTTTATAATTCGGGCGGATTTGATAATATTAGCGTTGCCGACCTTGATTTTATAGATATCTATTTGTTTGATTTAAAATTTAAAAACAATGAAAAGGCTATGAAATATGCTTCTGCAGACGGATATTTTGATACGGCAACACGCGTTATTAAAGCGGCGCATGACCGCATAGGAACACCGGTGTTTTCAAAAGACGGCATAATGCAAAAAGGTGTAATTATTCGTCATTTGTTATTGCCGTCTTCTACTAATGATGCCATAGAGATTATAGATTGGGCGGAAGATAACTGCAAAAACGCAGTGTTTTCACTAATGTCGCAGTATCTTCCTTTTGGTAGCGCAGAAAAATTTAAGGAACTTAACCGCAAAATCACCAAAAGAGAATACGATAAAGTCTGCAACCATCTTGCACAAAAACATTTTTTTGATGTTTATATTCAAGATATGTCAAGTTGCAGCGAAAATTATATACCGGTATTTGATTTTGAAGGAGTATGATATGAAAAAGCAAAATTTATATGCCTTAATTGCGGCTTTTATATGGGGCACTGCATTTGTAGCGCAAAGCATTGGCGCTAATACGGTGACACCGTTTGCTTTTAATATGTCACGTTCGTTTGTTGCAACGATTTTTTTATTATTGGTCATTTTGTTGCTTTCTATAATAAAAAGAAAAAAAGCCGAGCCGATTAAAAAAACAGATAATAAAAAACTGTTTGTTGGCGGAGTGTTATGTGGTACGGCGCTCTCTGTTGCCACAGCATTTCAACAAGCAAGTCTTTCGGATACGGCAGCAGGAAAAGCAGGTTTTATAACAGCGTTATACATAGTAATTGTACCGATATTAAGTATATTTTTAAAAAAACACGCACCATTTACAGTTTGGATAAGCGTGATAATTGCCGTTTTCGGACTTTATTTTTTGTGCGTAAAGGGCGGTTTTTCGGTAGGTAAAAGTGATATTTTACTAATACTTTGTGCGATTGTATTTTCAATACAGATTTTGCTAATCGATTACTTTGTGGCGTTTGTTGACGGCATTAAACTTTCCTGTGTGCAGTTTGCCACATCTACAGTACTTTCTTTAATTGGAATGTTGGTGTTTGAATATTTCGATTTTTACGCCATAATAAACTGTGCTTTACCAATACTTTATTTAGGGATTTTTTCAAGCGGAGTTGCATATACTTTGCAAATTATTGCACAAAAAAACTCTAACCCTACCGTAATTACGCTGTTATTGAGCTTAGAATCGGTTTTCAGTGTAATTTCAGGAGCAATATTACTTGGTGATAAACTCTCTGTAAGGGAATATGTTGGCTGTTTTTTGATGTTCTTGGCAGTAATACTTGCACAACTTCCTACCGACCTTTTATTGAAACTGCGTAAAAAGTACTAATATTTTCAAAAAGTGCATAGTATCTATTAAAACAAAATTTCAAGGAGAAAGATACTATGGAACTTAATATAACGCGTGAGCAGGTGTGCACCAATGATATGTGCTTTAATCAAAACATCGAACACGGGATTGATTTTGATGTAAACATACCCGATTATTGCGGCGAGGTACATAAAATATTACGCACATCTCTAATACCTCGTATTTCTTCAAAAAATGTTAACGGACAAACGCTTACAATAGAGGGTAGTGCCTGTTTTAATGTTGTCTTTTTAGATGATGGTAACCATATTCGCTGTTTTGAAGAAATCGTTCCTTTTTCAAAATCTTTAGATATTAACGATTCTTATCAGTTTTGCAATGTTGTTGCGCACACAAAATGCGGCTATCTTAACGTAAAAGCTGTTAATCAGCACAGAGTTTCTGTGCATAGTGTAATTGATATACATGTACGTGGTTACTGTAAAAAGACGGCAGAAATAATTTCTGATATTGATAACCCTGATGTATATGTAAATCGTGGCGAAACACCCACAACATTGCCTGTAGCTTGTGTTGAAAAAAATATTATTGTGGAAGAAGAACTGTCTCTTTCGGCAAATCAGCACCCAGTCAGCTCTATTTTACGATACAGTGTGGTGCCAACCATTATAAGTCATAAGACTATAAATGATAAAATTATAGCAAAGGGCGAACTTTGTGTAGATATTTTATATCTGTGTTCGGAGGATTACAGCACTGAAAAATATTCTGCAACAGTTCCTTTCAGTCAGATTATTGATATTGAAGGCGTCACAGAAGAATGTGAATGTGAAATAACTGCCGCTATGTCCTATCTTGAGTTGAAACCACGCAATACCTATGACGGCGAAGCACGCAGTTTTGTGCTTAACGCAAAAATTTGTCTTTGCGCTTCGGCGGTCTGTAATAACGATGTTTCTGTAATTTACGATGCCTATTCTTCAAAGTATAATTTAAATATAAAAAATACTAATACCATGTTCCAAAAGGCAGTTTCTAAATTATCGGATAATTATATTTGCAAAAAGAAACTAGAATTTTCGGACGGTGATATTTCTTCAATTGTAGATATCTGGTGCGGATGCGATTTTAAGGGTTCTAGGTGTGAAGAAAACAATATTTTAATTTCTGGCACGGTAACCGTTTGTATGTTTGCAAAAAATAAAGATGATGATATAAATTATTTTGAAAAACCTATTGATTTTGAATATAAATATCATATGGAACAAATTCCTGAAAATTTCCGTTGCGAACCAACTTTATCGTGTGGTGCAATAAATTATTCACTTAGTGATAACGACTGTGTAGATATCAGCGTATCCTTGGCGGTTAATGCAGTAATATACGAGGTAAAGCAAATCGGTGTAATAACCGAAGCTGAACTATGTGACGGAGAAACTTGCAAACCCTGTAACGAATGTTCACTCATAATTTATTATGCGGTGAAGGGCGAAAGTGTTTGGGAAATCGCAAAGAAATATAATACCTCTCCCGATGAAATAATGCAAATAAATTCACTTTCCGATACAGTAGATTGTGATAAAACAATTTTAATATCGTGTTAAGAAAAAACCCTTCAAATTGAAGGGTTTTTTTGTTGCATTTTAGGGAAAATATGTTATAATAACTATTGCAAAAAAATAAGGATTTTGATGTGAAAATAATGATATTTACTGAACCAAATGTAAAGGATTTTCAAAAATACAAACCGCTGCTTTCTTGTGACGAAATGACTTGTGAGAATTCGTATCTGAATACAATTATTTGGAAGAATCTGTATAATTATGAATATTGCTATCAAGAAAATTCTCTTATTATTAGATTAAGCGATGGGGAAGATCACATATATTTTTTACCGCTAGGTGATAATTTCTATGAAAAAATCAAAGAAATTATCGAAGAGGAAAACGGACACCCTATTTTCTGTGTATCAGAGGGTGAGCGTTTTGAAAGGTTTAAGTCAGCTTTTTTAGATGATTTTGAATATTTACCCATATCTGAAAATTTTGAATATATTTATAACCGTAACGACTTAGCCGAACTTACAGGAAAAAAATATCATCAAAAACGCAACCACATTTCCGCTTTTAGCAGAAAATACAATTGGCGTTATGAAACACTTTCTAAGGAAAATGTATGCGATGTTTTTGCGGTTTCTGACGAATGGCTTAAAGAAAAAGATACAGAGTTACAGCAAGACCTACTATTTGAAAACAAGTCTATTAAAAATGCACTTTCACATTTAGAAGAACTCTCAATTATCGGCGGTATAGTATATGTGGATGATAAACCTGTTGCATATTGTTTCGGTTCCGCTCTTAACGAAAGCGTTTTTGATGTTAATATTGAAAAAGCATTCTCGGATTATCAGGGAGCATATGCTGTAATAAATAATGAATTTGTTAAGCATGAACTATCATCTTTTAAATTTGTAAACAGGGAAGATGATTTAGGAATAGAAGGTTTGCGTAGAGCAAAACTTTCATATCATCCATATAAAATTCTTAAAAAGTATATTGTAAAAATATAAATATTAAAAGCCACCAAATTTGTTGGCTTTTAATATTTATTCAACATTATTAATTTTGTTAAATACAGCGTCAAACTCTTCTAACTGACGTTCTGAATCAGCACCGCGGTCAATAAGTTCTGTTTTAGTTTTATCAAGGGAAGCGCAAAGTTCATTAACCTTGTTTATAAAACTTTTTGCGGTATCTTCAATTTCGGTTTTAATGCCCTCAAGCGAGGTGTGGGCGTTATCAATACAGTCAATGTTTTTAAAAATTTCTTCATTTGCAAGGCGTGAAGATGCCACAGAATTGTTTATAATATTTTTTGCACTTGTTTGTGAAACAAGATAGAGTTTGCCGATGCTTTCACTCAACTGCTCAATTTCATCACATTTAGCCTTGAACTGTGTAAGTTCTGCTTCAACCAAAGCTTTTTCAGAACGCAGAACTTCTATTTGCTTTAGTGTATCATCATTTCTTTCGTTAAGCGTGTTGATTTCAGACTGCAACTCATCCTCGCGCTTTGTAAAACGCGACTGTGCAGATTCAATATATTTTATAACATCATCGCAGTTAAAACCTAAAAAACTTTTTCTAAATCCAGCGGACATCGTATGTATCCTCCATAATCTAATATTTGTCGACAAATATTGTATGTTTTAGAGATTATACCACCTTTTTAACGAATTTACAAGTAAATTAATACAGTTTGTAAAATTATTTCAGTTTTTTATTGAAAAAAGTGCTTATATAGTATATTATATAATTGCATAAATATGAGAGTTGGTGCCGTATGAATAGAAAAACCGCAAGAGAGAATGCCTTTATTCTTGTCTTTGAAAAAATTTTTAGAGATGAACCGTTAACATCTATTATTGAGGACGCTATTGAAGCACGTAATTTTGAATATGACGATTATGTTGAAAATGTTTTCTGTGGTGTTTTTGATAATGTTACAGAGATTGATGCTAAAATTACAGAAAATCTTCGCGGTTGGAAAATAAGCCGTATTTCAAAAGTTAGCCTTTCATTAATGCGTATTGCGGTGTATGAAATGCTTTATATTCAAGATATTCCACACAGCGTTTCTATTAATGAGGCGGTTACACTTGCCAAAAAATATTCAACAAAAGAAGATTCATCTTTTATAAACGGAGTATTGGGTACAATTTCAAAAACTATTGAAAGCAGGTAGTTTATGCACGGTCCTGTTTTATCCGTAAAACAACTTAATAGTTATGTAAAATCATTGCTAGAGGGCGATGTGCGTCTTACTTCTGTATATCTTAAAGGCGAAATTTCAAATTTTAAAAATCACTACCAAAGCGGACATCTCTATTTTTCGTTAAAAGATGGCGATGCGGTGATAAAGGCGGTAATGTTTCGTGCAAGTGCCGCATTTTTAAAGTTTTTACCACAGGATGGAATGAGCGTCATTTGCCGAGGACGCGTATCGCTCTATGAACGTGACGGCTCTTATCAATTTTATGTTGAAGAAATGATACCTGATGGCGTAGGTGACCTTGCTGTCGCTTTTGAGCAAATTAAAGAACGTCTTGAAAAAATGGGATATTTTGATGCAGCACATAAAAAACCAATTCCAAAGTTCCCAAGGAAAATTGCGGTCATAACATCGCAGACGGGTGCGGCTGTGCGAGATATTTTAAATATATTAGAGCGCCGATATCCTATTTGTGAGGTAACACTTTTCCCAACGCTTGTCCAGGGAGAAAACGCTGCAGAAGACCTTACAAGAGCGGTTATGTCAGCACAAAATAAATTATTTGATACAATAATTATAGGGCGTGGCGGTGGCTCTATTGAAGATCTGTGGGCATTTAATGACGAACAACTTGCAAAAGCAATTTATGACTGCCAGATACCCATAATTTCAGCAGTTGGTCACGAAACTGATTTTACTATTTGTGATTTTGTCGCAGATTTACGTGCCCCTACACCATCTGCCGCGGCAGAATTGGCTGTCCCTGATATTAACGAACTAAAACAAAGTTTAGACAGTTTATATGAAAGAATTTATTTTGCCTATAACAGTATTATTTCGGGATACTATAACAAGCTTTTATATATCAAACAAAATTCTGTGCTTTATAAAAATGAAGTTTTTTTCGAAAAAAATAAATATAACCTTGAAAAAAGCGAAAACGCCCTTATAAATGCTTATCAAAAACGAACCGATAACGTTTTAGCGCGTTTTAGGGAGTCTGTCGCACGACTTGATGCACTTTCGCCGCTTTCCATTCTGCATAGGGGTTACGGCGTTGTCACGAAAGAAAATACAGTTATAACCGATAGCTCGGTTTTATCGGTTGATGATGAAATTGATGTCAAGTTTGCAAACGGCGCTGTTAAATGTAATGTTTTGCAGGTTATAAAGGAGTAATATATGTCGGTAAATGATTTTGAAAAAGATTTATCTCGGTTAGAAGAAATAGTAACTTTGCTCGAATCAGGTAAATGTACTCTATCTGAGTCGATGACGCTTTTTGAAGAGGGAATAGGCATTTCTAAAAAGTGCAACAAATCTCTTGAAGAGGCAAAACAGAAACTAACTATTTTATCAGCTGAAAATGGTGAAAATTAATGAATGCTACTGATATTTTAAACAAAGGCGCCAAAGCTGTCGAGGAAAAATGTAAGGTCTATCTCACTAATAACGGTGAGCTCTACGGAAAACTTATTGACGCTATGAATTACAGCGCCTTGGCGGGTGGAAAACGCTTAAGACCTGCCCTCCTTTTAGAATTTTATAGAATTTGCGGTGGAACGCATTTTGACGATGCCGCAAATTTCGCTACGGCAATTGAGTTTATACACTCATATTCGCTTATACACGATGATTTACCTTGTATGGACAACGATGACACAAGAAGAGGAAAACCTTCTTGCCACATTGCTTTTGGCGAAGACACGGCGCTTTTGGCGGGTGACGCACTTTTAACAATGGCGTTTTCTTTGCCTTGTGAATGTAAAAATATTGATAATGCAAACTGTCTTTTGGCAATCAAACTACTATCACACCATGCTGGTTTACACGGAATGGTAGGAGGTCAGATAATTGACCTTGATATCGAAGGTAAGTCTACTGATATTGATACAGTTAAAAAAATGTATGCTCTTAAAACAGGCGCACTGATTATAGCAGCATGTAAAATTGGCTGTGTACTTGCGGGTGCCGATATAGAAAAAACAAACGCCGCTTCTTGTTTTGCTGAAAAAATCGGCCTTGCATTTCAGGTAGCCGATGATATTCTGGATATAACAGGGGATAGCACCGTGCTTGGAAAACCTGGTGGCAGTGGCGATAAAAATAATAAGTCAACCTACGTTTCATACTACGGAATTGAAAAATCAAAAGCGGATGTTGTTACTTTGACAAATGAAGCTATTAACGCACTTTCAATTTTTGGAGATGATGCGGCTCCACTCTGCGAATTAGCAAAAATGTTGACCGATAGAAAAAAATAGGATGTGTTTTTTTGCAATATAAACTTTTACAAGGCATTAAAAATCCTGACGATCTGAAAAAATTAAATCAAAATCAAATACCCGAATTATGTGATGAAATTCGTGAGTGCATTTTAGAGACCGTTTCTAAAAACGGCGGTCACCTTGCCTCAAATCTTGGTTCTGTTGAACTTACAATTGCGTTGCATAGGGTTTTTTCAGCACCGCAAGATGCAATTATTTTTGATGTTGGCCATCAGTGCTATACACATAAACTTTTAACAGGCAGATTTAATAGGTTTTCAACTTTACGCATGGAAAATGGCATTTCAGGATTTATGCGGCCAAACGAAAGCGAATATGACCCGATTACCACAGGTCACAGCAGCAACTCTATTTCTGCGGCTTATGGAATATATAAGTCTAAATGTATTTTAGGCGAAGAGGGGACAGCGGTTGCCGTAGTAGGTGACGGCGCTTTAACAGGCGGTATGGCGTATGAGGCGCTTAATAATGCCGGTGATGAAAAAGGTAATTTTATTGTTGTGCTTAACGATAATGAAATGTCTATAAGCAAAAATGTAGGCTCGCTTGCAAAATATCTTACCGTTATCCGTTCAAGACCTAATTACTATAGATTTAAGGAAGGTTTTTCTGAACTTTTGCAAAAACTACCTCTTGTTGGAAAATTTCTTTACCGCGCCTTTTTTAGATTAAAATTGCTTTTGAAGGATGCAATTTATAACAGTAACTTTTTTGAAGACCTAGGATTTCATTACTTAGGGCCTGTTGATGGCCACGATGAAAAGAAACTTGAGGAAATTTTAGAAATTGCAAAAACTGAAGAAAAACCTGTAATAGTTCACGTAATGACCGTTAAGGGAAAAGGGTATAAATATGCTGAAGAAATGCCCAACAACTACCACGGCGTTTCTGCTTTTGATTTAGAAAAAGGTGTTTCCACCGAAAAAACAGATGATTTTTCTAGCATTTTTGGTGATGCACTCTGCGCCCTTGCAGAAAAGGATAATAAGATTTGTGCCATTACTGCAGCAATGAAAAGCAGTACAGGACTCGATGAATTTAGCAAAAAGTATAGTGACAGATTTTTTGATGTCGGCATTGCAGAGCAACACGCCGTCACATTTGCGGTTGGTTTGGCAAAAGGCGGTATGCGACCTGTTTTTGCCGTTTATTCTTCCTTTTTACAGCGCGGGTTTGACCAAGTTATACACGATGCCGCTATCGCTAATGTTCCTATAACAATTTGTGTTGATAGAGCAGGTTTTGTGGGCGAAGACGGTGAAACACACCAGGGTGTTTTTGATACTGCATTTTTATCGCAAATTCCCAATGTGAAGATATACGCACCTTCAAATTATAGTGAATTATCTTTTATGTTGGAAAAAGCAATATATGAAGATGGTATTTCGGTTGTACGATATCCGCGAGGAAGAGAATTTTCGTCTAAAATTGATTTTAATGATGAAAGTTTTTCTATATTCGGCAGCGGAAAAAAAGCGATTGTAACATATGGTAGATTAGTATCTACTGCTCTTGTGGCTACCGAAAATCTTTCAGATGTTGCCGTAATAAAACTTAATGTTATTAACCCTTTGTGTAATTCTTTAAAAGATGAGCTTAAAAAATATAACACGATTTACTTTTTTGAAGAAGGTATTAAACAAGGCGGCATTGGTGAACATTTAGGTCAGTTGTTACACGATACTGGCATAAAATGCGAATATAAAAATATTGCAGTTGACGGTAAATTTATTTCTTCAGCCTCAGTGCAATCACAAATGAGCAAATATTCGCTTGATGCTGACTCGATAATTAAAATAATAAAAGGTGAATAGTTTGGCAGAAAAGATAAGACTTGATACCGCCGTATTTGAGCGTGGCTTTGCCGAAAGCCGTGAAAAAGCAAAGGCATATATAATGGCTGGTGTTGTTTATGTTAATAATGAAAAGGTTGACAAAGCAGGTACTACTGTTAAACCTACGGATAATATAGAGGTTAGAAGTAATCCGCTTAAATATGTAAGCCGTGGCGGACTTAAACTCGAAAAGGCAATGCAGAATTTTCCTATTGCTCTTGATGGATTAATTTGTGCTGATATTGGGGCATCCACAGGCGGTTTTACCGACTGTATGTTGCAAAACGGTGCCGCAAAGGTTTACGCTATTGATGTAGGTTACGGTCAACTCGCTTGGAAGCTGCGTAGTGACGATAGAGTTGTAAATCTTGAACGCACAAATTTCCGTTATGTTACACAAAATGAAATACCACAAAAACTTGACTTTGCTTCGGTCGATGTTTCTTTTATTTCTCTAAAACTGATTTTACCGGTACTTAAGAACATCATAAAAGACGGTGGATGTGTTGTATGCCTTATTAAACCGCAGTTTGAAGCGGGTAAAGATCGCGTTGGTAAAAAAGGTGTTGTACGAGAAAAAAATGTTCATATTGATGTTGTAAAAGAAGTTTTAGATTTCACTGTTGAATTAGGTTTTTCTGTTCTTGGTCTTGATTATTCACCGATAAAAGGACCTGAAGGTAATATAGAATATCTGGCATATATCAAATCTTGCGATAATCCCGTTATAGATGAAAGCGTTTCTGTTTTAGATGTAGTAACAGCATCACATAACAGTTTGTAGGGAGTGATTTATTTGAAAGCAGCGATAATTCCTAATTATGATAAAAGCGGTGTTTTAGAGATTTTAAATTCTCTAAAAACAAGGCTTGATTCACTAAAAATTGAATATTGCGTTGCAAAGGATGATTCTGACATTAAAACTTGCGATTTTATAATTACAATCGGCGGTGACGGAACAATAATTCATGCCGCAAAAAAAGGTGCAGAATACGGTAAATCCATTCTTGGTATACATAATGGAAGAATGGGATATCTTGCTGACATCACACCACGCGAATTTGATTTGATTAAGAAAATTGCAGATAATGATTTTGTTATAGAAGAGAGAATGTTGCTTTCGGTTTCGGTGGGCGGCGAAAATTATTATTGTCTCAATGATGCAGTAATTTCAAAAGGCTCACTATCTAGAATGATTGATATAAATGTTGAGGTAGATGGAAATCTCATTTCCTACCGTGCAGATGGTTTAATTGCAGCAACACCAACTGGTTCAACAGCATATTCAATGTCGGCGGGCGGACCTGTTGTTGACCCTGCGCTTGAACTCTTTGTCCTTACACCCATCTGTTCAAACTCGCTATTCGACCGACCGGTTTTGTTTAATGATAATTCGGTTATTCGCGTATCGGTTTCTTGTCCTAAAAATACGGAGGCGTTTTTAACAGTTGATGGCGAAAAATCAATAAAAATAAAATCAGACGATGTTGTTACTATCAAAAGGGCAGACATATCTGCGAAACTTATGAGGGTGCATAATACATCTTTCTATAAAACTCTTTTTGAAAAAATGAGAGGTCAGCTATGAAAAACAAAAGACAAGAAGCGCTCTTAAAACTTATTAGCGAAAACGTTATAGGTAAACAAGAAGACTTAACTGCGGCACTTATAAATCTTGGTTTTCGCGTAACTCAGTCAACCGTTTCACGCGATATTAAAGAGTTGCGCATTACAAAAACACTTGATAACAATGGAAATTACCGCTATTTAAGCCACGCCGAAACAATATCTTCAGGCGGAAATTTTGAAAAATATATTGATATTTTTTCAAATGCCGCAATTTCTGTTCGTTATTCAATGAATGATGTTGTTATTCGTTGCTATTCAGGAATGGCTTCCAGCGCCTGTGTTGCGGTTGACCATTTGTATAAGGATATGATTGTTGGTTCACTTGCGGGTGATGATACTATTTTTATTATTACAGAAAGTCAGACAGATGCCCATAAATTAACTGAAAGTTTAAAAAAGTTATTATAAAGAGGTTAAATTATGCTAAAATATCTGCATATTGAAAATATTGCTGTTATTGAAAAAACAGATATTGAGTTCAATGATGGATTTAATGTGCTAACAGGTGAAACAGGTGCAGGTAAATCCATTGTTATTGATGCTTTAAATGCAGTTTTGGGTGAACGCACCTCTAAAAATTTAATCAGAAGCGGCGCACAACAAGCGATAGTTAACGCGCTTTTTTGCAACCTTGACGAAAATTCGCTTTCCATACTTGCCGAAAATTCGTATTATCCTGATGAAGACGGAAATATAATTATTCAAAGAGTTATTAGTGCGAATGGTAACGGAAGCATAAAAATCAACGGTCAACCTGTAACTTCTGGCGTTTTAAAAACAATTGCACCAACACTTGTAAATATTCACGGTCAGCACGACAGTCAATCACTCTTAAACCCCGAAACACATTATTCTTATATCGATTCCGTTGCTGATAATGAAAAAGAAATTGAAAATTATATAAATGAATTTACTCGTTATAAAGATATTAATAAATCGATTATGGCGCTTTCTATGAATGAGGATGAAAAAGCGCGAAGAATTGACCTACTTAAATATCAAATTAATGAACTTGAGTCGGCCTTAATTACAGAGGGCGAAACTGTTGAACTTGAACGCAAATCGGCGTTATACCGCAATTTTGACAAACTTATGCGTAAAGTCAACGCAGCCTATGCTGCGCTGTGTGGCGGGGAAGAGAATTTATCCTCTACCATCAGTAAAGCGGGTAAACAACTTGAAAATACAAATGTAGAAAAGTTGGACACACTCTGTTCGCGTTTGACTACTGCGGGGATTGAAATAATGGATATATCTTCGCAACTCAAGGATTTTATTGACAGTATGGACTTTGATGCCATACAAATTGAAAAGGATGAAAAACGGCTTTCTTTTTTGCACGACCTGTTTAGAAAATACGGGGGCAGCGAAGATGGGGCGCTTTTATATCTTGAAAATGCAAAAAACGAACTTGAAGAGATAGAATTATCATCAGAAAAAATAATAGAACTTGAATCAAAACTTGACATATGCACCGAAAATCTTGTAAAATATGGTGACGCGCTTACTATATCGCGCAAAAAGGCGGCTACAGCTTTTGAAAAGAGTGTTTGCGCCGTGCTTTCAGACCTTGATATGCCGTATGTAAAATTTGTAGTAAATTTTCAAAAAGGTAAATATACAAAAAACGGTTGCGATGTTATAGAGTTTTTAATTTCTGCCAATGTTGGTGAACCGCCTAAACCGCTCTCAAAAATTGCATCAGGTGGCGAACTTTCACGAATTATGCTCTCTATTAAGAGTGTTTTGTCGGGTAATGATAAAATCGGCACCTTGATTTTTGATGAAATTGATACAGGCATAAGCGGCCGCGCCGCACAAAAGGTTGGCGCCAAACTACGCGCTGTGTCACTCGGCAAACAGGTTTTGTGCGTTACCCATTTGGCGCAGATTGCTGCAAAAGCAGATTCACATTTTTATATTGAAAAACGCGCCCAGAATAATCGTACATATACCGATATCTCATTACTTGATTTTGAGGGTAGAAAACGCGAAATAGCACGAATAATTGGCGGCGCAGTAACAGAGCAAAACCTCAAAAGCGCCGAAGAAATGCTTTTGTTTTGATTTTTTATATAAACGGAAGGTGTTTTAACAATGCAAATTTATGAAGAACTTGTAGCACGCGGTCTTATCGCACAGGTAACGGATGAAGACCATATACGTGAAATGATTAATAGCGGTAAGGCCGTTTTCTATATCGGTTTTGACTGTACTGCAGACAGTTTGACAGCGGGTCATTTTATGGCTCTTACTCTTATGAAGCGTCTTCAGATGGCAGGTAATAAGCCCATTGCACTTATCGGTGGCGGTACCACTATGATTGGTGACCCATCAGGCAGAAGTGATATGCGTAAAATGCTCACCAAAGAAGATATTGACCATAACGCAGAATGCTTTAAGCGTCAAATGGAGCGTTTTATTGAGTTTGGAGAGGGAAAAGCCAAGATGATTAACAACGCTGACTGGCTTTTAAATCTTAATTATGTTGACCTTTTGCGTGAGGTTGGAGCTTGTTTCTCTGTTAACAATATGTTACGCGCAGAGTGTTATAAACAGCGTATGGAAAAAGGACTAAGTTTTCTTGAGTTTAACTATATGATAATGCAGAGTTATGATTTTTATCATCTGTTCAAAGAATATGGTTGTAATATGCAGTTTGGTGGCGATGACCAGTGGTCAAATATGCTTGGCGGTACTGAACTTATCAGAAGAAAACTCGGCAAAGATGCACACGCTATGACCATAACTCTTCTTACCGATTCAGAAGGTAAAAAGATGGGCAAAACCGCAGGCAATGCGGTATGGCTTGACGCTAATAAAACATCACCCTATGAATTTTATCAGTATTGGCGTAATGTTAGCGATAATGATGTTCTTAAATGCATCCGTATGCTGACATTTATCCCGCTTGAAAAAATTGATGAAATGGACACTTGGGAAGGCAGCCAACTAAACGAGGCAAAAGAAATTCTCGCGTTTGAACTTACAAAACTTGTTCACGGAGAAGAAGAGGCTAATAAAGCACAGTCAGCATCACGTGCGCTTTTTGGCGGTGGCGGTAATACAGAAAATATGCCCACAACTAATATTTTAGAAACCGCACTTACTGATGGTACAATCGGAATATTGGATTTGATGGTCCAGTGTGGACTTATTGCTTCAAAAGGCGAGGGAAGAAGACTTGTGGTTCAGGGCGGAGTTTCTGTAAATGATGAAAAAATTTCAGACCCAAATTTGCGCATCACACGCGAACAACTTCTTGATACTGTTATTATTAAAAAAGGTAAAAAAGTGTATCATAAGGCAACCTTTTAAAAAACACTTTACTTTTTTTTGCTAATGTGTTAAAGTGTTATTACATTTAATAATGGAGGTAATGTTTATGGAAAAATTGACTCGTAAATACGGACTTATCACTGCCATATGTATGGTAGTTGGTACCGTAATCGGCTCCGGCGTTTTCTTCAAAGCCCAAAACGTTTTAAATGCCACCGGCGGTAATATGCCGCTTGGTATTGCCGCTTGGGTAATCACAGGACTTGTTATGATAATCTGCTCTGCTCAGTTTGCTGTTATGGCGACTAAGTATGAAAAGGTTAGCGGAGTTGTTGACTATGCCGAGGCTACGTGCGGTAAAAAATATGCATATTATTTAGCTTGGTTTATGGTAAACATCTATTATCCCGCTATGACATCTGTTCTCGCTTGGGTTTCTGCTCGTTATTTTGGCGTTCTTTTTGGTTGGAGTATGGTCGGACCCGAAGTTATGGCACTATCTGGTTTCTTCCTGGTTGGTTCTTACACTATAAACGCACTTTCTCCAAAAATTGCAGGTAAATTTCAGGTTAGTTCAACCTTTATCAAACTGATTCCCATTGCTTTAATGGCTGTTGTTGGTACAATTGTGGGCTCCGTAAACGGAACTCTTCCCGAAAACTTTACTACGGTTGTAACCGAGACTGTTGGCGGAAGTACAGGTAGTGGACTCTTTGCCGCTGTTGTTGCTACTGTTTTTGCTTATGAAGGTTGGATTGTTGCAACCTCTATCAATGCCGAACTTAAGAATCCTAAGAAAAATCTTCCCATTGCTCTCATTATCGGCGCATTTATCGTTGTTGTTGCATACGTTCTCTATTACATAGGTGTTGCCGGTGGCGCATCAAACGCTGTTTTGATGGCGGAAGGCGCACCCAAAGCATTTACCAACATATTTGGTTCTGTTGGTGGTGCAGTTCTTAATATCTGCATCGTAATTTCCTGCCTTGGCACCCTTAACGGTTTGATGGTAGGTACTACTCGCGGTATGTATGCTATTGCAGCGCGTGGCGATGGTCCTGCACCTAAATTCTTCGCTCAGGTTGACCCCAACACTAACATGGTTACCAACTCATCCATTTGGGGAATCTTCATTTGCGCTCTTTGGTTAATTTATTTTTACGGCGCAAACCTCACAGCAGGTTGGTTTGGTTACTTTAATTTTGATTCTTCTGAACTTCCAATTATTACTATTTATGCTTTTTATATTCCTATGTTTATCACTTGGATGAAAAAAGAAAAAGAAATGGGCTTTGCAAAACGTTTCTTACTTCCCATTCTTTCGATTATCGCTTGTCTCTTTATGATTTTTGCTGCTGTTTATGCACATGGTGTTACTCCGTTCTTGGCAGCTAAAGAGGCTGGTAAATTTGCATTCCCCGTACTTTTCTATCTTATTGTTTTCGTTGTAATAACTGTAATTGGTGCACTTGTTAAGGATTCCAAGAATGTTGAAGAAAACTAATAATTGAGATTGTATAAAAAAGATGTGTAGAGTTTTCTACACATCTTTTTTTGCATTATTACATTTTATTAGTAAAGAATAATAGGGGAGGAGAATGTTGTGAAACGAAAAAACAAAAAAAGAGAAAAGAAAACGCTTTCTGCAGATGAAGTTATAAGTCAACCCGAAACGGCTTTTGAACTTATAAATAAATATGGCACATATGAAATTCAGCCAACTGCAGACAGTGATAATGATTTTCCAAAAATCGCACAAGGTTTGCCAAAACCAGAAAATCGAAAAGTACTTGATAAAGATTAAAAGCGAAGGAAAAAATCCTTCGCTTTTTGTTTTATAGATTAAGCATAGTGCTCATATCATAGATACCGCATTCACAAGAGGAAATATATTCTGCCGCTTTAACTGCACCCGTTGCAAAAAGGCTTTTCGAAAGTGCGGTGTGTGAAAGTGAAATAATTTCATCATTTCCCGCAAAAATCACCTCGTGTTCACCAACGATTGTACCGCCGCGAACTGAATGTATGCCGATTTCATTGTTTTTGCGTTTTTCTCTATAAGAATGACGGTCATAAACATATTCCATATCTTCTTGGATAGTATCGTTAAGTGCTTCGGCAATCATAATTGCAGTACCGCTTGGTGCGTCAATTTTTTGATTGTGATGCTTTTCAATTATCTCAATATCAAAACCATCGCCAAGTACTTTGGCAGCGCTTTTTGCAAGACCTACAAGCACATTAACGCCAAGCGACATATTGAATGTAAAAAATATCGGTATATCTCTAGCAGCAGCGTGAATTTTGGCAATTTGCTCATCATTATATCCCGTTGTTGCAATAACAGCAGGGATATTATTTTTTATGCAAAACTGAAGCAAATCGTCAAGGTTAGATGGATTTGAAAAGTCAATAACTACATCGGGTATAACCGTTACGCTTTCAAAATTTGTAAAGGTAGGAAAATCCGCAGTCATATCACGGCAAATATCAACACCAGCAACAACCTGCATATTATCCTTTTCTTTAATAATTTTAGCAACAGCAGAACTAACCTTTCCAAAGCAACCGCTAAGTAATACATTAAGCATATTTTTCACATCCTGAAAATTTAAATTTTTTCTAATTCTCTTTTAATAAATTCTATATTTTGTGTGTTTGTGGGGCAGAGAGGCAACCTAACAGGACCAACATTCATACCGAGAATGTTCAGTGCTTCTTTTACTGGTATAGGATTGACATCGCAGAATAATGCTTTTATAAGTCCTATATATTTTATCTGTGCTTGTGAAGCCGATTCAATATCACCGTTTAAGTAATCGGCACACATTTTATGTGTCTCGTACGGTATAACGTTTGATAGTACAGATATTACACCCTTGCAACCTAATGACATAAAGGGGACAATAGTATCGTCATTGCCCGAATAAAAAGTAAGGTTATCACCACAAAGTGAAAGACTTTCACAAAGTGCAGCAACATCAGGATTTGCCTCTTTAACGGCAACGATGTTGGGATGTTTTGAAAGCGCTTTATAAGTTACGGGTTTTATGTTTACACCTGTGCGTGACGGCACATTATATAAGATAATCGGCAAATTAACATTGTCCGCAATGTTGTTATAATGCGCTACAAGACCGTCTTGCGAAGTCTTATTGTAATACGGCGTTACAAGCAAAAGTGCATCCGCACCTGCTTTTTCGGCGTTTTTACATAGTTTTATACTGTGCGCTGTGTCATTGCTACCTGCACCCGCAATAACAGGAACTCTGCCGCGCGCGGCAGAAACAACGGTTTTTATAACATTAAAATGTTCTTCTGCGGAAAGGGTAGAAGATTCACCCGTAGTACCACAAACAACTAAGGCATCTATAGAGCCTTTAATCTGATTTTCAGTTAATTCCTTTAATTTAGAATAGTTTACCGAGAAATCAATATTCATCGGTGTAACAATAGCCGTAGCGGCACCCGTGAAAATCAGTTTTTTCAAATGAATCACTCCATTAATTAAAAATTAACGCACAGAGGGTTCAATATATCCTTCGGCACACAAAAGTTCTGCCAAAAGTACGGCGCCGCCTGCAGCACCGCGAAGTGTGTTGTGTGAAAGGCAAACAAATTTATAATCGTACTGGCTGTCTTCACGAAGACGACCGATAGAGATTGCCATACCGTTTTCAAGGTTACGATTGAGCTTGGTCTGCGGCATGTTATCCTCTTCAAAGTAGTTGAGGAACTGCTTGGGAGCGCTGGGGAGCTCAAGTTCCTGCGCTCTGCCCTTGTAGTTTTTCCAAGCATTCAAAATTTCCTGTTTATCAGGAGCTTTTTTAAAGGACATAAATACTGCAGCCATGTGACCGTCCGAAACGGGAACACGCAAACATTGTGCTGTAAATTTAGGACTGTCAGCGTTAACAATTACATCGCCTTCAATTTTACCCCAAATTTTAAGAGGTTCTTGCTCTGATTTTTCTTCTTCACCCGAAATAAAGGGAATAACGTTATCAATCATTTCAGGCCATCTTTCAAATGTTTTGCCTGCACCTGAAATAGCCTGATATGTGCAAACGAGTACCTTTTCAACACCCATTTCGGTAAGAGGGAAGACAGCAGGAACATAACTTTGCAATGAGCAGTTGGATTTAACCGCAACAAAACCGCGCTTTGTGCCAAGACGTTTACGCTGTGCGTCTATTATATTTATATGTTCAGCATTGATTTCCGGTATAACCATTGGAACATCAGGAGTTCCTCTGTGTGCGCTGTTGTTAGAGATAACAGGGCACTCGTGTTTAGCATAGTCTTCTTCTAAAGCACGAATTTCATCTTTTTTCATATCAACTGCGCAGAAAACAAAATCAACAACCGAAGTGATTTTTTCAATATCTCCAACAGCGTCATAGATAACCATATCCTTGAGATTTTCAGGAATCGGGTCGGTCATAGCCCAACGGTTTTTAACAGCGTCTTCATAAGACATACCCGCAGAGCGAGGACTTGCGGCAAGTGCAGTAACATTAAACCAAGGGTGGTTAGAGAGCAAAAGCGCAAAACGTTGGCCAACCATACCTGTTGCACCAACAATACCTACATTATACTTTTTCATAAAGAACATCCTTTCTGTGCAAAAAACAGTTGAATTAAAATGTTTTTTGCAATATAATAATATAAATTATATTTTCAATATATTCTAACACTACTTAAATATGTTTGTCAAACATATTTTGTGTATTTTAAAGCGTGGGAGAGTACAAATTTTCATATGAAAAAAAGTGATTTTTATTATGATTTACCAAAAGAACTGATTGCACAGCACCCAATTGAGCCGAGAAATGCTTCCCGTCTTATGATTTTGGATAAAAATAACGGTGGTGTTTTGCATAAAGTTTTTTCAGATTTATCCGCATTTTTAAGGGCAGGGGACTGTCTAATCTTAAATAATACCCGCGTTTTACCCGCGCGGCTTTTCGGTACACGCGTTGATACGGGTGCGGTTGTTGAATTTGTTTTGTTAAAACACCAAAACGGTGATGTTTGGGAATGTATTGCAGGTCCCGGTAAAAAAGCAAAAACAGGGTGCGAATTTTCTTTTTCTGATAAACTCAAAGCAATAGTCAAAGATGTTAAGGATGACGGAAACCGCATTATTGAATTTTTTTATAATGGCGAGTTTTATTCGATACTTGACGAGGTAGGAAATATGCCCTTGCCGCATTATATTACGGCAGAACTTAAAGATAAAGAGCGTTATCAAACTGTTTATTCAAAAGAACTTGGTTCTGCAGCAGCGCCGACAGCAGGTCTGCATTTTACAAACGAGATGCTCAATAACTTAAAGCAAATGGGCGTTAATATAGGATATGTGACTTTACATGTTGGTCTTGGTACCTTCAGACCTGTAAAGGTTGACGATATAAAAGACCATAAAATGCACTCGGAACATTATCATATTCCTGCCGAAACGGCAGAGCTTATAAATAAAACAAAAAAAGAGGGCGGACGCGTTATTTGTGTTGGTACAACCTCTTGCAGAACACTTGAAAGCGCCGCACAAAATGGCGAAATTTGCGAGTGTAGTGATGATACATCAATATTTATTTATCCTGGTTATAAATTTAAATGTATGGATGCGCTTATCACTAATTTCCACTTGCCCGAAAGTACGCTTATAATGCTTGTATCTGCCTTTGCAGGATATGAAAATACAATGAACGCTTACAAAATTGCGGTCGAGGAAAAATACAGATTTTTCTCCTTTGGAGACGCAATGTTTATTTCTTAAAATTAGAGGTATTTATGTTTAATGTAGTTAAAAAAGAGGGTAATGCACGACTTGGTATTTTTAAGACTGTACACGGCACTGTGCAGACACCCGCATTTATGAATGTTGCTACCTGTGCTGCTATAAAAGGTGCTGTTTCAGCAGAAGACCTTAAAACACTGCATTGTCAGGTTATGCTCAGCAACACATATCATCTGCATGTTCGTCCAGGCGATGAGCTTATAAAAAATCTTGGCGGTCTTCACAGGTTTTCCACTTGGGACGGACCGATTTTAACCGATAGCGGAGGTTTTCAGGTATTTTCGCTTGCTTCTCTGCGAAAAATTGAAGAAGAGGGTGTTACCTTCAACTCACATGTTGATGGCAAACGCATTTTTATGGGACCTGAAGAGAGTATGCGAATTCAGTCAAATTTAGGTTCTACAATAGCAATGGCTTTTGATGAGTGTGTTGAAAATCCTGCACAATATTCATATTCAAAAGATTCGTGTGCAAGAACAACAAGGTGGCTTAAACGCTGTAAAGACGAAATGAAGCGACTAAACTCACTCGATAGCACAATTAATCCAAAACAAATGCTTTTTGGTATTAATCAAGGTTGCACATTTGACGATTTGCGAATTGAACATATGAAAGAAATAAGAGAACTTGATTTAGATGGATACGCAATCGGCGGTCTTGCGGTTGGTGAGCCTACAGAAGATATGTACCGTGTTATTGAATCTGTAGAACCGTATATGCCACAGGAAAAACCACGTTATTTGATGGGTGTTGGAACACCAATGAATATTCTAAACGGAGTAGAACGCGGTATAGATTTGTTTGATTGTGTTATGCCAAGCCGAAACGCCCGTCACGGTCAATTATTTACAACATACGGAATTATCAATCTTAATAACGAAAAATACAAAGACGATATGTCACCAATCGATGTTAATTGCGATTGTCCTGTATGCAAAAGATATTCTAAGGCTTATCTTCGCCATCTTCTCAAAAGCGGTGAAATGCTTTCACAAAGACTTCTTGTTATGCATAATTTACACTTTTATAATACTCTTATGGAAGAAATCAGAACCGCACTTGCAGAGGGTAGATTTGCTGCATATAAAAAGGAAAAAGAACAGTTTTTAGGAAAAAGAGTATAATTGTCTTGAAAAAATATCATATTGAATGTATAATAATTAAAACAAATACGGAGGTATTATTAAATGAATTTTTTAAATCTATTTTTGGCTAAAGCAGCAGATGCTCCTGCAAATGCAGGCGGTACTGGCGGAACACTCTTTATGGTTATCTACATTGTTGTAATTATTGCAGTGTTCTATTTTGTACTTATCAGACCTCAAAGAAAAAAACAGAAAAAAGAAGAAGCAATGCGTAACAACATTCAAGTTGGCGATGAAATCGTTACCATTGGCGGAATTAATGGTCGTGTAATGTCGATTAAAGATGACAGCATTGTTATTGAATCTTTAGCCGACCACTCAAAACAGCGCATTGAAAAATGGGCAATTCAACAAAACAAGACCATCCACGATGATGTAGCAAAATAAGGCGTATATTTAGGTCCCCTCCCGAATATCTTTTATCGGGAGGGGATTATTTTGTTTTTTAAGGAACTAATCTCAAAAAATAAACATTTTATTATTGGAATTTTGATTTCTTTTGCAGTGACAGCACTTATGCTTTTGGTTATGTCGCTTTTTATGTATTTTACAGACGCTAACGCAGATACTGTTAGTACTTTGTCGGCAATTTGTCTTGCTGTCGGCTCATTTTTTGGGTCACTTTTTACTGCAAAAATCAAAAAAAGTCAAGGTCTTTTAACGGGTTTAATATTATCTTTTATTTATTTTATAATAATTTTGGTAATATCTATGATTTTGGGTGGAAAAGCGTTTTCAATAACAAGTTTGCTTCACGCAGTGATAATGCTCTTATCAGGCGGTATTGGCGGAATTTTGGGCGTTAACTCTAAACAAAAACAGTTAATATAAAATTTTGAATATGACGGAGAAATTAAGGGATACTATTTGCAGGAGGGAATAATTTATGAAAAAGATATTATTACTACTTGCAACAATAGCAATTCTTTTAGTGTCATTAACCGGCTGCGGTGAAAACAACAAAACCGATGATATGGTTTCGGATGTAGAGTCTGGAATTTCAAGTATTGTCAGCGGTACAGAAAGTATGCTTGGTAATGATAGCGGTAACGTAAGTTCCAATGCAAGCAGATAAAAAAACGGCTCAAATGAGCCGTTTTTTATATCACAAATCCGCCGTTTGGGCTTATAACCTGTCCTGTAATAAATTCTGCCGCACTAGAAGCAAGAAATAGGGAAGTAGAGGCTACTTCGTTAGTAGTACCAAGTCTTCCGAGAGGTGTTTCATCTGCCAAACCTTCTAAATCAGAAACAGATAAATTAGCATTCATACGAGTATTGATAACACCCGGTGCAACGCAATTGACTCTTATTCCCGATGGCCCAAGTTCTTTTGCAAGTGCCTTAGTCATACCGATTATACCTGCCTTGACAGCCGAATAATGCACCTCACAAGAAGCACCAGTTATGCCCCAGATAGAAGATGTATTAATTATTGAGCCGCTTTTGCGCGATACCATATGCGGAATTACAGCACGGCAGCAATTAAATGTACCCGTAAGATTTACAGATACCATGCGTTCCCAATCGGCATCTGTAATATCGGTAAAGAGTTTTTGTTGCGCTATACCCGCATTATTAATCAGAACATCAATTTTACCGAATTTTGCAATAATATCTTCAACCATTCTTTTAACATCGTTAACTTTTGAAACATCCGCCATATATGATAGGGCAGAGAAGCCGTTTTCTTTTAACGATTTTTCAAGTAGTATTGCAGACTCTGCGTGGGAACAGTAATTTATAATAACATCATAACCGTTTTGCGCAAACATAATTGCAGTTGCGGCACCTATTCCTTTAGAGGCGCCTGTAATAAGTGCGGTTTTATTCATCATCATCACCCAAAATTATTATAACATTATTTAACCTGTTTTTCAACCACACTATAGATAGTTTACATAATGCGTAACTGCACAATATTATGTGGTTTACATAATGCGTTTACATAATATTATATTTTTTAAAATATTATGTTGACATAATGCTGGAAATGGTGTATAACTATTAATACAGGGCTTTGTGCGCTGTCTTTTTTTGACTAAAATTATTTTATTAACACTATTAAGGTTACATAATATCCTGTTTTTAACAATATGTTGTACATTTATTTTTATATACAACTATATATATTGTGTTTGCATTTTTTATTCTCTGCGCTCATATAATTTTATGAACGGAGGGACAAGATATGAAAACAAGCAAGACAGTTTATTGGAAAGCACGCACCACACTCGATGTATTAAAAGAGGGTTATCCTTTTTTTATAATGTTTGCGGTGTATGTTTTTGGGATTTTTTTAGCAGTTATATTTTTTAAAAAAAGCGAATTATTAGAAACATTTGCAAAAGAAATGTTTGAGTCTTTTATAGGCAAACGAACGGACAAAACATTTTTTTCGGTGTTTTTTACAGCTTTTTTGGGGTGGCTGCCTTTTTTAAGTGCCGCTTTCATTTGCGGAATCAGCATATTTGGAACGGCTGTTTTGCCACTTGTAATATCATTAAAAGGTTTTTTATACGGATTACTTACAGCATATCTTTATAATACCTTTTCTATAAACGGGATTGTGTTTTCACTTGTAATAATAATTCCACCCACTTTAATTGGCGCGTTTTTATTGTTTTTTGGTGCAAAATCAGCTTTTATGTTTTCGCTTTTACTTGCCAAACAGGTTATGCCCGAACCACGAGCAAATAACCTGTTTCCAAAACTTGTAAAATACTGTAAACATTTTGCTTTTTTGATAACTTTAACAGCGTTTTCCGCTTTAGTAGATGCTGTGTTATCTGTAGCTTTCAGCGGTAAAATAAATATAATGTAGGAAAAAGGAACGTTAAAAATGCAGGACTTGATTTTAAGATTCCAAGATTATCTTAAAACTGAAAAGAAATCCGCAAAAAACACGCTTGAGTCGTATATACGCGACATCGAGCAGTTTTCTGCATACTGTTCTGCAAACAATATTAAATCGGCCGTTTCAATTAAAAGCGAAACAGTTTTGAATTATTTAAAATTTGTACATTCGCTTGGAAAATCCGATTCAACCATCGCGAGAATAACTGCATCACTGCGTTCTTTTTTTACATATTTATTAAATATTGGTGTAGTTTCTGAAAATCCCGTTAAAGCGGTTAAATTTGCTGCAGCGAATCAGAAAAAATTACCTGAAATTTTAACTAATAAAGAGGTCTTAACCTTGCTTTCCCAGCCCGATTGTTCTAATTATAAAGGTTGCCGTGACAAAGCAATGCTGGAACTTTTATATGCTACGGGTATTAAAGTATCGGAAATTATAGACCTTAAGGTTACTGATATAAATTTGCAAATCGGTATTTTACATTTACATACAGACTCGAGTCAACGCATTATACCAATATATCCTGACGCTATAAAAACTATCGCAAACTATCTTACCGGTGTACGCGGCGTTATTGTAGCGGACAGCAGGGAAGACAAGCTATTTACTAATATGAGCGGTCAGCCTCTTACAAGACAAGGTTTTTGGAAGATTATAAAACAATATGCTGAATCCGCGAAAATCAATAAAGATATAACTCCGCATACGCTGCGCCATTCATTTGCAGCGCATTTGCTAGAAAACGGTGCGGAGCTTCAAGATATTAAGGAAATGCTCGGTCATTCCGATATTTCAACAACTCAAGTTTATGCTCAACTTATGAAAAACAAATACGCACAGTCATACAGACGGTTTCATCCCATGGCTAAATAGAGGTATAATATGATTAGATTTGAATGTGATTATGCAGAGGGCGCACACCCTTCTGTTTTACAAAAACTTATTGATACAAATTACGAACAGACCGCAGGTTATGGTGTAGACGAATATTGCGAAAAGGCAAAAAACTACATTAAAAAACTTTGCGACAGGGAAGACATTAATGTTCATTTTCTAGTTGGCGGAACACAAACTAATTCTACCGTTATCGCTGCTACGCTCAGAGCATATCAGGGTGTTATCAGTGCATCAACAGGACATATTGCAGTTCATGAATCAGGCACTATTGAGGCTAGCGGTCACAAAGTTTTAACCATCCCGTCAGATGACGGCAAAATTACCGCCGAGCAGATAGAAAAAATTGTAACAGAGCATTTTGAAAACTCAACACACGAACACGAAGTACAGCCCGGAATGGTGTATATTTCTTTTCCTACAGAAAACGGTACACTTTATTCAAAAGCCGAACTCACGGAAATCAGTGACGTTTGCCATAAATATAATTTGCCGCTTTTTTTAGACGGCGCTCGTTTGGGCTATGGACTTATGAGTGATAAAAATGATGTTACACTAAAAGATTTAGCAAATCTGTGTGATGTATTTTATATCGGTGGTACAAAACAGGGAATGCTTTTTGGCGAAGCTCTTGTAATAAATAATGATTTTATTAATAAGGATTTCCGATATATGATAAAACAGCATGGCGGAATGCTTGCTAAAGGTCGTTTGCTTGGTATTCAGTATTGTGCTATGTTGGAAGATAATCTTTATTTTACACTTGCGAAAGAAGCAGACCGCCTTGCTATGAAACTCCGTAATGCTTTTTTGAAAAAAGGTTATAAACTACGTTATGATTCATATACTAATCAACAGTTTCCAATTATGCCAAATTGCGAACTTAAAAGATTATCTAAAAAGTATGCTTATTCTGTTTGGGAAAAGGTTGATGAAAATTACACCGCTGTCCGTTTTTGCACAAGTTGGGCAACAACCGAAGACAATATTAATGAATTATTAAACGATTTATAAATAAAAACCTCGGTTTTGCCGAGGTTTTTTACTGTTTTTTAATATTTTTTATGATAAAAT
>JAZRZS010000064.1:0-14757 GCA_045601505.1 Acutalibacteraceae bacterium
CTTCCATAACACCGCCTGTAGCACCGAAAATAACAGCGGCGCCGGTATCTTCGCCCAAGGGAGAGTCAAACTCTTCATCCGGTAACGCTGTGAAGTTGATACCTGCGCGCTGAATCATACGAGCAATTTCGCGTGTTGTGAGTGCAACATCAACATCAGGAACACCTGCAGCAGACTCGTCGTCACGGCCGATTTCGAATTTCTTAGCAGTACAGGGCATAACAGATACGCTGACAATCTTTTCAGGGTCAATACCCATCTTCTCTGCGTAGTAGGTCTTAATTACGGCACCTGCCATCTGCTGAGGAGACTTGCAGGTTGAAAGGTGATTGAGCATATCCGGATAATAATACTCTGCAAACTTAACCCAACCGGGTGAGCAGGAGGTTATCATCGGCAATGTGCCGCCATTTTTAATGCGTTCAACAAGTTCGTTAGCCTCTTCTACAATTGTAAGGTCAGCTGCAAAGTCGGTATCGAACACCTTGTCAAAACCAAGTCTTCTGAGAGCCGCAACCATTTTGCCCTCAACATTTGTGCCAATCGGCATACCGAAGCATTCGCCGAGTGTTGCGCGAATGGACGGAGCAGTCTGAACAACAACATATTTGTCGGGGTCAGAAAGTGCTGCCCAAACCTTATCGGTATCGTCTTGCTCTGTAAGTGCGCCTGTGGGGCAAACCGCAGTACACTGACCGCAGGAGATACAGGGTGTGTCTTTGAGTTCAGCATTAAAGGGCGAACCAACGTTGGTGTGGATACCGCGGTCGTTAGCGCCGATTACGCTAACAAACTGCTCGTTACAAGCGGCAATACAACGGCGGCAAAGTATGCACTTGTTGTTGTCGCGAACGAGGTGGGGTGTTGATTTATCAAGCGGATATTCGGGTTTGTAACCACCGAAAGCATCCTCGTCAACGCCATATTCGAGGCAAAGTTTCTGCAACTCGCAATTAGTAGAGCGAGCGCAAGAAAGACATTTCTTTTCGTGGGTGGAAAGAATGAGTTCGAGGGTTGTCTTACGGGCTTTCTGCACCTTTTCAGTGTTGGTGAAAACCTCCATTCCGTCTGCAGCGGGATATACACAAGCAGTTACAAGACCGCGCGCACCCGTTGCCTCAACAACACAGATACGACAAGCGCCGATTTCGTTCTTTTCTTTCATAAAGCAGAGTGTAGGAATTTCTACACCTGCTGCACGGGCAGCCTCCAATATGGTGGAGCCCTTCGGCACACTTACCTGGATGCCGTTGATTTTAACATTTATCATTTCCATTTTTATTGGCTCCTTTCCTTATTGTTTAGATATTGCCTTGAACTTACAATTTCCGATACAAGCACCGCACTTAACGCACTTATCAGCATCAATGGTGTAGGACGGAAGTTTGTGTCCCTCGGCAACATAGTCTGTCTTTGTAATAGCATCAGCAGGGCAGTTTCTAGCGCACATGCCGCAGCCGATACACTTATCTTTGTCGATAACGAAGGTAAGCAGGTCTTTACATACGCCTGCAGGGCACTTCTTATCAACAACGTGTGAGATATATTCATCACGGAAGAAATTGAGTGTAGCTAAAACAGGGTTAGGTGCTGTCTGTCCAAGACCGCACAAAGAGTTCTGTTTTATGTAGTTGCAAAGCTCTTCGAGTTTATCAATATCCTCGAGTGTGCCCTGTCCTTTAGTAATTTTTTCGAGCATTTCAAGAAGTCTTCTTGTACCAACACGGCAGGGTGTGCACTTACCGCACGACTCATCAACCGTAAACTCAAGGAAGAACTTAGCCATATCAACCATACAGGTGTCTTCGTCCATTACGATAAGTCCGCCCGAACCCATCATACAGCCGATAGCAACGAGGTTATCGTAGTCAACCTCTGTATCGATAAGGGATGCGGGGATACATCCGCCCGAAGGTCCGCCTGTTTGAGCAGCCTTGAATTTCTTGCCATTGGGTATGCCGCCGCCGATTTGTTCAATAATGTGGCGAAGTGTAGTACCCATAGGAATTTCAACAAGACCTGTGTTCTTGATTTTACCGCCTAACGCGAATACCTTTGTACCCTTGGATTTCTCTGTTCCCATTGAAGCAAACCAGTCTGCTCCGCGAAGAATAATCTGCGGAATGTTGGCAAATGTTTCAACGTTATTTTCTACTGTGGGACAGCCGAAAAGTCCCTTAACTGCCGGATAAGGCGGACGGGGACGTGGCTCACCACGGTTACCCTCGATAGAGGTCATAAGAGCGGTTTCTTCACCGCAAACGAATGCACCTGCGCCAAGACGGATGTCAAGGTTAAAGTCAAAGCCCGAACCGAAGATATTTTTGCCGAGAAGTCCGTACTCTCTTGCCTGATTGATAGCAAGGGCCAAACGGGAAACGGCAATAGGATATTCAGCACGAACATAAACATAACCCTGTGTTGCACCGATAGCGTAACCCGCAATTGCCATAGCCTCGATAATTGCGTGGGGGTCACCCTCAAGAACCGAACGGTCCATGAATGCGCCCGGGTCGCCCTCGTCAGCGTTACAAACAACATATTTCTGCGGAGCCTCGTTAACAGCGGTAAGAGCCCACTTGCGTCCTGTGGGGAATCCGCCGCCGCCGCGTCCGCGAAGACCGGAATCGGATATGCACTTAATAACATCGTCAGGTGTCATTTCGGTAAGAACTTTACCGAGAGCGGCATAGCCGTCCATTGCTATATATTCATCAATTTCTTCAGGGTTGATAACACCGCAGTTGCGCAGAGCAACACGAGTCTGTGACTTGTAGAAGGCGGTATCGTTAAGAGATACGTTGCCAACAACTTCCTCTGCTTTTTCGTCTTCTTTATACTCAAGACGGGTTACTACGCGGCCCTTGAGAAGATGTTCAGATACAATTTCTTCAACATCCTTGGGTTCAACACGGCTGTAGAATGTTCCATCGGGATGAACGATAACAACAGGTCCCATTGCGCAAAGACCAAAACATCCTGTCTGGACGATTTTTACCTCTTCGGCAAGACCGTATTTTTCAATGTTCTCAGCAAACTTTTCCTGAATGCTGACACTTCCCGATGAGGTACATCCTGTACCGCCGCAAATTAATACGTGTGTACGAATCATGCTTTATACCTCCGCTTATGCTTTATATTCGGCAATGGTGTATTCTGCTACTACCTTACCATTTTTGAGATGTTCATCGATTACCTTTTTTACCTTTTCTTCGGTCATCTTAACATAGGTAACCTTTTCTTTGCCTGCTTCAAAAACTTCTACAACAGGCTCAAACTGGCAAATACCGATACAGCCTGTCTGTGTTACAGATCCCGACTGTGCAAGTCCTGCCGCCTGTACGCCCTCAACAAAAGCGTTAAGAACGGGGCGGGCGCCTGCTGCGATTCCGCAGGTTGCCATGCCGACAACAACACGCTTTTCAGACGTGCCTTCACGAAGAACAACCTTGTCCTTCATTTTGTCTTTAATGGCTTTTAGTTCTGCTAAAGTTTTCATAAATCATCTTCCCTTTCCCTGAAAAATAAACTTTCTTGATATTAAAGACTGATGTATTGTTCTGCTAAGAACTCTTCAATCCATTTAATAACCTCATATTCCGAAAGCGAAACTTCGTCACCCAACACAGCTTTTAATTCGCGTGTGTCAAGTATTACGGCGTTTTCGCCTTTTTTGTGGGTGAACAAAAAGTCTGTTTCGGGGTGACCTTGTATCAGCGTTGTCACCGTTGCTGTCACATCGCCAAGCGGTGTGCAATCAATATGATTTTTATAAAACACGGCGGTAACCGTTGTGCCGTGGTCGGCGGTTTTTCCGTCATCCACCACAGACTCTATAGAGAACGAGCCGCCCGTCTGCTCTGCCGCAAGTTTGAAAAGCGGTATTCCAAGCCCTACGCTTCTTGTCGTACGGGTGGTATAAAACGGGTCGGTAACACGGCGCAGGTTTTCTTCCCCCATTCCGCAGCCGTTATCAATAATCTTTACCGTCAGTGTTTCGTCCGTTTCGGTAATTTCGATCTGTGTGAGCGTTGCTCTGGCCTTTACCGAGTTTTCTGTAATGTCGAGAATGTTAAGTGATATTTCAGTCATTACCCTCACCCCTCAAGACCTTAAAAAGTTCTGCTCTTACAAGTGCGCTGCTATACGGCTCGTCAAAAAGCGTAAAACAATTCTCGCTCTCGTTGACATCGCCGAGATAATGCGCGTCCGAAGATACAACCTTTACTTTGTCCTTTACGCCAAAGCGTCCTTCATAATCGGCGATTTTTTCAGCGTTATGAAATTCAACACATTTAAAACGCGGTGTTTCGGGCAACATTCCCAAAACAGAAATTATTCCGTTTGCCTCGCGGTCAATATGCGCAGGATAACAAATACCGTTAAAGCTTTCTACCAAATCGGTAACATCGTCAACACTAACGGTTGTCGCGTTGGAAAGCAAATATGGCTCTTCACCGATAACCTCATCGTTTTCGTCCATAATCAGTTGGTTTCCAAAAATGTCTTTTCGGTTTTCAATTTTTATTCTGCGGTTTTCAATTTCATCACTGAAACGCATAGCATCGTCAATGTCCTCAAACAGACATATCATATGTATGTCCTCTGCCGTTGTAAGTTCCATTCCCGCCACAGCAATAATGCCGTACTTTTTTGCCGCCGCAAAAAATGCGGGACAGTTTTTGCAGGTGTTGTGGTCGGTCAGCGCCATTATCTGCAGTCCGCAAACCGCCGCCATTCCCGCTAAATTATTAGGCGTATTATCATCGTCCGCACAGGGCGAAAGACAGGAATGAACGTGCAAATCGTAAAAGTACTTATTCATAGACAAGCACTGAGCAGACAGCAAACGCCGTATGCGTCCTTATCACACGCTAAAAGGTTTATTCCTTTTTCCGTTGCCGTTTTCACAAGCGCTTCATCGGGTTTAACACCCTCTGCGAAAATTACAACCGCAACATCGGTCAGTGCGGCAACCGCCAACACGTTCTGGTTGGACATAATTGTTACCCACGCGTCACCCGATTGCGCCCTACCCATAACAAAGGAGAGCAAATCACCCACATAAGCGCCTGTGATTTCGCGCTCACCCTCTGGCAGACAGAGTGCCGTTAAACCGTTTTTATTTGCAAACTCACTTACCGTCATTTTCTTTTTCCCTCAGATATTGTAAAAACGCGTCACGATGCATTAAAATGCAGTCGTCCTTACTCGCGCGTCCGCGAATTACATCCTCTGCAAAGGCACGGCAGGTCGGCGCACCGCACGAACCGCAATCGTACCCCGGAAGTGCTTTTCGCAACTTCTGAATATCCGCCATCATCCGCATTGATTCTGCCATGTTATCACTAAGACGCGTTATGGGCGAGTAAGCAGGAAGCTCGTTAAAAAAGTAATGCTCTGGTATGTACCGCTTTTCTTCATTCGAAAGAATATTTTGCGATACGGGCAGATATCTTTTTAGCCCCTGCAGTCTTGCCTTTGCGATAAACGGGTTTTGTATATTCAGCGCACCGCCGACACAACCGCCTATACAGGCGTTAAGTTCAACAAACTCAAGATGCGGAATATTACCGTTCTCAATTTGGTCTAAAACGTGGATAACATTTTCAATGCCGTCTGCGGCAAGATAATTTTCATTAAATATTGCTGTGGCTTCACCGCCTGATGTAGCCCAGCCAATGCCAATCATTCCCGATTTCGAAAGAGCCGCAGGCTGTTTCTCCTGACTCATTTTTGAAATTAGCAAAAAATATATATCGCTTATGGGAATAACCACATCTACTTTACTTTTGTAATCGGAAAATCCATTCTTAACATAACTCATCTTAGCGGGACAGGGTGAAATGAAACATACGCCGATATCCTCATCTGCAAGGTCGGGATTTTTTTCCTTCGCCTCGTCTTTAGCAAGTTTTGCCGCAATTTCCATTGGCGGCAACATCTTAATTATGTTGTCCTTCAAAAACGGGAACCGCAGTTCTATGAGTCTTACTACAGCGGGACACGCCGAGCTTATAGCGGGTTTCGGTACACCCTCTGTCTTTAGATACTTTCTGGTGTATGCCGAAACAAGTTCTGCCGCACGCGAAACCTCAAACACGGCGTCAAAGCCTATGTCAAGCAGTCCCTGCAAGACAAAGTCAACATCGTCAAGATTGTCGAACTGCCCAAATAGCGCAGGGGCAGGTAACGCGATTTTGTACTTAAAACGCGACAGGTCCTCCATACTGTCAAGAACCGCCTTTTTAGCCTTTTGCTGACACACTTTTATACACACGCCGCAGTCAATACAGCGGGTGTTGTTAATTACCGCGTGTCCGTCACGAACGCGTATCGCCTCGGTTGGACAACGGTGAATACAGGTGGTGCAACCGGTGCATTTCTCAATATCGAGCGACACCGAATGTTCATAAGCATTCATATTAAGTACACATCCGAACTATATGTTTATTTTCATCACAATGGTGGTACCCTCACCCACAACCGAACTGATTTCCATTGAATCGGAATATCTTTTCATGTTGGGCAGTCCCATTCCTGCGCCAAAACCGAGCGAACGAATGTTGTCGGTCGCAGTCGAAAAACCCTCCTGCATTGCAAGGTCGATATCCTTAATACCAGGACCTCTGTCGCGCAGGGTAATGGTGATATCTTTTTCGGTCACAGCCACCTCGGCTTCGCCGCCGTTAGCGTGAATGACCATATTGATTTCACCCTCGTACATTGCGATGGAAACGCGCCTTATAATCTCAGGCGATATGCCGAGTTGGCGCAGATTTTTCTTAAGTTGGACAGACGCCTGTCCTGCAGAGGTAAAGTCGGAACCGTCAACATCAAAACGAAAAATTAAATCTTCATTCATCTTTTGACTCCGTTTCCGCGCAGTCCCCCTTCATACAACTTGCCACAGGCTTCATACAAACGTTTATCGGTGGCAAGCAGGGCGATGCCGCTGTCACGCGCCAGTTCAATCATTTCTTCACTGGGCATTTTAGAGCGAACAAACACTATACAGACCATATCCATCATTTCTGCTGTGCGGATAACCTGTGAATTCACAAGACCTGTGAGCAATACCGATTGGTCCTTGACGTACGCCAGAACATCACTCATCATATCGCTTCCACACGCCGAATAGACGTGGCGGTCCATCATATCCTCACCGCAGATAACCTTTGCACTTAATAAATCTTTTATTTGGCAGATTTTCATACAGATTTTCCTCTATCCAAAGCATTCAAATATTAATCTTGGTATTTTGCCAAAATATCGTCAACGTCGTCAACGGTAAGTCTGCCGTAAACATCTTCGTTAACGGTCAAAACGGGAGCCAAACCACAAGCGCCGATGCAACGACAAGCTGTGAGAGAGAACTTTCCGTCTGCAGTACATTCGTCTGCACCGATACCAAGTTTTTCACTTAATTTGTCAAAAACATCACCCGCACCCTTAACGTAGCAAGCTGTTCCCAGACAAACCGAGATATTATACTTCCCTTTTGGAGAGAGCGAGAACTGTGCATAGAACGTTGCAACGCCGTACACCTTCTCAAGCGGAACATCCATACCCTCGGCTATCATAACCTGAACCTCGCGGGGAAGATATCCGTAGATGTCCTGTGCTTTCTGCATTACAGCCATAAGCAAACTTTTGTCATGCTTATTCTCTGCAATTACCTGCATAAGCTGTGCTTCCTGCTCCTTTGTACCGTTGAAAGGAAGTTTACTGATTTTCTTTTGCATTTACCTTTCCTCCTTGTCTATTAGTGCACCATTTTGGGCAAAACACACCCTCGGCACACATCATTGTTAATTATATCACAACCTTTTTGCTTTTTCTACCCTTTTTTTATATTTATGTACTTTTTTATCTATTTTTTATATATTATTATATATTACCCTTGTCAAACCGGCTCTTTTTTGGTATTCTTTAGTATAAAGAAAGGGTGAACGCTTTGAAAAACACATCGCTTTGTTATATTTTCAGTGGTGATAAGGTACTGCTTTTGCATAAGAATGTAAAGAAGGACCTAAACTTTGAGAAGTGGTTGGGCGTTGGCGGAAAGTTTTTAGAACACGAAAGTCCGTATGAGTGTGTTATACGCGAGGCAAAAGAAGAAACGGGACTAACGCTTAAATCTCCGCGCTACCGCGGTATTGTAACCTTTGTTTCTGATATATACGAAAGCGAACAAATGCACCTTTTCACCTGTGATGAGTTCGAGGGCGATTTACAGAGATGTGACGAGGGCGAACTTTTATTTGTAGAAAAGGGGAAACTTTTTACATTACCCGCGTGGGAGGGTGACAAAATATTTTTAGAGTTGATTTTAACCGATTGCCCGTTTTTCAGCCTTAAACTAGTGTATGAGGGCGAAAATCTTATAAACCACGAATTGATTTATATTTAACGAGGTGATTTTTTGAACATTTGTGTTTACGGTGCTTCCAGCAACACCATTGATAAAAAGTATATTGAGGACGGAGAGGAACTTGGCAGACTGTTAGCCGAGCGCGGACACACCTTGATTTTCGGCGCAGGAAACGGCGGTCTTATGGGGGCCTCGGCGCGCGGAGTTTATGAAAAAGGCGGTAAAACGGTTGGCGTTGCGCCCCGTTTCTTCAGCGCGGACGGGATTCTTTTCCCACACTGTGACGAACTTTTGCGGACTGACACGATGCGTCAGCGCAAACAACTTATGGAAGACCGAAGCGACGCCTTTATTATGGCGCCCGGTGGCGTTGGCACCTTTGAAGAATTTTTTGAAATTTTAACATTAAAGCAACTCGGCCGTCACCAAAAACCCATTGCGGTGCTTAACACAAACGGATATTATAATCCGTTGCTTGAGTTGCTCAACTCTGCCGTGCAGGGCAACTTTATGACCGACAAAAACTTGTTGCTCTTCGGGGTTTTCGACACACCGCAAGAGGTGCTGGACTACGTTGAAACCACGAAAGATGCCGCTTTGGATATTACACTCTACAAAGATGTAGAAAATTAACAATTTCTTCTTGACTTTTGTTAGCATCCTAACTATAATGTTAGGGTGCTAACGTTTTTTACGGAGGAGTTGTATGGAAACAAAAAGAGTTGGCCCTGAAATCAGGCGCCTTAATAATTTGATAAAGCGTGAAGCCGAAAAGAGTGCCGCAAGGGCACAGCTTGACAGCCTGACAGGGCTGCACGGTTGGGTAATCGGCTTTATAGCAAGACAGGACGGACCTGTTTTTCAGCGCGATTTGGAGGAGCGTTTTTCGGTCCGCCGTTCCACGATGAGCAACATTTTATCGCTTATGGAAAAAAACGGACTGATAACGCGAAAACAAAGCAACAAAGATGGCAGAACAAAACAAATAACGCTGACTCCGCGCGCCGTTGCGCTTGACCGCTTTGTACGGCAGGATATTGACCGATTGGATGCGGCCATAACAAAGGGCATTAGTGCCGAGGAGCTTTCTGCCTTCTTTACAACCATAGAAAAAATCAAGACCAATTTGGAGGTGCAAGATGATTAAAACTCTTTCAAAATGTATTAGGGAATATAAATTACCGTCTATACTGACGCTTATTTTCATCTCGATTGAGGTGCTAATTGAAGTTTCTATTCCTTTTATAACAGCCAACCTTGTTAACAACATAAAATACGGTGCGCCTTTGCAAGACGTAATTAAAACAGGCGTTGCATTGATTCTTCTTGCGCTTTTTTCGCTTTGCTGCGGCGGTGTTGCGGCGGTAACCTGCGCTAAAGCGTCTGCAGGTTTTGCAAAAAATTTGCGTCACGATATGTTCCAAAAAATCGGAACGTATTCTTTTGCAAATATTGATAAATTTTCTTCCACATCGCTTGTAACCAGACTTACAACCGATGTTGCTAACGTTCAGATATCGTATATGATGCTGATAAGAACCGCTGTCAGAAGTCCCATGATGTTTGTTTTTTCAATAATAATGGCATACACTATGGGCGGCGCGCTTGCAACCACATTTGTTGTCGTTGTTCCCGTTTTAATCTGCGGACTTTTGTTTATTGCAAGAAAGGCTATGCCGGCGTTCAGACGCGTTTTCAAAAAATACGATAACATTAATGAATCCATAGAAGAAAATGTTCGCGGTATGCGTGTGGTAAAAGGTTTTTCGCGCGAGGACTTTGAAAAGCAGAAATTCAACTTTGCATCCGATGATATTCAAAAAGATTTCACCAAAGCAGAAAGAATTGTTGCGCTTAACACCCCAATTATGCAGTTTTGTATGTATTTTAACACCGTAGGAATTTTGCTTATCGGCTCTTTTCTCGTTATATCGGGCGGAGGCACAACCGTTGATGTCGGTCAGATTTCCGCAATGCTCACCTATGGCGTACAAATTCTTATGAGCCTTATGATGCTTTCTATGATTTACGTTATGCTGACTATGTCGATTGAATCTATGAAACGTATTTGTGAGGTGTTAAACGAAACCCCCTCTATCACCAGCCCGGAAAACCCCGTGCTAACGCTCAAAAACGGCGATATTTCGTTCAAGGATGTTTCGTTCAAATATTCTAAAGACGCAAAAAGATTTGCGCTAGAAAAGGTAAACCTTGAGATTAAGTCGGGTATGACGGTCGGTATTTTGGGCGGAACGGGAAGCAGTAAATCCTCGCTTGTACAACTTATACCCCGCCTTTATGATGTAAGTGCAGGTTCTGTGTCGGTTGGCGGCGTTGATGTGCGAGAGTACGACCTTGAGACATTGCGAAACGGCGTTGCAATGGTATTACAGAAAAACCAACTGTTTTCAGGCACCATAAAAGAAAATCTGCGTTGGGGCAATGAAAACGCAACCGATGAAGAACTCATACACGTTTGCCGTCTTGCACAGGCAGATGAATTTATTGAGAAAATGCCCGATAAATATGACACTTATATTGAACAGGGCGGAACCAACGTATCGGGCGGACAAAAGCAAAGGCTTTGTATTGCACGTGCTTTGCTGAAAAGTCCAAAAATTCTTATACTTGACGACTCCACAAGCGCAGTCGACACCAAAACCGATGCCCTTATTCGCAGAGGCTTCCGAGAATACATCCCCGAAACCACAAAAATCATAATCGCACAGCGCGTAGCGTCTATTGAAGATGCCGATATGATAATTGTTATGGACGGCGGTAAAATTGCGGCAACAGGCACACATGAGCAGTTGTTAAAGGAAAACGAAATTTACCGCGATATTTACGAACAACAAAAGAGCGGAGGTGACGACAATGAGTAAACCTGCACCAATGCCTCGCGGTAGAATGCCGCAAGGGCCAAGACCAAAATTCAGCCCGGGAACACTAAAACGCGTTCTCAAAATGCTATATTCATACTATCCCGTGCTTCTGCCTATCACACTCATTTGCATTGTCTTTTCCGCCATTGTAAACACAATGCCCGCTATTTTCAACCAACAAATTCTTGAATTGATTGAAAAGTGGTATGTAAGTCGTAATTGGGCTTCTGCCAAGTTGGAAATCATACCAAAAATAGTTACTCTTGCGGTGCTTTACGCACTATCTTTGTTGTCGTTTTTTGCACACACGCAACTTATGGCATACATCACACAGGGCTTTTTGAGCAAAGCAAGAAAAGAAATGTTTAACCGTATGCAAAATCTACCGATTAAATATTTCGACACCCACAAGCACGGAGATATTATGAGTCATTACACCAACGATATTGACACTCTCCGCCAACTCGTTTCACAGTCAATCCCCGCTTTTATACAGGCAGGGCTCATCGTAATTACAGTATTTTCTATTATGCTTTGGTATAGCATATATATGACCTTGGTTGTCGTTTTCGGTGTGCTTGTTATCACCGTTGTTACCAAAAAGGTCGGCGGCGGTTCTGCCAAGTATTTTATCCGTCAGCAAAAATCTGTGGGTAAATCGGAAGGCTATGTACAGGAAATGATGAACGGACAAAAGGTTGTTAAGGTTTTCTGTCACGAAAAGAACTGCCAAGCCGGTTTTGACGAGGTCAACAACGCACTTTTTGAAGACAGTTACAGAGCGCACAGCTATGCAAACCTATTGGGTCCGATAAATATGAACATCGGCAACATTTTATACGTTATCATTGCGGTTGTCGGCGGCGTTTTTCTGCTTTCAGACGGTTTTGTAAACGCAAGTTTGTCAAAACTTTTCGGACACGAAGTTATATTTGGTATAAGCGTTGTTATACCGTTTCTTAATATGACAAAACAGTTCACCGGCAATGTAAACCAGGTTTCACAACAGATAAATTCTGTTGTAATGGGTCTTGCAGGCGCAGAGCGCATATTCTCGCTTATGGACGAAAAGAGTGAAACCGACAACGGATACGTTACCCTTGTAAACGTAATTGTTGATGAAGACGGTAATATAAAGGAAAGCGATAAAATCACGGGCAAATGGGCGTGGAAACACCCCCATACTGACGGCACCCTCACCTATACCGAACTAAAGGGCGATGTAACACTCAATGACGTTGATTTTGGTTACTCCGAAGACAAACTTGTGTTACACAATGTATCGGTATACGCCAAACCTGGTCAAAAGGTTGCTTTTGTGGGCGCGACCGGTGCGGGTAAAACTACCATCACAAACCTTATTAACCGGTTTTATGATATCGATGACGGCAAAATCCGCTATGACGGCATAAACATAAACAAAATCAAAAAGAACGATTTGCGCCGTTCTCTTGGCATCGTTTTACAGGATACCAACCTGTTTACAGGTACGGTTATGGAAAACATCCGTTACGGCAACCTTGATGCTACTGATGAAGAGTGTATTGAGGCGGCAAAACTTTCAAGCGCAGACGACTTTATAACCCGTCTGCCCGAGGGATATAATACGATGCTCACCAACAACGGCGCCAACCTGTCGCAAGGACAGCGCCAACTTATATCCATCGCCCGTGCGGCAGTTGCCAATCCTCCCGTTATGATTTTGGACGAAGCGACATCTTCTATTGATACACGCACCGAAGCACTTGTCCAAAAGGGTATGGATTCGCTTATGAAGGGCAGAACAGTGTTCGTTATTGCGCACCGACTTTCAACCGTTAAAAACTCTGATGTTATAATGGTGCTTGAAAACGGACGCATTATTGAACGCGGTACCCACCAAGACCTTATAGCACAGCGCGGTAAATACTACCAGCTTTATACAGGCGCTTTTGAACTTGAATAACAAAAAAGCACAGGCTTCCGCCTGTGCTTTTTCCTTTATAGTGCATAAAAGAGTATTCCGACAAAATGCAAGACAGAGCCTATTACAACAAAAATGTGAAACACCGAATGCATATATTTTATCTTTTTACCAACGCCGAAAAACACCGCGCCCAGTGTGTAGGAAATTCCGCCCCAAAGTATCCAGAGAAATCCGTTAAGCGATAACGCATCTATCGTGGCTTTTGCGGCAAAAATTATACACCAACCCATTCCTATATAGGAAACAAACGAAAACACTCGGTATTTCTTAAGGTCAATCGCGGTCAGCGTTACGGCGAGTGCCGTTAACCCCCATTCAATCGAAAACACCGTCCACGCAAGAAACGGGTTTTCTCTGCGGATGGCGCAAAGAACTATCGGCGTGTAGGTTCCCGCTATAAGAAAATATATTGTGCAGTGGTCTAAAACCTGCATAACCTTTTTTGCAAGGGGAGGTTTAAGCCCGTGATAAACGCTTGACATTGTGTAAAGTATTATAAGCGCCGCACCGTATACCGCACTGCTGACCACCTCCCACGCATCCTTGCAAATGGCACTGTAAAGCACAAGTGTTAAAAGTGCCAAAACCGAAAACCCGCCGCCGACTATGTGTGTTACCATATTAAAAATTTCTTCGCCTCGGGTATAGTTTGGCAATTTCCTGTCTTTAAGTCTAGTTCGTGTCATTATATCCTCTCCTTTGTTTGCACCTATAATACAACGACTCTAGTGCGACTGTCACCCCACCGTAAGTTTTTGAGGTAGCGCCCATTTTTTGACAAAGTAGAATATAAAAAACGCCTCTACTGACAGTAGAGGCGCCCAAAATTCAATATATTTCCTTTTGTAATAACAGGTTTGAAAGCGCACAAAGTTCTTCCATTTTAAGTTTTTCGGCGCGAATATCTTCACGAAGTCCAAGTTCGGCAAGACAGGCAGAAAGCGCCGATTTTTCTATCTTTAGCGTGGACGAAACTGTGTTAAGCAACGTCTTTCTTCGTTGTGCAAAACACGCCTTTACAAGCGCAAAAAACTTCTTTTCGCTGAGGACCTCATACTTTGGCGTCTTCCTTACACAAAGCCTTATCACCGCGCTGTCCACCTTAGGCGGCGGCATAAAACTATCGCGCCCGACATGGAACAGTATTTCACTTTCTGCATAATATTCCACCGCAACCGTAACAGCCCCCGCCTCTCGTGAAGACACTTCGGCGCAAAGCCGCTCTGCCGCCTCCTTTTGTACCATTACGGTTATATTGTCAATAGGCAGTCGGCTCTCAAGCAACTGCATTATTATTGGCGATGTTATATAATAAGGTAGATTCGCACACACCGCAATGCGTCCGCAATCAGCAAATTTTTCGGCAATCAGCGAGTGCAAATCGAGCTTCATTGCATCACCGAAAACCAACTCTGTGTTTTTAAGGTCAAAAAGTGTTTTTTGAAGTATAGGACGTAATCTTTCGTCAAGCTCTACCGCCACCACCCGTTTTGCCCTTTCGGCTAATGCACGGGTTAGAACACCAATGCCTGGTC
>JAZRZS010000065.1:0-19024 GCA_045601505.1 Acutalibacteraceae bacterium
TTTCCAATTAGTAAAACACAAATTATTGATTTATTTGGATTTATATAGTAAAATTGATTTATAACCTAAAAAACGGAGGTTTCTTTTATGATATGGCACAGCGAACCGCTTGATGACATTATAAATATATTACAGACCGAAAAGGAAAAAGGGCTTTCCAACTCGGTCGCACAGGAAAAACTCAAAACATACGGCAGTAATGTTTTCTCATACAAAAAGCCGCGCTCTTTTATTAAACATTTTTTAGCTCAGTTCGGCAATTTTTCTACCATTTCCATTTTATGCGTTGCGGCGCTTTCCATCATTGTAACGCTCATTACAAAGGACAGGCAGTGGTTTTCGCCGATTCTTATTTTTGCGATACTTTTAGTCAACGCGGCAGTTGCGGCTTATGAAGAAATTAAAACCGAAGATACAACAGAACTTTTGTGTGAAATCTCCTCACCCACCGCAACCGTTATGCGCGAAGGTATACGCAAAGAGGTTGACGCCTCGGCGCTTGTCCCCGGCGACATAATAATCTTAAAAGAGGGCGACTATATCTGTGCCGATGCGAGAATTATCAGCGCCAATGCGCTAATTTGTAACGAAGCGGCTCTTACCCATTCCGATGCTCCTGTACAAAAAAACGCAGACGGCACACTTGAAGATATCACACCGCTATCTGAAAGATTTAATATGGTTTTCTGCGGTTGCTCTGTTATACACGGAAGCGCTGTGTGTGTTGTTACATCAACAGGAATAGAAACCGAGCTTTTGAAAGAACGCCAGATAAACGAACAAGCAAGTCCTAAACGCGACCATATTAAAGAGGGTGTCAATTCTTTCTCGAAATCATTTAATATGGTTGTGCTTGTTGTTTCGGCTCTTATTTTTATTATTGGAATGTTATATAATTTCCGCAACGCAAACATATCGCGCACACTTATTGATATGTTCTTAAACGCCATAGCGGTTGCTGTTGCCGTTATACCTGAGGGACTTTTGACCGCTATATCAGTCACGGTTGCGCTTGGTATGCAACGTTTGTTTTCCAAAAATATTATAGTTAAAGACCCTGCTACCATTCAAAAAATGGGTGAAGTTTCGGTAATCTGTGCAGACAAGACGGGTACACTTACAGAAAACCGTATGCGTGTTACCAAAATCTTTAACGGCAAGGAAATTAAAGATGTATCGGCAGACGCTGATGACGATATTAAAATGATTCTTGAACTTGCCACCATTTGCAATAATTCAGATGAGAGTTCGGGCGACCCGACAGGCATTGGTATTGCAGAAGCATGTGTTGAGGTTTGCAAAAAGAGCAAACTTGACATTGACAATCTCTATCCCCGACTTAGCGAAATACCCTTTGATTCCACGCGCAAATTGCTGACCACCATAAATATGATTAACGAGCGTCCGTTTGTTATTGTAAAGGGCGCACCCGAAAATCTTTTGCCGCTTTGCAACGGTAACTGCGAAGAAAGATTTTTACCCGTGATTGATGCACTGGCAGGTGAGGGACTGCGCGTTATCGCGGTGGCGGCAAGGCAAATTTTTGAAATTCCCGCCAACCCCTCACCCGAAGATATTGAGCGAGATTTGAAATTTATTGGTCTTATCGGTCTTGCAGACAGTCCGCGCCAAGACGCAATAAAGGCGGTTTGTGAGTGCCGCAAGGCAGGTGTTCGCACCGTAATGCTGACAAGCGATCACCCTGCAACCGCACTCGCTATCGGCAGACAGATGGGAATCCTGCGCGAAGACTCTGAGCTTATAACAGGCGCTGAGCTTAATGCTATGAGCGATGAAGAACTTATAGAAAATCTTGAAAACTACACTGTATATGCGCGAATAACAAGCGCTGACCGCACACGCATTGTAAAGGCGTGGCAAGAAAAGGGGCATACCGTTTCGGTAACGGGTGACAGTGTATCTGACGCACCCGCACTTATGGCATCAGACATTGGTTGCGCTATGGGAAAAAGCGGCACTGATGTGGCACGCGGCGTTTCGGACATCATTTTAACCGATGATGATTTTACCACTATGGTAACTTCTATAAAAGAGGGACGCGCAATTTATTCAAACATCAGAAAAGTTTTACTTTATCTTATAGGCAGTAATATTGCAGAACTTTTGCTTATGCTTTTAGGCGTTATAATATTTGGTAATGTTCCGCTTATCGCATCTCAACTTTTGTGGATTAATCTTATAACCGACCTTTTCCCTGTTATAATGCTTGGCATGGAACCGCCCGAAGCACAGGTGCTTTACAAAGGCACTCAAAAGCAAACTATTTTCAGCAAAAAACTGATTACAAATATTGCCACAAGCAGTGCTTTGTTGACGGTGGTATGGCTTATATCCTACGCTATCGGCTCGGTGTTAGACAGAGAAACTGCTTCCACTATGGCTTTCTGTGCCGTTATTCTTTCACAACTGTTCTATGCATTTTCTTCAAGAACAGAAAATGCATCGGTTATTTATTCTCTAAGCGCCAACAAAACTGCGTACTTTGCCATTGGAATTTCGATTTTAGTTTTGCTTGTTATAACACTATCTCCCATAAGTATGCTTTTCTCACTAGTACCCTTGACTTTCGGAAATTGGTCATCGGTTATTCTGCTGTCTTTAATACCGTCTTCAGTGAGTGAAGGACTTAAAATTTGGAGACATTTTAAAAAAGCATAAAAACAGATACTTTTTAATATGGCAACTGCAAATTTTGCAGTTGCCATATTTTTTGTAAAAAATATGTATTTTTATTGCAATTGAATTTTTTATGTTATATAATGATAGCAAGAATAAATCTCAAGGAGAATCAGCACTATGGATTATTTGAAATTAGAAGATTTAACACTTGAACAAAAACTTGGAATTTTGCTTTGCGCAAGAAGATGGGACGCACAAGAAGACATCGACTTTACATTAGAGCTTATTAAAAATCATGCTTTGGGCTGTGTTCAAATTCCCTTTAACAGCAAAACTTCTGAACTTGTTAAAAAAATAAAAGAAGTTGCGGATTATCCTATTATCATAGTCAACGATATGGAAAAAGGCTATCCTCGTTGTGATTTACCTAAAGTTTCGGCTCTTACACTTGCCGCTTGTGCCAAAGACGAATATTATAAAGCGTTTGCAAAAGGAATTGTAAAATATGCAAAAGCTGCTGGTTTTAACGGTGCATGGGGTCCTGTTGTTGATATATTGCGTGAAAACGTACCTGCAGGTGTATCGCGTTGTTACGGTGATAATCCCGAAAGCGTTACAAACGCTGCAGAAATTATTTCAAAGGTATTTATGGATAACGGTTTCTTTGCAACAGGCAAACATTATCCCGGCGGCTCGGAACCTTATGATACCCACATGGCAGAAGGTTTCTCCCCCTATACCGAAAAGGAATTGCTTGAATTTGACCTTGTGCCTTACATAGAACTTAACAAAAAAGGTCTATTACCTGCAGTTATGACAATTCATTCCACATTCACTAATATCGACCCCGATTATCCTGCAACACTCTCCAAGAAAATGCTCGGCATCCTGAGAAATCAAGGATTTGACGGAGTTTACTTTACCGATTCCCTCGCTATGATGGGTATTTTACAGAAATACGGCGAGGAAAACGCCTATGGTATTTGTATCGATGCAGGTAATGATATTCTTCTCACCAACTACCGTACACCAACAAAAACCTGTTATGAGATGCTTAAAAACTGCTATGAAAAAGGTATGTTTACAGATGAACGTCTTGACGAGGCTGTAAGGCATGTTTTAGCACTGCAAAAATGGATTGGCGAACACGCCGATATTGAGGGTGAATTTACCGACAACGACCTTGAGCTGTTAGAATCGGTTACAAAAGACTGTATCACCGCCGTATGTGACGAAGGTCTTTCTGCAAACATCGGTGACCCCGATAAACGCAGAATTTTCGTTGTTGTAACACCTATGGATTTTGATGATAGTGAAATATCAATGGAAATCAATGATAGAGGTTGGTACAAGCCAGTGGCTCTTTCTGAACATATTAAGGCTACATTCAAAAACAGTGAAGTTGCATTTATTCCTGAATATCCAACACCAAAGCAAAACGAAGAGTTACTTGTCAAGGCAACCGATCACGATGAGATCGTATTTGTAACCTATTGCCAAATGGGATGTTATATTGGAACAGACAGTCTCACAAAACGAATCGAAGCACTTATCAACTGCGTAAATATTTCGGGTAAGGTTTCCGCCATTGTTCACTTCGGCAACCCCTATGCTATGGAGCCGCTTGACCATATGAAGAGGGTTATCTTTGGCTACAATTCTACCGAATCGCAGAAATATGCGTTTGATGTTCTTGCGGGTAAAATCCCTGCTAAAGGTAAACTTCCTATTAATCTTAATTTGAAATAATTATAATACTTATATATTTTTGAAATGGGTGATATAAATGAATGTTTGTGCTGACATTATCGGTAATGTTAATTCCGATATACGCGGAAAAAACTTTTACACGGCGTTAGAAATTGAAAAACGCGGAGAAAAAATATTAAAACTAAACTCGGGCAACCCTGCTACTTTTGGATTTGAAATGCCAGAGAGCGTTAAGACGGCTTTGTTTCAAAAAATTGATACCGCTTTAGGTTATTGTGATGTTAGAGGAATGCCTGCGGCAAGAAATGCTATTTTTGAATACCATCGTTCAAAAGGGTTTGATAATTTCTCTATTGATGATATCTTCATTGGCAACGGTATAAGTGAAATTGCTGATTTGGTATCAACTGCACTCTTCAATCCCGGCGATGAGGTTCTCGTTCCAACACCATGCTATTCACTTTGGACCAATGAGATAATTTTGCGCGGTGCGATCCCTGTTTTCTATAAGTGCGATGAAAACTATGGTTGGAACCCCGATACTGAACATATTAAAAGTTTGATAACCAATAAAACGAGAGCTATCGTCATCATCAATCCAAACAACCCTACAGGTGTACTTTATTCCAAAGATACACTTCTTGACATTGCGGAGATTGCAAGACAAAATAATCTGATTGTTTTGTCTGACGAAATTTATGACCGTCTTGTCTTTGACGGAAAGAAACACATTGCGTTTGCAAGTCTCGCAGATGACATAACTGTAATTACAATGAACGGTCTTTCAAAATCTCACTGCCTTTGCGGTTTTAGGTGCGGATGGCTTGTAATCAGCGGTCCTGCTGACAAGAGAAGTCAAATAAACGAAGCTCTTTTGAAACTCGTATCTATCAGACTTTGCGCAAATGCGATGATGCAAACCATTATCCCCGTGGCACTTGCAGATACAGAATACACCAACAGCATGATACGCCCTGATGGTAGACTTTATAAACAACGTCAGGCCACATTTGAAGAGTTGGACAAATTGGATTGTCTTACATATGTAAAGAATGATGCGAGTTTTTACGTTTTCCCGAAAATAAAACCCGAATTTTTAAAGGAAACAAAAGATACTGTTTTCGCCGAAAAACTATTGCTCGAAAAGCATATTCTTATTGTTCCCGGAAGCGGATTCTCCTGGGATGAGCCCGACCATTTCCGAATTGTTATGTTGCCACAACACGAAATTTTACGTGAGGCTGTAATAAAAATCGGAGAATTTATAAACGATATGAAATAATAAAAAAGGCTTGACCGTTTTGGTCAAGCCTTTTTTTATATCATCCCACAAATCCAATAAACAACTCCATAGACAACACTTGCGATAGTACCGTAGGCAATAACAGGCCCCGCGATTTTGAACATATTTGCGCCAAGCCCCAACACCCAACCCTCTGTTTTAAATTCGATTGACGGGGACACAACGGCATTAGCAAACCCTGTTATAGGCACAAGGGTTCCCGCACCGGCGTGTTTGGCTATATCGTCAAATATATGAAGTGCCGTAAAAAGCGCCGAAAGGGTTATAAGCGTGACGGGCACAAGCATTCGTGACACCTCATCCGTTAGTTCAAGTGCGGTATAAAGTTCATACAGCAATTGACCTAACATACATATAAATCCGCCCACAAAAAACGCCCACAAAAAATCTTTTAGTTTGGGTGACGGAGGCGAAGCCTTTTTTACAAGTTTCCCATACTCTTGTTCTGTTATATTCATTTTTACCATCTCCGTCATTATTGTTTGCGAATCTTAGAATTTAATACATTTTTTAACATAAACGCCTTTTTTACATAGTATGGTATAGAAGTTTTTAACTTTTCAACTTTAAGGAGGCTTTTTTTATGTCAGATAACAATAGTTTCAAAGAGGCTGTTTGCATTGATGCGGGTAGAGTCTATGATTCGTGTTGTGACCGCGACTGTTTGGAGGATTTAAGATGTTATTTTCTCCCTGCAGACCAAGCGCTTATTAAACGCGCACAGAGTGTTAAAACACGCTCCGCGGAGGTACTTAATGTTTACATTGATGTTGAACCCGTAAGTTTTAACAGAGGTTATTACTCTTGTGACCTTACGTTCTTCTTCCTTGTAGAATTCGACCTGTTCATAACACCACACGCCGCACCCACTACCATTCGCGGTATTGCATATTTCAACAAAAAGGTAATTTTATACGGCAGTGACGGAAATGTTAAGGTCTTTAGCAACAATGTAACACTTGAAGACGCTATGGATATGCAGATGGTACGCACACAAAACACACCACGTTGCGTAGTGCAGAGTGTTGACCCCATTCCGCTTTCTGCAAGAATCGGCGAAATCAGAGACTGCTATGAAAGCAGTTGTTGCATACCTAACTGCATTTGCGGCTGCCTTGGCGGTCAGGTTATGACTGAACTTGAAAACGGCACACCCACTATTTTTGTAACTCTCGGTCTTTTCACCATCGTTCAGCTCGTTCGTAACGTACAGATGCTTATCCCTGTTTATGATTTCTGTATTCCCGAAAAGCAGTGTGACGACACCACAGACCACCCCTGTGATGTTTTTAGAAAGATTGAATTCCCTACAGACGAATTCTTTCCGCCAAGACAAAATGACTGTCCCGACCATTTCGGTTGCGGAACAGGCTGTTAGGCATAACTATTAAATGCTCGATGCCTTGCATCGAGCATTATACATATTTTACCTGTTGAAAAAATCGCTTTGCATAATTAAAATTACCTTGTGGAGGCGTCTTATATGCTTTATGATTTAGTGGGACAACGCGAACTTTTGGTTACACTTTCGGCTGTGGAAATATGCGATTATTTCGGCAGTTTCCAAGACCTGCGCTATGACAACAAGGATGCCAAGGCTGCGCTTGGAAATATCTTAAGACAGGCGCTGTATGAAACCGACTTTAATCTTTCGGGGGAACGGCTTTTTATTAAAGTACGCCCTACCTGTGATGGCGGCTGTACAATTTGTTTTACGGTGTCACGCAGAAAAAAACGCACTTTACACCGTATCAAACGCACGTACATATATGAATTTTTATGCTGTGAGCATATGTTTTTGATGTGTGAACAAATAAAAAAACTCTCCCGCCACGACACAAGTGTTTCTATCTACAGAAACGACAGCACATACCGTATGCTAATAAAGGAAGAAGATATAAACCGCGCCGTTTTAGCGCTCGGTCCCGAATATTCCGATTATATATATACCGACCATACCGAAACCGAAAAAACAAAAGAGTATTGGTGCAAAGTTTGCACCAATACCCCGATTTGTAAAATTATAAACTCTTAATTTCTTTTACGGTAGCGGCAATATCACAACTTCCAAAAACATAGCTACCTGCCACCAAAACATCCGCGCCCGCGGCAACCGCCAACGGTGCGGTTTCTTTATTTATACCGCCGTCAATTTCTACCAACGTAGAAAGTCCCTGCCTTTTAATTTCCGCCTTTAACGCTTTGACTTTTTCAAGAGATTCGGGCATAAACTTCTGTCCGCCAAATCCAGGTTCTACCGACATTACAAGCACCATATCACAAAGCGGTAAAAATTTAAAAATTTCTTCGGGTTTTGTACAGGGTTTTATCGTAAGGCAACTTTTTATGCCGTGAGAACGGATTTGTTTAAGGGTTGCTTCAACATCGCTTCCCGCCTCATAATGAAATCCGAGTATATCTGAACAAGCAGCAAAATCATCTATATATCTATGCGGACGGTCTATCATCAAATGAACATCCATAGGAATTTTTGTGTGGCGTTTTACGCTTTCAATAAGCGGCACACCAAACGATATATTAGGCACAAAATTGCCGTCCATTACGTCCATATGAAGCATATCTACGCCGTTTTCCTCAAACACCTTTAATTCTTCATCCATTTTTAAAAAATCCGCCGAAAGCACAGACGGTGACAACATTGCCATATAATCACTCTCCTTTAGTAAAGATTTTAACGCAACTAAACATTTATGTCAACACACAAAAGTTATGCTTGTGATATTTTGATACTTATGTTATACTGTTTTCAAATGATGTATGGAGGATTTATTATGGCTGAAAACAAAAAGGTTATTATTTCAAGTGACAGCACCACAGACCTTAGCCCCGAACTTATCGAAAGATACAACGTCCGCATAAAACCTCTTGAGGTTGTTATGGGCGACAAAAGTTATATTGACGGCGTTGAAGCAACTCCTGATGACCTTTATGAATACGCAGAACGTACAGGCACCCTTGCCAAAACATCTGCAACGGGCATTGGTGAGCATATTGAATTTTTTGAAAGTTTAACAAAAGACGGAAGCGAACTTATTTATCTTACCATAAGTTCAAGTATGTCTGCTAACAACAACAATGCGCGTCTTGCGGCTGAAGAAGTACCCGGCGTTTATATTGTTGACACCAAGAACCTGTCAACAGGCGGCGGCCTTTTGGTTATTGCCGCGGCAGAGTTGGCAGCGAAAGGCTTACCTGCTGCCGAGATTGCTGAAAAAGTTTCTTCCCTTGCCGATTATGTTGACGCTTCGTTCGTTGTTGACGACCTTAAATATCTTGCAAAAGGCGGACGTTGCTCTGCCGTTGCGGCTTTGGGCGCCAACCTTTTAAAACTCAAACCCTGTATTGTTGTTAAAGACGGCAGTATGGGTGTTGAAAAAAAGTATAGAGGTAACTTTGCTTCGGTGCTTAAGACCTATATTGATGAGCGCCTTGCAGACACGGACAGCATTGATACCTCTCGTGTGTTTGTCACGCACGCAGGTGTCGACAAAGAAGTGCTTGACGCCTGTGTTGAGCAGGTTAAAAAGGCTTTACCCTGGGGCGAGGTTTTTGCGACACGCGCAGGTTGCACCATTTCCGCCCACTGCGGCAGAAACACTCTTGGCGTTTTGTTCGTTCACAAAAACGATATTATGTAACAAAAGCGTTTAATCGGCATAGGATATAGAGAAGGGGCGACAAAAGGGATTCCCGCTATATCGGCGACAGACCAAGGCTGTCCGCAGAGTACCGATTAAATGCCCCGTTTATATAAAAAAGCACCTGTTATACAGGTGCTTTTTATTTATTTTCCTTCGTCTTTCATACGCAGTCCATCATCGTTAAAAACAATATCATCTTCGTATTTCGGCATATATTCTTCAGGTACGGGAAGACCAAGTGACAGACGTTTTTCTATATCTTCGCCCGGACGGTCCTTATAATATGGCTCAATCATATATTTATAGATTGAACCGAAGATATTATACTGCACCACATATGAGCGGAAACCAGGGTACATAAAAAGCATAATAAGTGTTGCAAAGGCATAGCCCATTGCTCCGCCAAACCATGCAATAGCGAAACAGGCACCAAGGAACAGCGCAAGTGATAGCAGTATTAAAAGACCGCGTTTTAGGTTAATGAACACAAACTTAAATGCATTTTTATATACATCCTTGAGTCGCAACGAAAAGGTTATTATAAGAAGCGGAATATAAAACTGCATCATTATAAATGTGAGCAGTAAAAACATAGATATCCCTGCAAAAACAATTTGCATCTTACCCGATTCTGCGCGTGGGAAGAACAAATAAACATCAAAAATCAGAAGCGCAGTTACTATGGTATTGATTATTCCCGAAAGCAGACCTTTTTTCCAGTTCTTTTTAACTGTATCAAAAAAATCTGACGCACCAAAGGAATGTTTTTCTCTTGTGATAGCGCGAGTAACATTTGCAAGTCCAAGTTCGGCAAGACCGTATGTAAAAACAGGTATACTTATAAGCGTATAAAGTGCGCTTCCCGATATAAGTTTTCCTAAATTGCGGAACAAAAGTTCAAAAAAGCGTATTATACCACGCTTTTTCTTTTCGTTTTTAGAAACACCCGGACCTTCCTTTTCAAAACTATTAAACCTAAAAAATCCTGCCATTAATTATTCCCCTTATCCTTTTTATACACAATTTTATCTTTAATGGAAATTCCTTTTATACCGCAGTAATATCCTAAAGCAGATATTGCAGGTATGGGTATGAGCGTTACAAGCAACAATAGAAAAGCCCATGTTGGAACGCCCTGTGCGTTTTCGGCGCCGCGCGTTGCAAACTCAATAATCGGATACATATTATAGTTAACAATTCTATAAATAAACAGATAAAGCGAAGATGAAAACAGCGAAAAGATTTTATCGACAACAAGCAAAAGATAAGAAAAAGCAAATGGTAGTGTTATCAAAAGACCTAACTTAACACCTCTATATTTATCAAGCGCAATGTGACCGTAAGTTGCCAAGTTAGCATCCTTATCGCCGCGTGTCCAGAAAAGGTTATACACAAATGCAAACAGCATAATAAAACCTAAAACACCCGCTACAATATCCAGCGTATAGCTTATGCCCTTACTTACGGTAGAACGAAAGGTCTGAGTTTTAACCTCTATTCCCTTATCTTCATATTCCTTTAATTTTGTGTCGTCACCGTCTTTATAATAATGGGTATAAAGTTCTTCAACGTTTTCTTCCTCATCAACCGAATAGGCTACATAGCCAATAGTTTCGGTGCCCATTCCTATCGCCAAAGTGGTAAGCGAGAAAAGCAATATCAGTGTGAGCAGATTTATCATTAAAACCGTAACAATTCCTTTTGATACAATAGAAGCGCCTTGTTTCATTATTTTCACGTCCAATCCTTAACAGTATATATAAATATACTCCATAATTTGTTAATTGCCTGTTAATTTATCCCTTATCATATAAGCGGCTTTATAAATATCACCGCCGCCCATTGTGATTACAAGGTCACCTTTCTCTGCATTTTCGCAGACATAATCGGCAACCTGTGAAAATGTATCAATTACTACGGCATCTGCTAAATTCTTTGCAATATCTTCCGAATATATGCCATAGGTATTCTTTTCGCGCGAACCCATAATGGGCGTCAGTACAACCTTGTCAGCAAAAGAGAGTGCTTTTATAAAATCGTCCTTAAGTAATGCTGTGCGTGAAAATGTAAAGGGTTGGAAAACCGCAATTACACGCTCATAGTCAAGACTTTTTGCCGCTTTGAGCGTTGCCGCTATTTCTGTGGGATGGTGGGCATAGTCATCCACAAGTGTTAATTTTTCGCATTCATAAAGGAATTCAAATCTTCTACCCGCGCCTGTAAATTTTGAAAGCGCATCGTCAATTCCCTCGGGGCTGACACCTAAATCGTATGCCACTGCAAATGCGGCAAGTCCGTTGTAGATGTTGTGTTCTCCCGGGACGCGCATATGCAGTCTGCCAAGCAGAGTGCCTTTCTTCATAACATCAAATTCATACCCGAGTGCGCCTCTTTTGATGTTTTCGGCATAAAAATCATTTCCTTTTTCTTTGCCGAATGTTATAATGGTAGCAGATATTCCGTTAGCCGCACGAATGGCGAGTTTATCATCGCCGTTTATATACGCAGTGTGCGACATTCCTATAAATTTATTAAAGGACGCAACAAGGTTATCCATCGTGCCAAAAAAGTCTAGATGGTCGTCATCAATATTAAGTAATACCGAAATATCGGGCGACATCTGCAAAAAAGTATTAACAAACTCACACGATTCGCAAACCATATGTTGACTCTTTCCCGAACGGCCGTTAGAATTTATAAGCGGAAGTCTACCCCCTATTACAGCCGTAGGGTCGAGGTTGTTTAATATTAAAATTTGTGTTATCATAGAGGAAACAGTGGTTTTGCCATGTGTTCCCGCAACACCTATGACATTATCAAAATGGCGGGTCAAGGCGCCGAGCAGGTGTGAACGTTCCATTGTGGGTATGCCCTTTTCTGCCGCCGCCAATAGTTCAGGATTGTCTTTTCCTATCGCTGCCGAATAAACAACAAGTTCGGCACCCTCTATATTTTCCTTACTGTGCCCCATAAAAACCTTTATGCCAAGCGCACGTACGCGTTTAAGCGGGTCACTCTCGTTATTATCGGAGCCTGTCAGGACATAACCCTTGCCGTGCAGAATTTCTGCAAGGGGGCACATTCCCGAACCGCCTATACCTATCATATGAATTCGTTTTACGTTTTCTATTATTTTATCCTCTTGGCGAAGTGGTTTCATAATCTTCCTCCGTAGTTAATCCTTATTTAATTATTATATTACTTCTACTACAAAAAATAAACAAAAACTTTTATATTCGAGGTGATTTGTTTGACTTTTTATATTCCTACCTATGTCAGTGAGTGTATTTCGGTATTAAAAACGGCAGGGTATGAGGCATATTGCGTGGGTGGCGCCGTGCGTGATATGCTTTTAGGTAACACAGAGCCGAGTGATTTTGACATTGCTACAAACTGTCTGCCCGACAAGGTTATGCGCCTTTTCCCCCACACTGTGCCTACAGGCATCTCGCACGGTACAGTTACGGTTTTGATAGATAAAAAACCTATTGAGGTTACAACCTACCGCATAGACGGCGGTTACACCGACACGCGCCACCCCGACAGCGTAGAGTTTGTTGGTAGTATAGAAGAAGACCTTTCGCGCCGTGATTTTACTGTCAATGCCATAGCGTATGATAAAGATACGGGTATTGTTGATTTATTTTGCGGATTAGAAGATATAAAGACGCGCACACTGCGCACCGTACGCAACCCCGATGAGCGTTTTTGCGAAGACGCTTTGCGTATTATGAGATTGTTCCGCTTTGCTTCACAGCTTGGTTTTTCTATTGAGGAAAACACCCTTAACTCTGCGCTCACTAAGCTTGATTTGCTTGAAAACATAAGTGCAGAACGAATTTTTTCGGAACTTAAAAAAATGCTTATGGGAAAGCATATCGAAAACTCGACTGCATTCTTTAAAAACGGTGCTTTGAAATCTTTTTCTATCCCCGAATGTGACACAACGCCTATTCGCAAACTTCCGCGCGACCTAATTATTCGTTTTTGTGCGCTGTTACTTATAAGCGGCAAAGATGCAGAAGAGATCTGCCGTGCGCTTAAGACCGACAATGATTTGCGCGAACGCTCAAAAAGAATAACACAGCTTTACAGGCTTGGCACACCCAAAAACAGTGCCGACATAAAGCGCGGACTGTGTATTTGCAATAAAGAAGACTATATGCGGTTTTTGGAAATTACCGCCGTTTTGAAATCAGAAGATACCATATGGGCAGTAAATGAACTACACAGAATTTTAGATAGTGACGAGCCGTTTCTTGTTGAACACCTTAAAATTAGCGGAAAACATCTCATAAAAATGGGTTTTTCGGGTGAAGAGATTGGCAAGGCTTTAGAATTTTTACAAGAAGAGGTTATAAAAAATCCCACCCTCAATGAAAGAGAAGCACTTATAAAATTAATCACCAAATACGACTACAGGTCATAGGATGTAATGATAATATCCTATGACCTTTTTTGGTGGTGTTAATATGATTTTTTCGATTATCGGCGGAGATGAACGCATGATACATCTCAGAAATATGCTAAAAAACGCGGGACACACCGTGCGTATGTGCGGATATGAAAAATATATAGGTCACATACCCTGCGTTTCGGTTGGAGACGCAGTTTTTGGTACGAACTGTATAATTTTACCCGTACCCACAAGCAAGGACGGTAAAACCGTTTACACTCCTCTTGGTACTAACGAAATCCTGATTAAAGACATTGTTTCTGCTGCCGACCGAAAAACCATATTTTTTACCGCAGGAACGCGTGTTGGCGCCGCATACGAATACGATTACCTTGCACGCGAAGAGTTTTCGTTGCTCAACGCTCTGCCGACCGCAGAGGGCGCCATAAAATGTGCTATACAAAACACAGAGCATACGCTTTGGGGCTCACGCTGTTTAGTTATCGGTTTTGGAAGAATAGGCAAAATTCTTTGCAAACACCTGCGTTCCTTCGGTGCAACGGTTGCTACCACATATCGCCGTGCTGAAACAAAGGCGCTGATTGATGCCGAATCTTACGAATGTATCGATGCCAAGAATTTAGGGGATACTTTGCATTCTTACGACATAATTTTCAACACCGTCCCCTCTGTTATGCTTGGCGACTATGAACTTTCCAAGGTCAAAGAGGATTGCGTTATCATAGAACTTGCTTCTGCCCCGTTTGGCGTCTCTGCTACTGCGGCAGAAAAACGCGGCATACGCCTTATAACTGCTTCGGGGTTACCCGCAAAAACCGCGCCCGTTACAGCAGCAAAAATTATTTTTATGACCGTTAACAACATACTGCAAGAACATTTTTAATTTTTTAGTTTCCATTTTTTTAACGAGGGACGGAGATCTTTATGAAAGGACTATCTGTTGGATATGCTATGTGTGGCTCGTTTTGCACTTTGCGGCAATCGGTTGAACAACTGAAAATATTGCGCGGTTTAGGTGCCCAAATCACACCGATAATGTCTGACATCGTTTATACTACTGATACACGCTTTGGCAAATGCGCCGACTTTATAAATGAGGTTGAAGAGATTTGTAATAAAAAAGTTATTCACACCATAAAGGACGCCGAGCCGATTGGCCCAAAAAATTTGCTTGATATTATAGTGGCGGCGCCCTGTACAGGCAACACTCTGGGTAAACTTGCAAACGGTATAACCGACACATCGGTTACCATGGCGCTAAAAGCTCATCTGCGCAACCAAAAACCCGTATTACTGGCGGTTGCCACAAATGATGCGCTTTCGGCATCCGCAAAAAACATAGGTCTGCTTTTTAACTGCCGACATATATACTTTGTTCCGCTTTCGCAGGACGACTGTTATAAAAAACCAAATTCGCTTATTGCCAACTGGGAACTTTTGCCAGATGCTTTAAGTGCAGCGCTTGAGGGCAGACAATTGCAACCTCTATTCAAATAAAAAAATGCACTCAGTCCGAGTGCATTTTTTTATACATCGATGGTTCTTGAAAGCGCGAAAGAATATATGATTTTTTCTTTAACCTTTTTTGCAAACATCTTTTCACACGCTTGTGCGTATAAATCAAGTTGCTTTGAATAACGGTCTATGAGTGTTTGCTCATCGGTTACGCGGTCGGTTTTAAAATCGACAACCACTATTCCGTCATCTTCTTCTATCACACAGTCGATAATTCCCTGTACCACCGTTTTTTCATCGGGAAATTCGCGAATTTCCGCAAACTCCGATAAAAAGCGTAGTTCCCTTTGCACATCTTTTGCTTGTTCCATACGCGCAAAAAGTGTGCTTTGCAAGAATTTGTTAATTTCTGCTTTGTTGACGGCAGACGCCTCGGCCTGTGACAAGAACTGTTTTTCTTCAAGTCTTGCAATTTCGCATTCCAAATCCGCCTTAGCAGCGGTATAATCCGCAAACTGCATAAACTTATGGGTTGCAGTTCCACGCTCTGCTGGGGTAAGCCCCGCCTTTGATGCAAACGCAGGACGGGAAATATATTCCCCTCTTTTATCTGCTCCGTGCAAAATATCCGAAACTGAGGTTTTTGACTTGAGCTCACGCAGTTTATCAAATGGATAACAAAACGCAAATCGTTTTTTAATCTCCTCAACATCAACGCAAACATCGGGTAAATCTTTTTCTTCTGCTTCTTCACAGTTATCTGACAGCGCGGTATAACACACCGAAACGGCATAGTTGTTTTCGGTTTTTAAGTATTTATCTTCGAGTTCTATACCAAACATTTGTCTAATTCCCTGTAGACTTCCAAGTCGCAAAAGCGCATACATAAACCAATCAAAATATCCCGAAACAGAGGAAATTAGCGCTTTGTCTTCCCCGTTTATAATTTTTTCTGCCACTGCACACGCCCGTTTTTGTGCATTCGCACTTGTCAATAACACAACAAGTTTTTCTTCTGCACGGGTTAAAGCAACATACATAACACGCAGTTCTTCCGATAAAAGCTCTTTCTTCATTTTGCCTATTATCGCCCTACGCGCAATAGTATCTACCGATACGTTGTTCTCTGTATCCACCAGCTTAAAAGCAACGCCGAGTTTTCTGTCCATTACAAGTGACTTCTTTGTATCCATATCGTTAAAGCGCCTAAAAGCTCCCGCTATGATACAAATTGGATACTGCAGACCTTTAGAGCCGTGAAAACTTACAATGGTAACAGCGTTTTCACCGCCGGTGCCTGATGGAGTTTTAATATGTGGTCCGATTTTCTCCATATATGCCGTAAAGCCACGAATATCTTTGCCGTCCGATTCGAATTGACGCGCATAATCAAGGCACAAAAGCAGATTGTTTCGTCTTCTCTCCCCGTCTTCCATCGCCGAAACAAAATCAAGCAGCCCCGTTTCTTCAAATAGCCACGAAATAAGTTGTTCGACCGAACGGGTTATGGCGCCGTGACGGAATTTACGCAAGGAAACGAGCATATTTTCCGCCTTTTGATTACCGCCCTTTGCCGCCGTTATGAGTGCGCTGTAAAGTGAGCCTTTGCGGTCACTAAGACGCAAAAGCGCTACATCATCCGCAGAAAATGCGAATAGCGGGGACATCATAAGCGTCAAAAGTGGTACATCGTGGGTTGGGTTGCCTATAACCTTAAGTAGCGCCAAAAGGAGTGAGACCTCTATAGAATTTATAAACCCGCCCGTATCAAACCTTGCGGGGATGCCAAGTTTTTGCAATTCGCGAAGATACACATCCGACTGCGTTCCAGGAGAACGCAAAAGTATTGCAAAATCACCGTAGGTGGCGGCTCTTTCGCCGTCTTCCGAACGAACCGAAACGCTGTTTTTAACAGCGTTTTTTATGTAAGCGGCAATATGCTTTGCCTCAATAACGGGATTATCATCATCACTTTCTTCACCGCTTAGAATGTGCATTTCTACGTCCGCTTCATCCTTTTCGCTGTAGTTTGCGGCAAAATTCAGATACTCCTCCTCGTTATAATCCACACCGCCCAGTTCGCGCGACATTATAAGAGAGCAAAAATAATTTATAAATTCGCAAATTCCCTTGCGGCTACGGAAATTTGATGAGAGAACAATTTTTTTCTTATCTTCTTGTGACGCATTTTCGAGTGGTATATAGGTATCCTTTTTCTCCACAAAGTTCGCAGGGTTAGCGCCACGGAATCCGTATATACTCTGTTTTACATCGCCAACCGCAAACAGCCTTTCACCGTAACCTGAAACAAGTGAGAAAAGGGTATCTTGCAGGTCGTTTACATCCTGATATTCGTCAACTAATACCTCGTCAAACTGTGTAAACAATCCTTTTGCAAATTCACTCATATAATATCTTCCGTCTTCATAACGACACAAAAGTTCAAGCGCCATTTGCTCCGTATTATAGAAGGTAAAGATGTTTTTCTCACACTGAAGATTATATAATCTGTTTGAAAACTTATTAGTAATTTCAAGTAACATTTGAATATACGGTGCGGTAAAGTGCAGTTGTTCTTTGGCAAGGGCATCATCAACCGAAAAATCGGTTATAAATTCATCACACGCTGATAAAAAGTCTGCCCTTGCTTTTTTCGCTCTAGGCACAGCCTTGTCGGCGGTGCGTACGGGTACTGTGGGGACAACGACGCAATCACAAAGCGAAACAACCTTGTCTACGCTATTTTGTTCTATACCCTCTAAAATACCATCGCATACCGACTGCATATAAATCAGTGTTTCTTTATATTTCTCACAAAGTTTTGGATTTTCGTCAACACACAATAATGCTTCATCTATGCTGTTTTTCGCTTTTAAAAAGGCTGCCTTATGAACTGCCACATCGCCCCGCCACAAGTGAAAATTACCGTCTATATCGTCATAAAGTGTTCTACAGTATTCAAGCCATTCATCAGGAAATGGCAAATTACGGCTATATTCAAACACCGAAAATACCGCATCTATCAGTTTACCGTCACCATAGGTGGACATAAGCGCAGAAAGCAGTTTTGAAAGACGCTCTATATCATTGTCGTAATACTCCGATAACACCTCTTTTATGGCGGTATCGTAGAGGGCGGTCAGCGTTCCACCCTCGCCTATTTTAAAATCGGGCGAAATGCCAAAAACATCAAAATTATCGCGTACAAGGTTTATACAGAAAGTATCTATTGTGCAAATCTGCGCAGACGGAAGCAGCATAAGCTGTTTTGCTATATGCCTGTTTTGCGGATTTTTAGTTAGTTCTTCCGAAAGACGCTTTTCAATACGCTGCTTCATTTCTGCGGCAGCGGCATTTGTAAATGTAACTATTAAAAGCCTGTCTATAGATGTGGGGTTTTCGCTATTACAGAGCATGGATATAACACGCTCTACCAGTACAGCGGTTTTACCGCTGCCTGCCGCCGCAGTTACAAGCACACTGCCGCGTGTATCAATTGCAGACTGTTGCGCGGGTGTTGGATTAAACATCGGCACTCTCCCCCATTTTCCTCGTTACTGTTTCGTTATCCATCGGCGGCACCTTTCTATGTGCTCGATTTTCAATTCCGCAAACCGATGCAAAATCGCAGTATTTACAGGCGTCTTTTTCGCGTTCATCGGTCGGGTTAACCGAAATATTGCCCGAAAGCAAAGAACTGTTCATATACTTTAGCATTTTTTCAACATGCAAAAATATTGTTCCAAAATCCTTTTCGTCAATATAATCCTTTGATTTATAAAAACTGCCGTCTTTTTTAGTACGCAGTTTAGGGACGAACCTACCCTCGTTTTCTTT